>JAGFJG010000040.1 GCA_024102915.1 Caldilineales bacterium
CGCCGAGGCGCCTATCACTGGCGAAGCCCCTACGGTCGGTCAGACTCCGCCCGTAGCCGAGCCCCCTGTCGAAGCGACCGCCGAAGAGACCCCAGCCGCTGGTGAAACTCCCACAGCTGGTGAAACCCCTGTTGCTGGCGAGACTCCGACCGCAGCCGAGACCCCTGTCGAAACGACCGCCGAAGAGACCCCAGCAGCCGGTGAAACCCCTGTTGCTAGCGAGACTCCGACCGCAGCCGAGACCCCTGTCGAAGCAACTGCCGAAGAGATGCAGACTGCCGCGCAGGTATTGGCCGCCTTCAAAATCCTGACTTCGCAGCCGCTGTCATCAGCAAATAGCCGGCCAATCCTCTATGGTCAGGCAGAACCTGGCAGCATCGTCAGTGTGCTGGTGGATGGCAAAGAGGTCGCCAAAGTCAAAGCCGGGAAGCAGGGCAACTGGCATTTGCGTCTCAAGAACGCATTGCCTGCTGGAAAGCACATGCTTGAGATCCAGACTGCAAGCGGTGACGTCAAGGCAATGGCGACGGCGCTGCTGGTGAACATCGCCGAAGACGCCAGGAATATCAAGGCTCCGACCATCAAGAACCCCAGAAGTGGCAAGATCACCGCTGCTGGTTCGATACAAGGTCAGGGGCCTGCCGGGAGCACAATCCGTGTCATGATCGGCGATCAGCTTATCGGTGAAACCACGGCCAACGCGAACGGGCAGTGGCAATTGCGCACCTCGCCCTCGTTGCCGACGGGTAACATGCAGGCCCGCGTGATAGCGCTGGATGAAGATGGTCGAGAACTGGTCGCTTCCCGGCTGATCCCGATCAAAGTCACGGCCACGAAGGCCCCGCGCGTACTGCCCCGCACCGGCGCAGATCTCCGCGGGAAATAAAAGTATGAATGTGGGGCGCAGTCGATTTGACATGCGCCCCGCCCTTATGCTAATCTCGCCTTCAATCTTCCGAGATACAACCATGCACCTGCCAATCGTCTCCAAGAACGCCAAGAAGAACAAGCCCTCCCATGCCTGGGAAGGCCGTTTGCGCTTGGGTTAGAAGACGAAACACCACAACCCCACCGTAAATCAAGCCCGACCAGGCAACTCTGGTCGGGCTTTTTGTTTGCCCGATGGAAACCCCACTTTTCTTCCAAGGACTTGTACTCGGCCTGGCGATAGCCGCCCCGGTCGGGCCGATTGGCGTACTGTGCATCCGCCGCACGCTGGCAGAAGGGCGCGTGGCCGGATTTGTATCCGGGTTGGGCGCAGCCACAGCCGACGCCATGTACGGTTCCGTCGCCGCCCTTGGCCTCACCGTTATCTCGGCCTTCCTCATCCAGCAGCAAACGCCGCTACGGATTGTGGGAGGCCTTTTCTTATGCTATCTGGGCGTGCAAACACTCCGCGCCAGACCCGCCGAACAGATGGTCAATGCCGCCGGAGGCAACCTGCTTTCCGATTACGTCTCCACCCTCTTCCTTACCCTGACCAACCCTATGACCATCCTCGCGTTCGCTGCCATCTTTGCGGGCGTGGGTCTGGCCAGCGTGGGCGGAGGGATCGAATCGGCTATCGCCCTGGTGGCGGGCGTTTTCTGCGGTTCGGCGCTGTGGTGGCTCACGCTGAGTACGGGCGTCAGTTTGCTGCGGACAAGGGTGACGGCCGGCGTTTTGCGCTGGGTGAACATCATGTCCGGCGTCATCATCGTCGGCTTCGGCCTCACCGCCCTCGTCTCCCTCCTCCCCCTGCCATGATAACCCACCATTCCACCCGCCAATTCACTCAGTCCGCCACCACCCTCGGACTGAAGAAGCGCGCCAAGAAGCCTCGCACTCCCCTGCCGGACACTCGGTCAGGATAGGCTCTTAGCGCATCATCAAGCGTTCCCAGCCCCTCCCGCCCCCGTCCGGCGAGAGGGGTTTTTCATTCCCACGGGTAGTCGACACCCAACTACCCAACCTTCAAACTTTAATCATCAATCATCAAAGGAGCCTCCCCAATGACAACCCAAGCCAACTGCCCCGAATGCGACGCCTCGATCGAACTCGACAGCCCCATCCAAAACGAGATCGTGCCCTGCCCCGACTGCGGCGTCGATCTCGAAGTCATCTCGCTGGAACCGCTCACGCTGGAACTGGCCCCGGAAGAAGAGGAGGATTGGGGAGAATGATGCAAACAACCAATGGTTCAAACGGCGCTTATCGTCCCCTGGTTTCGGCGCAGCCGCGCGTTGCCATGCTGGTCTCGCGCATCCGGGTGGAAGAGAAATTGCTGATGGCAGCTTTTTCCGCTCGTGGCATCGAGCCGCAGGTGATCAACGACGGCGATCTCATCTTTTCGGTGGAAAATGGCGGCAGGCCGGTCGAGGCCGATGTCGTGTTCGAGCGCTCGGTCAGCACCTCGCGCGGGCTGTACGCCGTGCGCCTGCTGGAAATGGCGGGCATTCCCGTGGTCAACAGCTATCACACCGCCTCGACCTGCGCCGACAAATTGCTCACAGGTGCAGCGCTGAATGAAGCGCGTGTGCTGCAGCCCCGCACTCGCGTCACCTTTACGACCGAGTCGGCTTTGGATGCAATGGAGGAGCTAGGTTATCCGGTCGTGCTCAAACCGGTGGTGGGGTCCTGGGGTCGTCTTCTCGCCCGCATTAACGACCGGGACGCCGCCGAAGCGGTGCTTGAGCACAAAGCTACGCTCGGTTCCTACCAGCACAGCATCAATTACATCCAGGAATACATCGCCAAACCGGGCCGCGACATCCGGGCTTTCGTGGTCGGCGACGAGACGATCTGCGCCATCTATCGCCAATCGCAGCATTGGATCACCAACACGGCCCGGGGCGGCGCTGCCAGCAATTGCCCGGTCACACCGGAGATCGATGATCTATGCCGGAGAACCGCCCAGGCGGTCGGCGGCGGCGTGGTGGCAATCGACCTGCTGGAAGACCCCAACCGGGGATTGTTGGTGAACGAAGTCAACCACACGATGGAATTCCGCAACAGCATCGACACGACCGGCGTCGATATCCCAGCGCGGGTGGTGGATTATGTGCTGGCGCAGGCAAGGGTGTCACAGCCTCACCTCGAATTGGCGGGGATAGCCATATGACCGGCGTACTCGTGAGCATTGTCGGCGGCTCAGGCTATGGCGGCGGCGAATTGATCCGATTGCTGAGCCAACATCCGCAGGTCGAAATCGGGCAGGTGACTTCGGAATCGCAGGCTGGAAACTTCGTGCACAGCGTCCATCCCAACCTGCGCCAGGCCTTTGGTTCACAACCCCTGCGTTTCACCAGCCTCAGCGAACTGGCCCCGTGCGAAGCGCTCATCCTGGCCCTACCCCACGGCGAAGCCCAGCGCCAGATCGAGCGTTTTGCCAGGCTGGCGGACCGCATCATCGATCTGTCCGCTGATTTTCGCCTGCGCGATCCTGACGTTTATCGCGCCCGTTACGGCCATGATCATGCGGCCCCGGCCTGGCTCGACCGCTTCGTCTACGGCCTGCCTGAAATCAATCGCGAGGCGATTCAGAACGCGAGCTACGTCAGTGGTGTGGGCTGCAATGCCACGGCCTCGATTCTGGCGCTACTGCCATTGGCGCGGGCGGGTGTGCTCCTGGCCGACCGTCCCATCATCGTCGATGTAAAGGCAGGCTCATCCGAGGGCGGCGCTTCGCCCAGTCTGGCCTCGCATCACCCCGAACGCAGCGGGGCTGTGCGTTCTTTCGCTCCCACCGGTCACCGCCACGAGGCTGAGGCGATCCAGGCCCTGGCGCGTGATGACATCTTCCTCTCGGTGACCAGCATCGAACTCGTGCGCGGGGTGCTGGCGACAGCGCATGGTTGGGTCGAGCCGGGCGTGCAGGACAAAGACCTGTGGCGAACCTATCGCGCCGCCTATGGCAGCGAGCCGTTCGTCCGCATCGTCCACGAGCGGTCGGGCGTTTACCGTCACCCGGAACCCAAACTCCTGGCCGGGACCAATCTGGCCGACGTGGGCTGGGGACTGGATAGTGAAACTGGGCGATTGGTGGCGCTGGCGGCTATCGATAATCTGGGCAAGGGCGCTGCCGGAACCGCCGTGCAATGTCTCAACCTGATGATGGGCTGGGCGGAAACGACGGGATTGACGTTCACCGGCCTGCATCCAGTGTGACACATGGTGCTTGACTCCATCACTTCATCACTTGATTATTTCATGAACTCATCTTCAACAACGCAAACTCCTCTTGTGATCAAAGTCGGCGGCGGCGAGGGCGTGAATCTCGACACCGTTTGCCAGGATGTCGCCAACATCGCGGCGACAGGCCAGCCGGTGGTGCTGATGCATGGCACATCGGCGGCGGCGAACGCACTAGCCGCGCAGGCGGGCGTTCCCGTCCGCCAGATCACATCACCCTCCGGCCATGTCAGCCGCTACACCGACCCCGAAACCCTGGAGCTATACGTGGCAGCGGCAGCCGGGCAGATGAACAAACGCCTTGTGGCATCGCTGCAAGGGCTGGGCTGCAATGCCGTGGGATTGTCGGGAGTGGACGGGCGACTGCTGTTGGCCGAGCGTAAAACCGCCATCCGGGCCGTGGAAAACGGACGACAGCGGGTCATCCGTGATGACTTCACCGGCAAACTGATTTCGGCCAATGGCGACTTGCTGCGGCTGTTGCTCGACGACGGCTACACGCCCGTCATCGCCCCCCTGGCCCTGGGTACAGAGGCCGAGCGACTGAACGTAGACGGCGACCGGGCAGCGGCGATGCTCGCATCGGCCTGCGCCGCCACCACGCTGATCATTCTCAGCAATGTGCCCGGCCTGCTGGCGCGTTTCCCAGACGAAAGCAGCCTCGTTGCTCAGGTGCCCGCCAACCGGCTGGATTGGGCGGAAGGGCTGGCCGAAGGCCGCATGAAAAAGAAAATCCTGGCCGCACGCGAGGCGCTCGACGGCGACGTACAGACCGTCATCCTGGCCGATTCTCGTTTACCGCAGCCGATTCAGGCAGCGCTGGCGGGAGCGGGGACAGTCATCAGTGAGCAGTAATCAGTATGCAGTGGTCAGTGGTCAGTCTGCTTACTGAATACTGACTACCGATTACCCAATACCCAATACCATCATGAACCCAACCACCCTCTTCGACCTCGAATCCGCTCACACCTCCGGCGTGTATCCCAAACGCCCGCTCGCAATCGTGCGGGGGCAGGGTGCGCGCGTGTTGGATGCGGACGGCAGGGAATACATCGATTGCGTGGCCGGGCAAGGCTCCGCCAACCTGGGTCACGCCCATCCCGCCATCGTCGCCGCCATCTCCGAGCAAGCGCAATGTCTCATCTCTTGCCCCGAAATTTTCTACAACGACCGCCGAGCGGAATTACTGGCCGTGCTGGCGAGGGTCGCGCCCGGCAATCTCGACCGGGCATTCCTCTGTAATTCCGGAGCGGAAGCGATTGAAGCGGCGCTGAAATTCGCCCGCCTCGGCACGGGTCGCCGCCAGATCGTCGCCTGCAAACGGGGCTTTCATGGCCGCACCATGGGCGCGCTATCGGCCACCTGGGAACCGAAATACCGTGCGCCGTTCGAGCCGCTCGTCGCTGATTTCGAGCACGTCGCATTCAACGACATCGATGGGTTGGTTGAGGCCGTAAGCGCGCAGACGGCGGCGGTTTTGGTCGAAATCGTCCAGGGCGAGGGCGGGGTCAATCAGGCCACTGCCGAGTTCCTGCAAATGGCGAATGATTTATGTCAAGCGAGTGGCGCGCTGCTCATCGTCGATGAAATCCAGACCGGCTATGGCCGCACCGGCAAGCTCTTCGCCTGCGAGCATTTCCGCCTGGAACCCGACCTGATGGCGATATCGAAATCGATGGCGGGCGGTCTGCCCATGGGCGCATGTCTGATTGGGCCACGCGTGGGCGAGTTGGCGAAGATGAGCCACGGCAGCACGTTCGGCGGCAATCCCCTGGCCTGCGCCGTGGCGCTGGCGACATTGCAGGTGATGGAGACCGAAGCGCTGCCGGAGCGAGCAAGCAAGCTGGGAGAGCATCTATCGGCAAGGCTGGCTGAAATCGACTCGCCGCTGATCCGCGAGATTCGGGGGCTGGGCTTGATGATTGGCATCGACCTGCGAGTCAAAGTCACGCCTGTGTTGAAAGCCCTGCAAGACCGGGGCGTGCTCGCCCTCCCTGCCGGCTCGACCGTCCTTCGTCTTCTCCCGCCCCTGGTTATAACCGAAGACGAACTGGATATTGTCGTTTCCGCCATTCGAGAAGTTTTGGCGGAGATTGGAGATTAGATATTGGATATTAGGTATTCGATATTGGTGACTTACACACAAACAGTTTGTCTCATCCCGTTTTTTAATCTGTGAAATCTGCGTAATCTGCGGATAAAACATCTTTTGTATTATTCAGGTGGTTTCATGTCCACACAACATTATCACATCATCGAATCAACGCTGCGTGAGGGCGAACAGTTCATTGGCGCACAGTTCAGCCGCGAGCAGAAAATCCGGATCGCCCAGGCGCTCGACGAATTCGGCGTCGAATATCTGGAACTGACATCGCCGCTGGCCTCGCCCGGCAGCCTAGCCGATCTGCGAGCGATCACCGGCCTCGGCCTGAACGCCCGCATCCTCACCCACATTCGCTGCCATCGTGATGACGCCGCCATCGCCCTCGATACCGGTGTCGATGGGCTGGACGTAGTGATCGGTACATCGTCGCAGTTGCGTCAGTTCAGCCACGGCAAGAGCATCGACCAGATCATCGATCTTGCCGCCGAAGTGCTGGATTGGATTCGGGCGCAAGCGCCGAATATCGAGTTGCGTTTCAGTACCGAGGACTCGTTTCGCAGCGAGGAAAAAGACCTGCTGCGGGTCTATCTGGCCGTGGATAAATTGGGCGTCGTCAACCGCCTGGGTATCGCCGACACGGTCGGGATAGCCACGCCTTCGCAGGTCGGTCGATTGGTGAGCACACTGCGTCGCCTCACCACCGCCGACATCGAATTCCACGGTCACAATGATTCCGGCTGCGCCATCGCCAATGCATTCACGGCGCTGGAAGAAGGCGCCACCCACATCGACACGACCGTGCTGGGCATCGGCGAGCGCAACGGCATCACCTCTCTGGGTGGATTCATCGCCCGCATGATCACCCACGACCGGGACGCCGTCATGCGCAAGTACCGGCCCGACCGCCTGCGCGAGATCGAGCTGCTCGTGGCCGACATGGTGGGCGTCGATATCCCTTACAACAACCCGATCACTGGCTTCTCGGCCTTCACCCACAAAGCGGGCATCCACGCCAAAGCGATCCTCAATGCGCCTGAGACCTACGAAGCCCTGAATCCTACTGATTTCGGCCTGACCCGATATATCTCCATCGCCCACCGGCTGACAGGCTGGAACGCGGTGAAATCGAGAGCCGAGCAATTGGGTTTGACGTTGAGCGACTCGCAAATCAAGGCGCTGACGCAGCACATCAAAACCCTGGCGGACGACAAGCCCTTGGGACTGGATGATGTGGATGAATTGCTGCACACCTGGGCCAATGGTCGGGAGATGGCGGGCGTATCATTTCAGGTCGCCGAGGTCGCTGAATGAACGCCCCACAGACCTTTGTGCAAAAAGCGCTGGCTCGCGCGGCCGGAAAGAATTACGCCGCCGTTGGCGAAATCCTCGACGTGCGGCCCGATGTAGCGCTCAGCCACGACAACACCGCCGCCATCGCCCGCATCTTCCGTACACTCGGTCGCGAGCGGGTGCGCTATCCTGAACGGATGGCGATCACCCTTGACCACGCCGTGCCTGCCCCCACCACCCTGCATGCCGCCAATCATGCCGAGATTCGTCGCTTTGTGGCCGAACAGGGAATCGAGCAGGCAGGCGGCCGGTTTTTCGAGGCCGGCCGGGGCATTTGTCACCAGGTACTCAGCGAGGAGGTCGTGGTCAGGCCGGGCCAGGTGATATTGGGCTCTGACAGCCACACCACGCACTTCGGATGGATGGGCGCATTCGGAGCGGGCATTGGCCGCAGCGAGATGGCATCCATTTGGGCGACAGGCGAACTCTGGTTGCGCGTCCCGGAGACAATTCAGGTGGAGTTGAGTGGCGAACTGCCATTTGGAACCACTGCCAAGGATTTAGCCTTGTGGATACTCGCCTGTCTGGGTGCGGAAACTGCGACCTATCAGGCGATTGAATTCGGCGGGCCGGGCATCGCCAGCCTGAGTATCGATAGCCGCATGGTGCTGCCCAACATGATGGCTGAGGCCGGAGCGAAGAGCGCTTACCTGCCGCCGGACGACAGTGTTTTCTCTTGGCTGGCGCGGCGGCTGTCTGAAAAAGATGGTTCGTCTATAGCCATTCACTATGCGAATCTCGTTGATGGGGCACTATTCCCCGATGCGAATGCCCGTTATTCCGCCCGGCTATCGCTCGATCTGGCGGAGTTGGAACCGCTTGTCGCCTGCCCGCACAGCCCTGCGAACGTGCGGCCAATCTCACAACTGCCGGAGACGCCGGTGCAACAGGCTGTTTTGGGCACGTGTACAAACGGCCGGTTGGAAGACCTGGCCGAAGCGGCAGCGGTGTTGCGTGGCGAGAATGGCGATGTTCGCCAAATGGCTGCCGGTACAAGGCTGCTCGTCATCCCCGCCTCCAGTCAGGTCATGGCCGAGGCGGTGCGGCAGGGCTACGTCGATACTTTTTTGCAGGCGGGGGCGATGATCGGCACGCCGGGTTGCGGGCCCTGCATGGGTAATCACATGGGCGTGCCCGCGCCGGGTGAGACGACGATCAGCGCGGGCAGCCGCAATTTCCGTGGCCGGATGGGCACTGCGGATAGTGATGTTTATCTCGCCAGCCCGGCTGTGGTGGCAGCGAGCGCAGTCTTAGGCAGGATCGCCGCCCCGCGCGAAATCAGAGGACAGAGGCCAGGTAATGGGTATTGGGTATTGGATATTGACCGTCCGGCGCTGGACGTGTTCGATTATCCAACGGCTAAGGCTCCAGAAGCTGCTAATACCCAATCTCCAATATCCAACACCCCGCCCATCTCTGGGCGCGTCTGGAAATACGGCGACGACGTGAACACGGACGTGATTTTTCCCGGCAAATATACCTACACGCTACGGGAAGCGTCGGAATGGGCGGAACACGCGCTGGAGGATCTGGACCCGGCCTTCGCCGCCAGCGTGCGTCCAGGCGATATCATCGTGGCGGGTCGCAATTGGGGCTGCGGGTCGAGCCGAGAACAGGCGGTCGGGTGTCTGAAAGAAGCTGGGATTCGGATAATCATCGCCGCATCTTTCGCCCGCATTTATTTTCGCAATGCCGTCAACAATGGCCTGCTGCCCATCGCCTGCCCGGAAGCCGCAGCCGCAATCAAGTCTGGCGAAACCATCTCGGTCGACCTCGATCGCTGTCTCATTACATGCGCCGCCGGGCGTTTTTCGTTCCCTCCGCTCTCGAATTCACTACGCGCAATCGTGGATGCGGGTGGACTCATCCCCATGCTGCAAGGCGCGCAGTCATGAAGCCAACTATCGATGACGGGCTGACCATGCTGCGCCGCTCACTGGAAATCCCATCGCTTTCCGGTGAGGAGGCCGAGGCTTCTCGATTCTTGGCCGGTTGGATGGCACAGGCCGGTTTCGAGAGCTTTGTGGATGAGGCGGGCAATGCGGTGGGGGTTCTCGACGGCGGGCCGGGTGAAAATGGTTCGCCGCCGCGTGATGTCGTACTCCTGGGGCATATCGACACGGTGGCGGGAGATGTGCCGGTGCGGGTTGAGGATGGCAAGCTGTTCGGACGCGGGGCCGTCGATGCCAAAGGCCCGTTGGCAGCTTTCGCCACAGCGGCGGCGATGGCCGGCCCCATGTCCGGCTGGCGGTTCGTGGTAATTGGCGCTGTCGAGGAAGAGGCCGCTACATCCAAAGGCGCTCACTTCGTCGCCGACCGCTATCGCCCGGACTTCTGCATCATCGGCGAACCGAGCGGCTGGAATCGGATCACGTTGGGATACAAAGGCCGATTGCTGACGACCGTTTCGGTTGTGCGTTCAATGTCGCACACGGCCGGGCCAGAGACGAGCGCGCCGGAAAAGGCGGTCGAATTCTGGCAGCGCGTACAGCGGCGGATGGCGGGAATCAATCAGAACCGGGAGCGCGCCTGGGATCAGGTTCTGCCATCGCTACGAGGCTTTTCATCCGAAAGCGACGGCCTGACCGAGACCGCCTTGCTGCACCTGGGTTTTCGGCTGCCCCCGGACATCGGCCCGGACGACCTTGAGGCGGAGCTACGCGCGCTGGCCGATGTCGAGATATTGGAATTCAGGGGCGGCGAGACGGCTTTTCGAGCGGACAAGAACTCGCCCCTGGTGCGAGCATTTCTGGCGGCGATACGGGCGCAGGGCGAACGCCCCGGCTTTGTGCTCAAAACCGGCACATCGGATATGAATGTGGTAGGGCCGGTGTGGCAGTGCCCCATCGTGGCTTATGGCCCCGGCGACAGCGCACTCGACCATACTCCGCACGAACATGTCGAGATTGCAGAATGGCAAACGGGGGTTAGCGTGTTAGCCGCGGTATTGAAAAACCTGACCGAGTCGGATATAGGTACATAGCGTCTTCGCAGATCTAGCGGATTAGGGCCTTGCTTTGTTAGAATGCAAATGCGTTTTATTATCCGCCCGGAGCCATCCTTCCCGGCTTTTCATGTCTACAGTTCAAGGAAATGAAATGAGCAAGAAAATGAAGAAACCGGAAAAACCGGTACGCACCACGGCCATGACCGTTGCAATCATTTACGTCATTCTCCACGGCATTCTGTTCACAGCCATCAGTTGGGCCATAGCCAGGAATGGAGAGTTGCCCCAATACGCCCCCATCCTGACCGGCATCCTGGTGGTTACATCCATCGCCGATGTTGCTGCGGGCGTGGGGATGTGGATGTGGAAGCGTTGGGGCATTTATGTTTTTGCCGCTTCGACGATTATTGGCGCCGCAGTCATCCTGTTCCTCACCGGCAGCTTGATCACAGCGTTTGGCTCCATTATTCTGCCCGTTGTCGTCCTCTACATCATCTACCCGAAGCAAAGATTCTTCAAATAGTACGCGCTGCGCTTCGACTGGCGAATGGCGACTTAAGAAGTCGCTTCGTGGGCATAACCACGAGGGAGAGGCGCACCACAGACCAACAGTCGCTCGCCTGGGCTGGGTAGTCGGACAACCGTTCCGGCTACCCTTTTTTATTGGATCGAATAGTACGCAGATACCGCAGATTTCACGCTGATCAACGCTGATTCTACTGACTTCACCTGAAGTGTACCTTTGCGAGCATCGATTTGAACGCGAAGAAGCAAAGGGCGCACAGCAACAACTGCGGTTTCTGCCAAATGTACAACTCCCCAAACATCAACCCCCAATCTCCAATCTCTAATATCGAACCATGCGTGCACTCCTATCCCTCTCCGATAAAACTGGACTGATTGAATTCGCAAAGGCCCTGGATGAAATCGGCTTCGAACTGGTTGCCAGCGGCGGCACGGCCACAGCCATCGCCAACGCCGGGCTGCCAGTCATCCCCGTCTCCGACCTCACCGGTTATCCTGAAATTCTGGGCGGGCGCGTCAAGACCCTGCACCCGGCCATCCACGGCCCCATCCTCGCCCGACCGACCGACGAACACATGGCCGAACTGGCCGCACACGGCATGCAAGCCATCGACCTCGTCGTCTGCAATCTCTACCCTTTCGAGAAGACCGTCGCCGCGCTGGACGTGGGGGAGCTGGATGCGGTCGAGCAGATCGACATCGGCGGGGTGACGCTGTTGCGCGCCGCCGCCAAGAACTTCGAGCGGGTTGCCGTGGTGGTCGATCCACAGGATTACGATCGGTTGACCGAAGTCCTGGCGGGTGATGGCATCAGCCAGGAGGAGCGCCGCCGCCTGGCCCTGAAAGCATTCCGCCACACCGCCGCCTACGACGCCGCTATCGCTTCGTACCTCACCCGCCAGGTGGAGGGAGACACGCCCACGCCCGAGATTTTGAATCTGGTGGCCGAGCGAGTGCAGGCGTTGCGTTACGGCGAAAATCCCCACCAACAGGCTGCCTTTTACCGCTGGCGAGGCTACGAACCGGCATTCGAGCAACTCCAGGGCAAGGAATTGAGCTACAACAATCTGGGCGATCTGCACGGCGCCTGGGGCGCGGCCATGGATTTCGACACGCCCACGGTCGCCATCATCAAGCACGCCAACCCCTGCGGCCTGGCCATGGATGACGACCTGGTGGTCGCCTACGAACGCGCCCTGGCCTGCGACCCCGTCAGCGCTTTTGGCTCGATCATCGCCGTCAATCGGCCGGTGGATTTGCCGCTGGTCGAGGCCATCGGCTCGCTGTTCGTGGAAGTGTTGGCCGCGCCCGAATTCACGCCGGATGCGCTGGAACGGCTGAGCAAGAAACACAATCTGCGTGTCATGGCGGGCAAGGCCCGTATGGCCACCGGCTCGCCCCGATTCCCCCTGCAACTTTCGACCATCGAGGGCGGTCTGCTGGCCCAGACCTGGGACGAGCAATTCGTGGCCAAGACCGAAGTCGTCAGCCAGCGCCAGCCCACGGCGCAGGAAATGGCCGACTTGCTATTCGCCTGGCGCGTGGCTAAATGGGTGAAGTCCAACGCCATTCTCTTCGCCAAAAATCAGGCCACGGTGGGCGTGGGTGCGGGCCAGATGAGCCGGGTGGATGCTGTGCGCTATGCCGGCATGAAAGCGGGCGAGAACGCCCAAGGCGCTGTCATGTCCTCCGACGCCTTCTTCCCCTTCCCCGACGGCATCGAAGCCGCCGCCGAGTTCGGCATCACCGCCGTGATCCAGCCCGGCGGGTCTGTGCGGGATGATGAGGTCATCGCAGTCGTGGATCGTCTGGGATTGGCAATGGTCTTTACCGGCATGCGGCATTTTCGGCATTGATGAGTATATCTCTTGCCTCCCATTTGCTGATTCCGAGAATACGGGTTAAAGTGTGACCACATTGTAGTTACATAGGAGTAGAGATTATGACAGAAACCATTGGCGTTCGTGAACTCAAGAGTCAAGCGTCGCAAATTTTACGCGCCATCAGAGAATCATCAGTTGAATATGTGGTTACGGTTCATAATGAACCAGTGGCTGTCCTGCGCCCCTATACCGTCGAGGACGAAAATAGATTGAGGGCAGACGAATTAACCGACGAACTGGCGGACATCGATGCCTTGGCCCAAGAGATTGCTGCCTCCTGGAAGTCACAACAGAGCGGTCTTGAGTTGATCGAAGAACAAAGGCGCTAAGAGATGCCAGTCATCGACGCCAGTGTCTATGTCGCCCTGGTCAATACCAACGAACAGAGTCACGATGAAGCTCGTTCGTGGTTCAGGGAAGCGGCATTAACCCAACAAACGATTCTCGCCCCCAGCATTCTCGTAACCGAGGTCGCTTCAGCGCTCAGTCGAGGCACAGACGACGTTGCGCTGGCCCGTCGTGTCACCTCACAAATAATGCACTCGCGGATCATCCAATTGCTGCCGGTGACTGTGGCGTTGGCCGAACAGGCGGCGGCAATTGCCATCGATCATCGAGTGCGAGGCTGCGATGCCATTTATTTGGCTTTGGCCAGCCAATCGAACGGTACGTTGATTACGCTTGATCGCCAGCAACTTGAGCGAGGCGCTGGAGTCATCAAAACATCGCGACCAGAATCGGAAGAATAATCCGCCGCCGTCATTGATTGGGGATAGCGATGGTGTTCACGGATATGCGGCATTTTCGGCATTGAGTCAATCTACCCATCCGCCCACAAAAACCCCAGCGCTGCCAGAATCACCCGCTCCTTGATCAGCCCCGACCGCACCTGTTCCCTCACCCACTCCATCGTCTTCCACTCGTGGCGGATGAACTCGGCCTGGTCGTAGTGGTTGCCGCCATTGGCTCGCACGCCTTCAGCCAGAAAAATATAGACCACCATATCCTCAAAAGCGGGATTGTCCCAGAATGTTCCTAGCAACCGCCAGCGATCGGCCGTGTGCCCGGTTTCCTCGGCCAGTTCGCGCTGCGCCGCCCGCAAGGGCGTTTCACCGGGGTCGATCAGCCCGCCCGGCATCTGCCAGATGACCTCGTCCACCGGATAGCGATATTCCTGTTCCAACAGCACCCGACCGGCGTCGTCCACCGCCCACACCGCCGCCCCGAACTGCTGGCGTCGAATCACAGTGTAATCGTAGCTGCGCCCGTCTGGGAGCTCCACCCGATCGACATCCACCTGAATCCAGCGGTTGGCGAAGGCGGTGGCGTTTTCGAGCAATTTCCAGGGGCGGGGGAACTCCATTCCATCCATTGAGAAACCGAATCAACTGTCAAGCCACATGGCCGCTTCGGACAATATCTGATTCAAGCTGGGCTGCTCTGCGGGAGCCAGATGGTCGTCCGGCCCAACATGCTTGTGATGCGGATGCGTTAATATTTCTGGATGGTGAGGCGCATTGTCATAACGGAACACTCGCTTTCCATGCCGGAGATAAGAATAGGCGTAATGAACCCTCAAAGGATAGCCCAATTCTGTACTGACCACTTCATAGATATCCAGGTATGATTCGTCCCAGAATCGCACCCGACAACGAAACAACCCATTAAAGTCATCCGATGCCAGGCTGATTACCGGTTCCTCAATCCGGCTGATCCGCTCGTCATCCCGCAGACTTGCTTCGACAGACGCCAGATACTCGTCAATCGTCACGCCGCAGCCAGATCACTTTGTCGCATGAGTTGGCGGATTGGCAACGAAGTTAAATAGAGATGATATAAACCAGCCCACATCATCAGATCGTCATCATCGCCCAACTCGCCATTCTGATACCGACGGAAGAACTCAATGGTCGAGTAACCATATCGGGCTTCATACGCCCGAAGGTCATCGCTGAGTCTTTCGAATGAGATACGTTGCGGCTTGAACATTTCATCACTCCGACGAAATTTTACACTTGGCTGGAGGTTGCGTCAAAACAACCGAAACTCGCTCTCCGCATTGACCGTTCGATCACATTCCGGTACTATGCAGCAAATGCAAATCGAATGCGCCTTACAAACGCGCCTATTCTAAAGAGGAACCTAATCATGGCTCAAATCACCGACACCCTCTCATCCCCGCCTCTCACCGGCGAACTGGCCGACAGAGCGGTCAACACCATCCGCTTTCTCGCTGCCGATGCCGTACAAAAGGCGAACAGCGGTCACCCCGGACTGCCCATGGGCATGGCCGACGTCGCATACGTGTTGTGGACGCAATTCCTCCGCCACAACCCCAACAACCCCGCCTGGTTCAATCGCGACCGCTTTGTGCTCAGCGGCGGGCATGGCTCCATGCTGCTGTACTCGCTCCTCCATCTCACCGGCTACGACCTGCCGCTGGACGAGCTCAAACGATTCCGGCAATGGGAAAGCAAGACGCCCGGCCATCCTGAATATGGGGAGACGCCGGGGGTCGAGATCACCACGGGGCCTTTGGGACAGGGCGCCAGCAGTTCCGTGGGCATGGCCCTGGCCGAAGCGCTGCTCGCCGCCCGCTACAACCGCCCCGGCCACGATGTCATCGACCATTTCACCTATGCCATCGTCACCGACGGTGACCTGATGGAGGGCGTGAGTTCGGAGGCGGCTTCGCTGGCCGGACATTTGGGCCTGGGTAAATTGATCTGGCTGTACGATGACAACCACATTAGCATCGATGGCCCCACCGATATCGCCTTCACCGAGAATCGGGCCAAGCGATTTAAGGCGTACGGCTGGCAGACGATCAAAGTGGATGGGCATGACCGGGAGGCCATAGTCAAAGCCATCGCCAAGGCTCAGAAGAAATCCGACAAACCGACCATCATCCTCTGCCGCACCACCATCGGTTACGGTGCGCCAAACAAACAGGGCACTGCTGCCGCTCATGGCGAACCCCTTGGTGCGGCCGAAGTGCTCGCCGCCAAAGAAAATCTGGGCTGGCCGACCGAGCCCGCCTTCTACATTCCGAACGATGCACTCGATCTCTATCGCCAGGCTATTGGCCACGGCGGAGAGCAGGAACGCGATTGGGATGAGGCGTTCGACGCCTATGCCGCTATCTACGCTGGCGAGGCGGCGCAACTGCGACGCGTGATCAGCGGCGGCCTGCCGGAAGGGCTCGATGCCGCCCTGCCGGTTTATGCGGCTGATGTCAAAAAAGCCACGCGCGGCACTTCCGGCGAAACGCTCAATGCCATCGCCGACCTCGTGCCCGAACTGATCGGCGGCTCCGCCGATCTCACGCCCTCGAACAAAACCGACATCAAGGGCAAAATGGATGTCGTCACCGGCGATTTCTCCGGGCGCTACATTCGCTTCGGCGTGCGCGAACATGCCATGGGCGCAATCCTCAATGGCATGGCTCTGCACGGCGGCGTCATCCCCTACGGCGGCACCTTCTTCGTATTCAGCGATTACATGCGGCCGAGCGTGCGGCTGGCCGCGCTCATGGGGTTGCGCGTGATTTACGTGTGGACGCATGACGGCATCGGCGTGGGCGAAGACGGCCCCACGCACCAGCCTGTCGAGCACCTGCCCTCACTGCGGGCGATGCCCAACCTGTGGATGGTGCGCCCGGCCGACGGCAACGAAACCGCCCAGGCCTGGAAGCTGGCGCTCGAACGCCAGGATGGCCCCACCGGCTTATTGCTCACTCGCCAGAACCTGCCCACCCTGTCCACGCCGGAACAAGCCAAAGGCGTGCACTTGGGCGCCTATGTCCTCTCCGATGCCGACGCCGCCCCGCAGATTATCCTCACCGGCTCCGGCTCGGAGGTGCAACTGGCGGTCGAGGCAGCCAAACGGTTGGGCGACGAGGGCGTGGCCGTGCGCGTGGTCAGTTTCCCCTGCTGGGAGCAATTCGCCGTCCAGCCCGAATCCTATCGCCTGAGCGTGTTCCCGGCAGGCGTCCCCGTGGTCTCGGTCGAAGCCGCCGCCACCTTTGGCTGGGAACGCTACGCCGACCGCGCCATCGGCCTCAATCGCTTTGGCGCTTCCGCCCCATACGCCACCATTTATGAAGAGCTTGGCATCACCACCGAAGCCGTGGTTGCCGCGGCGCGAGAGTTGCTCGGATAACAAGAAGAGAATTGGACGCTGATTGGGCGGATTTACGCGGATAAAAAGCAATCAGGTAATCAAGTGCCACGCACTTTCGGAGTGCGTGGCACTTTGCTTGTGCGGACTAGAATTCGTATCGTACCGTGTAACTGATCGTCTGCGAGCCTTTGGCCGGGACAGTCACAATCCACTCGATCGTATTGCTGTCGGTCTTGGTGAAATCCTCATTGTTGGTGTCGATGATCTCCCAATCCGACCAGCGGCTGAGATGCTCGACCACCCGGATATCGACGGCCTCGTCTTCTTTCTGATTGCGCAGTGTGATTTCGTAGCTTTCTTCCACCACGCGGTCGCCGATGCGGTTGAAGTTGGTCTGCTTGCGCTCGCCCACCAGATCGAATGCCTGGCCGATCACCAATGTGACATCCTCACCTTTGGGCGTGTGGTCGATGCTATCCTCGCCAATCAGCAGGGGCGAGCCGTCCACATCAGCCTGATACATACGGATCGTGCCCTTGGGCAATTGGGCATCGACGCCATCTTCGCCGGTGTTGAAGGTCAGGGACACATCCACTTTGGTCTGGCCGGTCTGACCATAGCCGGGGTCGAAGATGGGGCCGTAGGCCATGTACGGCTGTGAGGCGTCGTAGATGAATTCCTTGTTCGCCGGAACGCCCGCAGCGCTTACGAACTCCACCTGCTTGGTCTGATTGTCCTTGAGTGTGACCGGGCGGTTGATCTCGTACAGGTGATATTCGAAGAATTCACGCTGCGAAACCTGCGGCGCCGGCGCGGCGGCTGCCATCGCCCTTTCCTCCACAACCATGTCGTAATAGACCTGCGGTTCCTGCACCCGATTGATGTCGCCGGCCACGAGCTTGAGTCGGGCATCTTCATAGGTCGCGCCGCTGCGATTATCCAGCGTCACCCAGCCGGTCAGGTCCAGGCTTTCATTGTCCTGAGCCAGCACCAGCACATAGTCCGCCGCCCAATTCAGGCCGTTGGTAAGATAGGCGATCTCGGCATTGTGGTTGCCGGACTCGGTGGCGTTCACCATCCACACCAGCGTGGGCTTGGTGATCAGTCCATCCGGCAGGGCGGGGAAGCTGTATTGCTGGATCTGCTCGAACTTGACGACGACCACGCCGCCATCTTCCTCTTGCAGGATTACATCGCCCTGGCCGCTGAGCAGCGTGCCTTCATACACCGTGCCATCCTGGGTGACAACCCGGATCGGTTGGTCGATGTATTTTTCCAGCAGCTTTTGCGAACCGACGATGTCGTACTCGTAATTCTGTTCGAGCACGACGGCATCGGGGTCGGTCAGCGATTTGAAATAGACCGTTTCGGGGATGATGGCCGATGGCACATCGGTGACGGCGACATTGTTCACGCCCTCATCCAGATCGAACTGGCGGGACTCTTTGACCAGAGCAATGTTGCTGTTGTAGACGGTGAGGTCGACGCCATCGCCCTGGGCGCCCACGCGGGTTGGGGATGTGGCAGCCAGAGCCAGAACGAGTCCGGCGGAAACGATAACCGCTCCGGCTGCGAGTGAAATCAGGATATTTTTCTTCATTGTGTTGTCTCCTCCATGAGAGTATTGGCTGTTCGATTCAACTATTCGACGCCCCGCATGCTCGCATTGTTCCCAAACGGCTGCACAACGCTCAACCGCTCACCCCATTTGCAGCCACTTTATCAGGAATTCGTGCAGGCGCTCGGTGCTGACACGGCCAACTTCGACGCTGGCATGGCGGGCATCGATGCCGAGCAACCCGTAAAGGGGGTGATCGACGTATTCATCCTCCATCCAATTGACGGTCTTTCCGGCAGGGCTGATGGGTTCCTCGTGCGCCAATAGTTCGTCGAACGCCACAGTGTCGGGGTGAAGATAGAGCATGGCCGAGGTTTCGTAGTATGCGGCGTGGTCGCCGCCGACGCCAGGAGCCTGGTTCTCGATCAGCGCCAACACCTGCATGCGCCCGCCCCGCACCAAGTAGTCGGTGACTGCTGGGTCGATGAATTCCCAGCGATTGGGATAATGCCCGGACAGCAGGATCGCCTTCTCGTAGCCGTTGCGTTCGAACCCTGCCAGTAACTCGGTCACGATCGTGATCATCGCTCGCGCCGACACCATGTAAGTCGAAGGCCATTCGGTATGCCCGCCGCCGCTGCCGAAATAGACCGGCGGATACACGACTCCACCGACCTTCTGCGCCAGCCCGACCAGTTGTTCGTGCGCCTTCAGCCCATCCAATCCCAGCGGATTATGATGGCCATGCCACTCGATCGCCCCGAACGGCACAAAGATAGCGGGCAACGATTTCCTGGCGGCATTGACCTCGGCCGGGCGCATGAATTCCAGCCGGACTTCACTGTCCATACTATCCGTGAATACGCCCATTTCTGTCGCCTTAGCGCTTCGTCGGTCGGGCGGCCACAATCAGCCGGGGACTGTCACTCTGCCAGGGTGAGAGTTGATGGTCGCCGAAGAAATTCAGTCGCTCAAATCCGGCCATCCGTAACAGCAAACTCAGTTCTCGCCGGAAAAGGATGCGCATGGGGAAGGTGGTGGCAATACGCCGCACAACGCCCTCGGCATCGACTTCATCGTAAAAGATATTCATCTTGATGACCTGATCGGCGAAATCCGCCCAACCCGATCGCAGGACGTGCACCAGATTACCCGTCTCTTCGTCCTCATAGCTGGCCGAAAGTTCGATGCTGCCGTCCGCTTCGGTGATGGCAAAGAGTTCGGGATTTTCGACATCAAGAACGAGGTGGCCGTCGGGTTGGAGATGTCGTCGCCAACATCGCAACGCATTCAGTTGATCCTGCTCGTCAATCAAGTGCAGGAAGGTGTTGTAGGCGCAGTAGATCAACGGAAAGCGTGAGTCCAGCTCGAAATCCCGAAAATCCGCCTGCACCCATTTCACCCGATTATCAAGGCTCATCCCCTGCTGGCGGCGGGCGGCCATCTCCAGCATTTCCTGCGAACTATCGACGCCGACCACATCGTAACCCGCTTGCGCCAGGGGCAGCGCCACCCGGCCTGTGCCTACGCCCACCTCCAGGATCGGCCCGCCCGTCTCCTGAGCGAAGGTCTGCATCATGCCGATATCCTCTTCGATCTCACCGTGGGCCTGATCATAATATCGGGCAATCGGGTCATATGAATGCGGCCTGCTCATGGCCGACATCGTAGCATAGACGAATAGCCTGATCAATTGCCGCACATGCCGCAAAGGACTATAATAGGCCGGTCGTATCCGCATCTGCCGAGTTCAATTCACGGACTGCCAATGATCTCCCCCAACAGTTCAGCGGGGATTATGAGGATTTTGTGCACGGCGGACGGACAATGCTCCTTTCAAATCACTTTCCCCCAATTAATCCGACGGAGAAGGACATGGCCGACATCGATATTTTCGCAAGTTATGTAAATGGAATCGACGCTCTCTTAACGCCGTCGGATCCCCGACTAGAAACCGCCCGCAGCCGCGATGGCGAAGCCGTGAAACCGCCATCGCCATTCGATGATGCGCAAATTCTGCAAGCGCAACAGCTTCTGCAGCAACAGCCTCAGGTGGTTGTGGAGCTGCTGAATCGCTGGCAGGCGGCAACCACCGCCCAGAGTCGCAGCGTGGAAGAAGTGCGCATCCTGGGTTCTGCCGCCGCCGATCTGGCGATGGCGGAACGATTACTCTACGGCGTCGTGGACGAGAGCGAGATTGTAGAGGCGGTCGAGCGCAGCGACACCACCGGCGGCGACGAAGAGACGATCCGTCTTGCCCTCACCAACCCGGAAGCTCTGCTGACCCCGGCCAGGCTGCCCGGCGCTTATCGCGCCCCCGAAGACGCTCGCGATGCGCTGTTGGCCGCGACTTACGCCAGCCTGGAAGGCATCAAGCAAGGGGCTGCCGACGCCAGCGTCGATGCCATCACCGGCCTATTGTCGCGCGACCTGCTGCTATTGAAGGAAGCTGCTGAATTCGTCAGCAAGGATCTGGTCGATCAATTGCTCGACATCTCCATTTCGGTTGTCAAATCTGCGGTCGAATACCTGCTTTCCGCCACCGACAAGCTCAAATTGCTGATGACGCCTCAAGCCCAACAGCAGATGATCGATGGCGCTCTCGACCTGCTGGACAAGATTGGCGATGATAAGAGCGTGATGATCGGTCTGGGTAAGTTGCTGGCGACTGATGCCGTCTATAACGAGGCAAGCGGTTGGATACGCGGCTATACCGGCTCGATGGAAGCGATGCCGCCACTGACCGAGCAAATCGTAGCGCTTCAGGGCAGTTACGCCGGGCGGGTGAAGCTGTTGAAGTCAATCGCCAAAGGCCTGGCAATTGCCGGACGACTCTTAGCCCTCGGGACCGTGACGATCGCCTGGGCGCCGCTGGCTATCGTCGGCGCTTACATCGCCATGGTCGCCTATGCCCTGTATAGCGCCTTCGACCACATCGATTCCACTCGTTTCCCCTATTTCGACCGGGTTGTCGGCGTGCGCACTGTTGTGCAACAGGGACTGGCAGTCTCCCCCGCCGCCGGTTGATCTCATCTTTTAGTCTATAGCCACCAGGAGAAGTTCATGGATCCAGTCTTATTCAGTCTCGGCCCCTTGCAGGTGCATTGGTATGGGGTGCTTATCGTTGGCGGCGCTGTATTGGGCGCTTTGCTAGCGGCGCAGATCGCAAAATGGAAGGGGCGAAACCCGGAGCACATCTGGAATATGCTGATTGTGATCCTGCTCTTTGGGATTATCGGCGCTCGCCTCTATCACGTGTTCTCACGCCCGGCGGGCGGCTTTGTGGGCTGGGATTACTATCGTGAACACCCGATCGACATCATCGCTTTTTGGAATGGCGGATTTCGGGGGCTGGGAATCTATGGCGGCATTGTTGGCGGAGTGCTCGGCGTGGCTGTGTACACCGCCTGGCAAAAACTCAACTTCCTGGAATGGTTGGATATCACGATTCCTGGCGTGCTGCTGGCGCAGGCCATCGGCCGTTGGGGGAATTATGTCAACCAGGAATTGTATGGGCCGCCCACCGATCTACCCTGGGGCATCAGCATAGACTGCACCCATCGCTATGGCGACTTCATGTGCCCCCCCGTTGGCACAGTCGCTGCCACCGCCCGCTTCCACCCGACCTTTCTCTATGAATCGTTGTGGAACTTCGTCGGCGCAGGGCTGGCGGTGCTGATCATTCGTCGCCTCAACACACGTCTGCGCAACGGTGACATCCTCTTCTTCTATCTTATCTGGTATCCCCTCGGTCGATTCTGGATCGAACTCTTCTTCCGGCCCGATGCCTGGACGCTTGGCGCTCTGCCCACCGCCTCGGCCATCTCGCTTGTCTCGGTGGTGTTCGGCGTCGGCGGTATCCTGTTCAATCATCTCGTGCGAAAGGAGCCTACCCCCGCCCCGATTAAACGGTAACGTTTTTCAAATAGCCGCATCTCAAGACCAGGCGTTCGTTCAAGCGCCTGGTTTTTTATAATCTTGTTTTCAGGAGACACTCACACAATGAAACGAATTCTCCCAATCGCATTCCTGCTCCTCACCCTGGCCCTGCTTCTGGTTGCCTGCGGAGGCGCTGCCGACAACGCACCAGTGGCCGAAGCCGTCGATCCGGCGAGTCTGCCGGTCACTGTGCAGGCGGCAGATGTCAATGCTCTGCTCGACAACCCCGACGTCGTGCTGATCGACGTGCGCGAGCCGGACGAATATGCAGCCGGACATATCCCCGGCGCCACCCTCATTCCCCTGGGCAGCATCCCCAGCCGCATGTCCGAAATCCCCGCCGACAAAACCGTTATCGCAGTCTGCCGCTCCGGCAATCGCAGCGGGCAAGCCACGCAATTTCTGCGCGACCAGGGATTCGACAATGTCCACAACATGGACGGCGGCATGATCGCCTGGGAGCAGGCGGGTTATCAGGTAGAGAAATAGCTTGTCGCCGCAGACTCTTTCCGACGCAATCCGACCTTACGCCCTCGATAGCGCTGACTATCGAGGGCGTTTTTTTGGGATTTTTCCGGCGGCCATTGCGCTAACGCCGGATGAGGGCGACCTAAACGAAACCAATATCGGATATTGACTGCAAGGGCGAGGTGGGATATACTCCGTGTGTTACCCCTCCCCCCAGGGGGTGGGATAGCTAAAACCCTCAAAGGAGTCTTTACCGTGCAAGCCGATGTCAAGAAAGATGTATCAAACCGCCTGCGCAGTGTCGAAGGGCATGTGCGCGGCATCGAACGCATGGTGGAAGACGACGTCTACTGCATCGATGTGATGAAGCAGATCAAAGCTGTGCAAAACGCACTCGAACGCGTCAACAGCCTGATTCTGGCCAACCATCTCAACACGTGCGTCACAACGGCCATCCGCAGCGACGATGAACGCGAACGCGAGCGCGTGATCGGAGAGATCACCCAGGTGTTCGACGCCACCGGCAAGCTAGGCCGTTGAGCAAAACCATAAACGTATCTTCAGGAGACCAATCATGAAAAAGACCCTCACCATTCCCACCATCACCTGCGGCCACTGTCTCAAATCGATCGAGCGCGAGCTGCACTTCGCTGAGGGCGTCGAATACGTCCAGGGCAATGTCGATAGCAAGGCCGTCATGGTCGATTACACCGATGACGCAGCCCTCGACAAAGCTCGCGGCGTTCTGGCCGAGGCTGGTTACGCACCGACGAACTGAGACAAAAGCAGGAAGCAGATGGCAGGTAGCAGGCAAGGCACGCTGCCGACCAACTGACTACTGACCACTGAATTCTGATCACTCCACCACTGACTACCGCCCCTACCCAATGTCCGACCAAAAACTCGTCCTCCCCATCACCGGCATGACCTGCGCCAACTGTTCTGGCACGATTGAGCGCAATCTCAAACGCATGCCCGGCGTCAGCAACGCGTCCGTCAATCTGGCGACTGAACGCGCCACGGTGGAATACGATGACAGCGCCGTAGCCGCATCCGATATCAGCCATCTGGTCGAGGAACTGGGCTACGGCGTGGCCACGGCTAAAGCCGATTTGCCGATTGCCGGCATGACCTGCGCCAACTGTTCGACCACCATCGAGCGCAATCTCAAACGCATGCCCGGCGTCGATGCGGCCACGGTCAACCTGGCGACCGAACACGCCACCGTCGCCTACAACCCGGCTATGGTCGATGTACAGGCGATGAAAGACCTCGTCCACGATCTGGGCTACGAGGTGATCGAAACCGAGGGTTTGGGCGAAGAGGAAATGGTTGATGCCGAAAGGCAGGCGCGGCAATCTGAAATCCAGCGGCAGCGTCATTTGCTGATCGTCGGTCTGGCCTTCACCATTCCCTTGTTCCTGCTGTCGATGGCCCGTGATTTCGGATTGTTGGGCCATTGGGCGCACGCCGCCTGGGTGAACTGGCTGATGTGGGCGCTGGCCACGCCCGTGCAGTTCTACGTGGGCAAAGATTACTACGTCAACGGCTACAAGGCGCTGAAAAATGGCGCGGCCAACATGGACGTGCTCATCGCCATGGGCTCGTCGGCGGCGTACTTCTATAGTGTGGCTGTCATCCTCGGCGGCCTCGTGGGATTGAATTTGGGCGATCACGTCTATTTCGAGACCTCGGCCATGATCATCACCCTGATCCGCGTGGGCAAATATCTGGAAGCGCGGGCCAAAGGCGCCACATCCGACGCCATCCGGGCGCTGATGGACCTTAGCCCCAAGACAGCGCGGGTGGAGCGAGACGGCCAGGAAACTGATATCCCGGCCTCGCAAGTGCGTGTGGGCGATGTCGTGATCGTGCGGCCGGGCGAAGGCATTCCGGTCGATGGCGTCGTGCTATCCGGCCAGAGCGCCGTCGATGAGTCGATGCTGACCGGCGAACCTATCCCGGTCGACAAGCAGCCCGACGATCAGGTGATCGGCGCAACCATCAACAAACAGGGCATGCTGCGCATCAAGGCCACGCGCGTGGGCAAGGAGACCGCCCTGGCCCAGATCATCCGCATGGTAGAAGAGGCGCAAGGCTCGAAAGCCCCGATCCAAAAGCTGGCCGATCGTGTTTCCGCCATCTTTGTGCCCGCGGTCATCGGCATCGCCCTGCTGACTTTCCTGGGCTGGTATTTCATCGGGCAGGCGGGATTCACAGCCGCTCTGATCAACGCCACCGCCGTGCTGGTCATCGCCTGCCCCTGCGCGCTGGGTCTGGCTACGCCCACCGCCATCATGGTGGGAACCGGGCGCGGCGCGCAATACGGCATCCTGTTCAAAAACAGCGAAGCTTTGGAGCGGGCGGAACAGGTCGACACGGTCGCCTTTGATAAGACCGGCACGATCACCGAAGGCAAGCCCGTGCTTACCGACATCTTCGTTACACCGGGCTGGCGACCGCCCTCGGCCAACGGCTATGAACCCGACCAGTATTTGCTGCACCTGGCCGCCAGCGCCGAGCGCGGCTCCGAGCATCCTTTGGGCGAGGCGATTGTGCAGGCCGCACGCGAGCGCAACCTGGAACTTGATCGACCCGATACGTTCGAGGCGATCACGGGCGCTGGCGTGCGGGCAAAAGTCAACGGTCTCGATGTGATGGTGGGGAGTTCACGGCTGGCCGGGTCCGGGGAAATGTCCGAGCAAATCGGCAATCTGGAAGCGGAAGGCAAAACCGCCATGCTCGTCAGCGTCGATGACCGGACTGCTGGCGTTTTGGCCGTGGCCGATACGATCAAGCTCTCGTCGGCCAGTGCGATCAGACGCTTGCAGGAACAGGATATCGACGTGGTCATGATCACCGGCGACAACAAGCGCACGGCGGCGGAGATCGCCGCACAGGCTGGCATCACGCATGTCATGGCCGAAGTCCTGCCCGAAGATAAAGCGGACGCCGTCAAACAGTTGCAGCAATCGTCCGGCGATAAGGCGCAGGCGACCGTCGCCATGGTGGGCGATGGCATCAACGACGCGCCCGCGCTGGCGCAGGCGGACGTCAGTATCGCCATGGGCACGGGTACGGACGTGGCGATGGCGACCGCGGATGTGACGTTGATGAGCGGGGATTTACAGGGCGTGCCCAGAGCGCTGACGCTCAGCCGCCGCACCATGAAAACCATTCGCCAGAATCTTTTCTGGGCCTTTTTCTACAACGTGATCGGCATCCCCCTGGCGGCACTCGGCTTTTTGAATCCCATCTTTGCCGCCGGGGCCATGGCCTTCAGCAGCGTGTTCGTGGTGACGAATTCGCTTCGCCTGCGCCGGGTGAAATTGCAGTAGCCGTCAATCGGGAAGGGATTGTGGGGACGGGAATAGTTTGAGCGAGTTGCGCTAGTATCCAACCCATGTGTTGAGATAGGAATCACATCCCCTCGCGTGGTATCCTCTCTCCAATTCTATCGGTAATCGCTCTCCCACTCCATCACTCCACACATGTCTCAGGTCGCAATCATCACCGCCGCCGGTCGCGGCATCGGCGCCGCCATCGCCCGTGAACTGGCAAGCAACAATTACCAATTAGCGTTAATGTCAAACAGCGGCGGCGCGGAAGCGTTGGCCGCCGAGCTCGGCGGGATCGGCATCACCGGCAGCGTTACAAACCTGACCGATCTACAAACCCTGGTCGAGCGCACGATGTCAGCCTGGGGTCGTATCGACGCCGTCGTCAACAACACCGGTCACCCGCCCAAAGGCGCGCTGCTCGATATCCCGGATCAGGATTGGCACGCGGGAATGGACATGGTGCTACTCAATGTCGTGCGCATGGCCCGGCTGGCGACGCCGATCATGCAGGCGCAGGGCGGCGGCTCCATCGTCAATATCTCCACATTCACCGTGTTCGAGCCGGACGCCGCATTCCCGGTGTCGAGCAGTCTGCGGGCGGCGCTGGCGGGCTTCACCAAAATGTATGCCGACCGTTACGCGAGCGAGGGGATTCGCATGAACAACGTGCTGCCCGGATTCGTCGACAGCTACCCTGAGTCGGCGGCGACCATCGAGCGCATCCCTGTGGGCCGCTACGGAAGCGTGGGCGAGGTCGCCAGCACCGTGCGGTTCTTGCTTTCGCACGACGCCGCCTATATCACCGGTCAGAATATCCGGGTGGATGGCGGCCTCACCCGCTCCATCTGACCGCCCATCGCCAGAGGTGATTCAATGTCTGAGCAGCGTTATGACATCGTGATGATCGGCGGCAGCCTTATGGGTTGCGCAACTGCCTACCATTTGTTGAGATTGGATAGCCGCCTGCGCATCGCCCTGGTGGAAATGGACCCCAGTTACGAGCGCTCGTCCACGATTTTGTCGGACGGCAATCTGCGCGTGCAATTCAACCTTAAAGAAAATATCCAGATTTCCCAGTATGGGTTGGAAGCGCTGGCCACGTTCGGCGAGGACATGGCTGTGGATGGCGACCGGCCCGATGTGGGCTTTCGCCGCCAGGGGAATCTCTTCCTTGTCTCGGAGCAAAGCCGGGAGGAAGCGGAAGAGGGTTTGGCGTTACAGCAAAGTCTGGGGTGCGAGGTGGAATGGCTGGAGCCGGATGGAATCAGACGGCGTTATCCCATACTGGCGGCGCCGGACTGCGTGGGCGGCACATTCGGGGCGAACGATGGCACGATGGATCCCTGGGCGCTGTTGATGGCATTCAAGCGCAAAGCGACGGCATTGGGCGCGCAATTCATCCAGGGCAAAGTGACGGAGGTCTTGACCGAAAAAGGCGCCGTGATAGGTGTGCGACTGGAATCAGGCGAGGTGTTGAATGCTGGTTTCGTGGTCAATGCCGCCGGGGCCTGGGCGCCCCTGATCACCCAAACGGTGGGGATAGCCCTGCCGGTCGAGCCGGTCAAACGCCAGGTTTTCGTGATCGAGACCGAGGTCTATCCCGAACGCACGCTCCCCGCTATTTTTTCGCCCTCGGGCCTGTACATCATCCACGAACACGGCAACTCGTTCATGATCGGCAAATCGCTGCCCGATGATCCGATCGGGTATGAGTTCACCTGGGAGCGACAGCGCTTCATCGATTTCCTGTGGGAAGAATTGGCCGAACTTTTCCCCGACTTCGACCGCCTGAAAGTCGTGCGCGGCTGGGCGGGGCTCTATGCGGTGAACACATTCGATGGCAATGCCATCCTGGGCGAGTGGCCGACCCTGCGTGGCTTTTATCTGGAAAATGGCTTTTCCGGGCACGGCTTTCAGCAGTGCTTCGCTGTGGGTCGCTACATCGCTGAGCTAATCACAGGCCGCACCCCCTCGCTCGACCTATCGATATTCTCTCCCAGCCGCATTTTGGAAAACCGCCCCGCGTTCGAGAGCCACCGCCGGTTGATCTAACCGATCCAATCCGCCCACTGTTCGGGCAGCGTCTTGCCCATCGTCTTGAGATAGACGCTGACTTTGCCGTAGAAAATCAATAGAGCTTCCTTGTAGATTTCCAACTGCATTTGCGGGCTGACTTCCCAGCCGCCCCGGTCGATCTTGCGATCATGGCAGTCCTCATCCGAAAGCGCCTCGATGTTCGTGCGCAATCGCCTGTCCATCTCAGCATACCAATCCTGCAATCCCGAGACGCTGTTTTCGATCTCCGGCGATTGGTCGCTGCGCCCAAACTCGATCGTGAAACTCTGAAACGAGCGCGCATAAGCCTGTTGCACATCGCCGATCTCGCGGCACAATGCGCCCAGGCTGGGGTTGCCGTCCAGCCGGAACGCCAGATCGGAATCCGCCAGCAATTCCATCAATTGCGTCCGCAGAGCCTGGTAGTATTCGAACAGGGGATAATAATCGCGGAGTATGACATTCATTTCACGCCTCATTGAACGAAACTATGATAAACTGCACACGAGGTGGTCGCTGTTTTGACCATCCTCTGTGTGAGTGATGCTGAATACGAGAATCTTTATTTGATGTAATGCACGCCGTGATCTATCACATCACATTTGTCGAAGCATGGCAAGATGCCGAGGTACGGGGCGTCTATTTGCACGATAGCCTCGAGAGCGAGGGCTTTATCCATTGCTCGACCACAGACCAACTCGTCGCGACGGCCAACCGCTTCTTTGCCGGCGCCGACGCATTGCTCGTATTGGCGATTGCACCGGCGAACCTCGAAGCCGAGCTTCTCTATGAGGAAAGTGAGCCGGGCCAGTGGTTTCCCCACATCTACGGGCCGCTGAATCTGGGCGCCGTTGTGGGGACGTTCACCTGGCAGCTCGATGTAGACGGGCGATTTGCCACACCCGCATATCTTCAGAACATCGAGGACGATTGAGACATGACTGAGCGCAAAATCGGCGGGGGGTTGCTATCATCGGGGCGGACATGAGCCAATAGAGAAAACCGCTATGATTATTCGACATGCCAGGGCAGTTCTCATCGTTGTAGTAAGCCTGAGTGTCGTCCTGTCCGTGCGTTATCAATCGCTGGTGGCAGCGTTCGCGCCCGATGCCCCGCCACCGGCGCAAATCACCTACAATATTTTCCAACTCGATACGGGAAGAACGCCGGCTAGCAATATGTATTGTGCAGATGGCAACAGCGGTCTCATTTTCTTTGGCGAGGAGCACAAGGACAAATCGCCAGGATATCTTGGTCGCATCGAGCCAAACGGCAATATTACGGAGTGGGCTTATGGCAGCGCACCCATCAGCATGATGCGCGGCAGCGACGGGGCGATGTGGACGGCCGATTACGAGGGAACATGGATCAGCCGGCTCGATACCAACAGCGATCAACTGAAGATGTGGGATACGGGCTACCCCCGCCTGCACGGTATCGGCGAACAAAACGGCTTGATCTGGACGATCTCACGCGACGGCTATCTGCTCATTCTAAATCCAAATACTGGCTCACTCATGGTCTATGCTTCGCCCGGCGGCATTGAGCTCAAGCACAGCATGATGGACAGCCAGGGCCGATTCTGGATCAGCGGCGGCACGCTGTGGGGAACGGATACAGTCGTATTCATGGTGGACACGAATAACATCAGTTTCAAGCGCTATACTTTACCGGACGGATTCAACCCCTGGAGCATAAGGGAGGGCGCCGAGGGCGTGATCTGGTTTTCCGACTTCAATGGTCAGTGGACGCGTACAGGCAATGTCATTAGTAGCCTGAACCCGACCAATGATACCTGGACAAGTTTCCCGAACTATCCCAACGTCAGCGGCGTTACCAGCATTGACAACTTTGGCTCGGACTGGTGGGGTACAAACATCTGGACGGATGAATTCTTCTATTTAAATACCGATTCGGCGACAAAACGCACTGCAACACTCAGTCCCTCCACCCAAAACGCCGATCTTGTCGTGCAGAAAACTTTGACACCCGCAACCAGTACCATCACTCCTGTTCAACGCAAATTGACGCCAGCATTCCTGAGCACCAGTGCCTCAGTACATAACGAATACACGATTTATCCCTTACCCAGCCCAGGAAAAACCCACAATCTCTTCGGCATGGAGATTTGTGGAAACCATATGTGGATGAGCGGACTGTATGTTGACCAGTTATATTACGTACCGATCGGCGCTGATCCGCTGCCTACACCGACTGCGACCAGAACAAACACCACGACTCCCACGCCCACAACCACGCCCACTCAGGCTTCACTGACCTGTGGACCACTGCAACAGGAGGGTGAGAACGGCGTCATCTATGGCGCTTTCTCTGTTGGAAATGACCCGATTGCCAGCAACGGTGCGTTCGTTCATGTACCCAGAGGCGCGGCCAATAGCTATTCTACGCCAAACGAATCGCATAAGGTGACCTACTGCGTCAACGTGACAGAGACGGGAACTTATCAATTGGAAGGGCGCACTGCCGCGGCTGATAGCGGTAGTAATTCGTTTTATGTGCAGTTCGACAACGCCAGCTACACGATTTGGCACCTGCCAGTTGGACCATTCAAATCTTCGGCGGTTCCAGGTTCATATCCCTTAGCCGCTGGTGATCATAAGATAACTTTTTATGTGCGGGAATCGGGAGCGCAACTCGACCAGTTCCGATTGATCAAACTTGGTGGAAACATGACGGCCACCCCAACCCCCTCGGTTACAGCTACTCCAACCCCTTCAGCTACGGCTTCCCCTACGTCTACTAGCGCCTCTATCAACCTAGACCCTAATTTCTCGATATTGCATCATTTCAATGCCCAACCAGACAGTGGACGCGTGCCCTATAGTCAGTTAGTCGTTTCGGTAGGCACGTTATTTGGTACGACAACCTATGGCGGGCCGCCCTACGACTCCCCTTTCGAATACCCCTATACCAACCAGGCCAATAAAGGCAATCTCTTCAGGATGAATCTGGATGGCACTGGCTTTACGGTATTACATGAGTTTGCGATTGGAGATGACAATGGCACGAAACCCTGGAATGGGCTTGCCGTTTCTGGCTCAACTATTTATGGCGGCACCGTCGCAGGGGGCAGAAACGATTCACGCGGCGGCATCATCTATACAATCAGCACAGATGGCGGCGGATTCCACCTCTTGCATTCATTCGGGGACTCCGGCGATGGCTATGACGTTCCGACCTCACCCACACTTGTCGGCAATTTCCTTTACGGGATGACCCGAAGGGGCGGCAATGGCACTGGAACCATCTTCATGTACGATTTAGCGCTGAATCAATACCGCCAATTGCATAAATTCGCAGCAGATAGCAGTGATGGCAGCACACCTCTGGGAACGCTGACTTTGGCAGGAGACGGATATTTTTATGGATTGACATGGCTAGGCGGCTTGAACGACATGGGTACAATATTTAGAATTAGGGCTGATGGCACGCAATTTGAGGTTCTACATCATTTTGCCGGGGGAGACGAGGGGAAATATCCATATGACACCTTGATATATGATGGAAAAAACGCTTTGTATGGGACAACCTTAGGTACATACGGAAACGATCCATCTGACCAAGGTACGATCTTTAAGTACGATCTTTCCGGGGCGGGATACACAGTTCTGCACAGATTTATCGGGGGAGCGACCGACAGCGGCAAACCCAATGGCGCTATTGTGCTTTCGGCTGATGGTTTGATGCTCTATGGAACTACGCATGGTGACAGGATTTGGGGGGGTAACGAATTCGGGATAATCTATCAGATGAAAGTCGACGGAACTGGCTTCAAACAGCTTTATGAGTTCGCCGGTGGATTGGCAGGCGATACTCCCATGCATACGCCTCTGCTTATTGGCGGTGCCCTTTATGGGATGACTGCCTATGGAGGACAAGAGAATTACGGCGTCATTTACCGATACAATCTTCCCCCTGCATCAACAGCCACGCCGACCACGACTGCAACTGCCACAGCCAGCGGCACGCCTACCGCCACATCCACTGAGACGCCAACTGCGAGTTCCACGCCGACCACGACCGCGACCTCTACAGCCAGCGGCACGCCTACCGCCACACCCACTGAAACGCCAACTGCGAGTCCCACGACGGCCAGTAGCACGCCTACCGCCACGCCCACCGAGACCCCAACTGCGAGTTCCACGCCGACTTTGACTGCCACCTCAACACCCAGTGGCACGCCCACGCCAACGTTAACACCAACACTTACTGCTCCACTTTCGTGTGGTTCTCTCCAGCAAGAAGGCGAAAACGGCGTTACATATGGCGCTTTCAGCGTGGGTAACGACCCCGCCGCCAGCAACGCCAAGTTCGTTCACGTACCCTCCGGCGCCGCCAATAGCTACGTTACCCCGAACGACGATCACAGAGTTGAGTTTTGCGTCTATGTCCCTCAGACTGGAGCATACCGGTTAGAAGCTCGTACCGCCGCTGCTAACAAAGGCAGTGATTCCTTCTATTTCCGTTTCGATAATGCCGGTTACACCACCTGGCATCTTCCTAATGGCAGCTACAGCACTTCATTAGCCCCAGGATCATTCACCTTGACTGCTGGTCAGCACCAACTCACGTTTTATGTTCGGGAATCTGGCGCCAGACTTGATCAGTTTCGACTCATTACTATCGACAACACCTCAACCGCCACGCCGACGCCAACTTCGACCAATACTGTGACTCTTTTCAGCACAGAGACTCCCACTCCCACTCCGACGCCCACAGAAACGCCCACACACTCCGGCCAAACGGCCTGCGGCCCGCTTGCTCAAGAGGGAGAGGATGGCGTGATGAACGGCGCATTTACTGTCGGAAACGCCCCGGCCGCAAGCAATGCAAAGTTCGTTCACGTTCCTCCCGGCCTCGCCAACAGCTATAGCATTCCCAACGAAACTCACAAAGTGGTATTCTGCGTCGATGTTCCTGAAAACAGCGCCTACAGGTTAAAAGCTCGTACTGCCGCAGCCAATGGCGGCAGCAATTCCTTTTTTGTACGATTTGACAATGCAGGCTGGGTTGTCTGGCATCTTCCCATTGGCGATTTTGCGACTTCATCGCTTCCGGGCAGTTACCAACTCAACGCCGGAAACCACACCATCAGCATTTACCTCCGAGAATCCGGGGCCCGCCTTGACAGACTTGAGTTAATTCCTGCACCCTGATGCCCGAATCCCTCCGCATATTTATCAGCGCCACCACCGATCTCGAAGCCGGGCGCGCAGCGATCGGTCGCACGCTCGCCGATCTACCCGTCTCGCTGAAGACCGAGATCCGGCGTTTCCCCAAAGAAGGAACGTCCTACGAAACACTGTTCGAGATGATCAGCAACGTGGATCGGGTTTACTTTCTGCTTGGGCAGGATATCACCGCTCCGTCCGGCACGGAGTGGGACCTGGCCTTCCGGTTGGAACGAGAGGTCTTTGCGCTGCGCAAGCCCGCCCGTCTCACGCCGGCTGCCAAAGAGTTTCTGCGCACAGTCGATTATCAGGTCACTCCGTCTGAATGGCGGCTGTTCCGCACGGATGACGAACTTGCCCGATTTATCGCCAATGATGTCGTCGAACTGCTGTTGCATCCCCTGAATCGCTATGGCCTTTCGGTCATCGAAATGGAAAGATTGCGTTTGTGGCGCAAGGGTTTCGGTTTCAGCGCCGAACCACATCTGGCTGATGAACCTGGTGGCGCCGAGGATGGCGGCATCATCCTGGGTCGCGACCGTGAATCGCAAACTATTGACTTCTCACCACTCCCTACTTAAACACTAACCATGTTCCACGGCGGCGGCTGGTGGGGCTTTATTCGCTCGGACGAAGAAGCTCGACCTGAAATTAACTCTGGGCTCTTGCGCCGGGTCTGGGGCTATGCCCAACCTTACTGGCGTTACATCCTCATCGTATTGATCGCCATTTTCCTGGCCAGCCTGCTCGACGCGCTGACGCCACTGGTGGTGCGAAATATCATCAACGTGGCGATACCCGATGAGAACTTACGATTGCTGACCTTTTACGCCCTGGCGCTAGTCGTCCTGCCCGTTGCGGGCGGCCTGATCAACGTCTTCCAGCGGCGTTACTCAGCCCTGGTAGGCGAAGGACTCATCTACGATCTGCGTTGCGCCCTATACGACCACCTGGAACACATGAGCCTGCGCTTCTTCACGACAACCAAATCTGGAGAACTTATTTCCCGGTTGAACAACGACGTGGTGGGAGCGCAAAGAGCCGTGACCGGAACCCTGATCGATTTTATCACCAATGTCGTTACTCTAGTCGTTACGGTCGTGATTATGGTCAGCCTCGATTGGCGTCTGACCCTGATTGCCACGATTGTGCTGCCGCTGTTCATTCCGCCGGCGCAGGCAGTGGGCCGACGTTTGCGTGATATCAGCCACAAACAGATGGAAGCCAACGCCGACATGACCTCACAGATGCAGGAAACGCTCAATGTCAGCGGGGCCTTGCTGGTCAAGCTGTTCGGGCGACAAGATGACGCCTCGGAGCGGTTTAGCGGTCGGGCGGCCGAGGTGCGGGATCTGGGCGTGCGTTCCGCCACGATTGGCCGCAGTTTCTTTGTGATCGTCGGGCTTGTCGCCGCCATCGGCACTGCCACCGTGTACTGGCTGGGCGGTTATCTCACCATAGTCGGGCAATTTCAGGTCGGTGATATTGTCGCCTTCGCTCTCTATCTGCCCCGGCTTTATGGCCCGCTGGCGGCGCTGGCCAACGCTCGCGTCGAGTTGGCGACCTCGATGGTTTCCTTCGAGCGCGTCTTCGAGGTGCTCGACCTGCCGCACGAAATCGCCGATGCGCCGGATGCCGTCGAATTGAAAGCTGTGCGCGGCGTGGTCACATTCGACAATGTCTCATTTTCCTATGCTCAAACTGATGACGCTCTGGCCCCGGTCCTGACCTCGAAACATGGCGACGACGCCGGGCCGATCCGCCCGATCACATCTCGGCGCTGGGCGCTGGAGAAGATGAGCTTCCAGGTGGAGGCGGGGCAATTGGCGGCGCTCGTCGGTCCGTCTGGCGCCGGAAAAACCACGGTCACCTACCTGCTGCCACGGCTTTATGACCCCACCGAAGGCGCTGTGTGCATCGACGGACGAGATATCCGCCAGGTGACGCAGCACAGTCTGACCGAAAGCATCGGCATGGTCACGCAGGAAACCTACCTCTTCCACGACAGCATCCGCGCCAACCTGCTATTCGCCCGGCCCGATGCAAACGAAGACGAAATGATCGCTGCCTGCAAAGCCGCCAACATTCATAATCTCATTGCCACACTACCGGGCGGCTATGACACGATCGTGGGCGAACGAGGCTATCGATTCTCCGGCGGCGAAAAACAGCGCATCGCCATCGCCCGTGTCATCCTCAAAAACCCGCGCATCCTGGTGCTGGACGAGGCTACCTCGGCCCTCGATTCTGAGTCCGAACGGCTGATCCAATCGGCGCTGGAGCCATTGCTGCATGGCCGTACCAGCATCGTCATCGCCCATCGCCTTTCCACCATCCTCTCGGCGGATGTGATCCTCGTCATCGACGGCGGCAGGCTGATCGAACAGGGCACGCATACCGAACTGCTTGCGCGTGGCGGCCTCTATGCCCGCCTCTACCAGACACAATTCGAGAGCCATCGGCTGGGGATAGAACCGCCCTGATCACCTGCCCACCTTTAGAAACGGCGACGCCATGTTGCCCATCCCCCGGCAACAATCAGCAGAGGTAATGAGATAAGCACAGGGCTGAGACAGCGGGATGTGCTCGACACAGGCGCGACTTCTGGCGCAGGTGTGGGTATGGGAGGCAAGAGGGTGGGCGTCGCTTGCGGCGACGAGGTTGAAGTGGGTGTCGGGGTGGGTGAGGCTGTGGGGGATGCTGTGGGTGACGGCGTAGGCGACGGGGTCGGGGCAGGCGATGTGGAGGTAGTCGTGGGCGTGAAAGTCGGGACCGGCGTGGGCGGCGAGATGAGAGCCGCTCGTCCCTGCGCAGCCCCGCGCTCGACCAGCAAACGGGGCGCGCCGCCGATGGTACAGGCAGCCTGCGTGCAACCCGGCAAATCGAGCGTGTAAATGCCATCCGCGGCAGTCAGGATTTGCTCATTCCCACCTGGGTCAACCACAACAGCCTCGGATGCAATCGCTCTCACCCGGGCTTGCGTGGCCGCCCGACCGGTGTTCCACAATACAGTCGTCGTCTCTGCGCCCCGCTCGAACGTCACCGCCTGCACCGGGCCAAGCGCCTGGCGATAAACTTGCGTGAAATCACGCAGGAATCTGGCGGCAACTTGATAGGCGGTAAAAGCCGGGCGGCGCGAATCGTCCGCCCGCAGCAATCCGAATGGCTCGATCGATTCGGGATGATCGGCGGAGTTGCGCAGTTTGTAGATTTGAACCCGTTCGGCTCCGGCAGCGAAAGCCAGGGCGAATTCCTGGATCACATAGGCTGCCTGTTCATCCAAGGAAATCTGAAAGCGGGGCTGCGACCAGGGCAACTCAGCCGAATCATCCGAGGGTGGGGCATTGGTCTCGGCAACCCAGATCGCCTTGCCGCCCAAACCGTATTGGCTAAGCAGCGCTCGCGTTTCCTTCAGGACTGAGTCGGTTTGCCACGGGTTGAAGTACAGATGGTAATTGATGAAATCGAAGAAAAAATCATTTTCGGCCGCCTCAGGATCGGCGGCAACAACTTCCAATAACCGGGCTAAATACTGACGCCGCCCGTATTCGGAATCCCAATAATAGGTCAACCCGGCGATGCCGACCTGTATCTCCGGATCGACTTCTTTGATCGCCTGATAGGCGTTTTTCAGCAGCAGATAATAATCCTCCACCGATCCATTCCAATTATGGCCGGGATGGCCGGGCAGAAAAACATCCGGCTCGTTCCAGATGATCCAGTGGTCGATGCGGCCACGATATTGGGCAGCCATTCGCCCCACAAACGCCCGCCAGTGGTTCATGTCCGGCATAGACCGGGCATCGCCACCGGAGGCGCTGGCCCAGGCTGGCGTACTGATGAGGATAGCCGTCACCTCGCGCCCGGCATCCACCTCGGCCTGAATCAAAGGGTCGGGCACATTGGCGGGCATCCAATCGTCGGGGCCAGTTGGCTGGATGACATCCCAATAGAGGACGATACGCGTGAAACCGGCCCCCGCTTCGCTGGCCGCCGCAGGATTGACAAAGCTTTCGACAATGCCGAAGCGCAAGTCGGGCGGGACAGGCTGGGCGACTACATGCGCTGAAACCACGAACATCACCACCAGAGCCGCCGCCGTGCCGCGCTGCAAGAGCTTGTTTATCGCCATGGGTTCAGTGTAACATCAGGCTGTCGAGCCTCCCCAACCGTCAGCAGGTGATTCGTATGCACCGAGAATCCAACACCCGAACCGTTTATTCCACCGACGGCGGCCGCATGTGCCCGAAATGCGGCTGGCCGATTAAGCAATGCGCGTGCAGCAAGCAGGCTGAGATGCCCAAAGGCGACGGCATCGTGCGCGTGGGGCGGCAGACAAAAGGTCGCAAGGGCAAGGGCGTGAGCACCGTTAGCGGCGTACCGTTGGATGCCGACGGGCTGGCGAAACTGGCGAAGGAACTCAAGCAGAAATGCGGTTCAGGCGGGACCGTGCGCGACGGTGTGATCGAAATCCAGGGCGATCACCGCCAAAAACTGGTCGATGAACTGAAAAGCCGGGGCTATACCGTGAAGCTGGCCGGGGGATGATAACGGTCTCCCATTCAACCGCTCTCGTTTTTGATTAAGTAGCGCAGTAATCCCCCTACCTGCATATACGACGGCACCGCCATTTCATAGCGGGCGATAGCCTGCGGATCACAGCCGTCTGCGGCAGCGGCGGCGGCCACCCAGGCCTTGAAATCAGCGCTCATGGCTTCGGCTGATTCGCCCGCCTGCCAGCGCGGACGCACGAAATCAAGATAGGCGTCCAGGCCGCCTTCGACCGCCTGCAAGTGAGTCTGCGGCTCCTCGTCCACCTCGCCAAAATGGGTGAGCAACAGCCGGTCGGGATTCAGTTCACGCAGCCGGGCCAGACTTTGCCGCCAGAGGGGCGGGTTGATTTCGGGCGGCGGAGTGGGCAGACGAACATGGTTATAGCCCGGCAGTCGCGCAGCCGCCACGTCGCCGGTGAAGCAGATTCCATCGAGCAGATACGCCATGTGATGGTAAGCGTGACCGGGCGTATCGACGGCGTGAAAGCTAAACCCGGCCGCTTCGATCACGTCGCCATCTTCGAGGGCATGCACCTGCGCTGCGGGCACAGGCAACGTCTCGCCCCACAACGGCCCCATCATTTCGCCGTAAATGCGTTGGGCCGAGCTGAGGAGGCGGCTGGGATCGGCCAGATGAGGAGCGCCTACGTGATGGACATGCACCCTGGCTCCGCTCTCGCGCGCCAGCCATCCCGCTGCGCCGGCATGGTCGAGATGAATGTGCGTGACGAAGATATCGGTGATCTCTCCAACCTCGATGCCCAGCCCGGCCAAACCCTGGCGCAGCGCCGGCAATGCTGAGGCTGGCCCGGTTTCGACTAATGCCACGCCATCCGAACTTTGCAGCACATAGCTGGCGATGATTTGCGGTTGGCCCTGGAAGTGGGTGTCGATGATTTTGTACATGGGAGGCTGACGGATTGCGGATTGCGGATTGCGGATTGCGGATTGCGGAAAGACTTTACCTGACGACCAGACAGGGCGTCAAAGTGAGGGGGCTACAATTGAACTGGCTACCATCCAACTGCGGACAGCCAGTTTCTCCGTGTGGATTTCCCTGGCCTATAATAGCAGTAATTTTCCCCCAGGCGACGAGTTTTATCAATCAAACTTTCCGGAGAGGACCATGACAGCACTGAAAATGATTTCTGGCATTGGCGATGTCTACGCCGAAAAACTGAATGCGGCAGGCGTCCGCAGCACCGAGAAATTACTGGAGCTTGGGGCCACACGCAAAGGTCGCGATGAACTGGCTGCCGCTACCGAAATAGCCGAGGGTCATATCCTGTCGTGGGTAAATCGGGCGGACCTATTCCGCATCAAGGGCATTGGCACGCAGTATTCCGACCTGCTGGAAGAAGCCGGGGTGGATACGGTTCCCGAACTGGCGCAACGAAACGCCGAAAACCTGCTGGCGAAGGTTACAGAAGTTGCACACCAAAAGTCTTTGGTGCGAAAGCTGCCCACAGCCGCCCAGATTGCGTCGTGGGTTGCTCAGGCCAAGGAACTGCCGCGGGTGGTCGAGTATTAAGACGATTGAAGGTTTGTAGGTTTTTGCCTGCGTCACGTAGAAAGTGCGTGACGCCGAAAATACTGAACCCCGAAGACGGATAACATCTTCGGGGCCAGGATAATTACTGGTCGTGCACCTCCCGTCGAACCTCACCAGGTTCCCGTCGCTTCCGGCAGTCCAACGCAGGCATCCTCGTGGCACCCGCGAGATACTGCTTAGGGCTGCTACCTCCCGGTCCTGACCCGGTTCACAGGCTCACGCCGCACAAGACCCACGCCGTGACACTGCCAGAGCCAGACACGGTAACCGTGCCGGACCTCGGGGAGGAATTCGATCCCGCTATAGCGGATTGCGGGTACAGGGCACCGCTAGCTCCCCATCTAGCACGACCGGGATGATCTTACCCCGCCGGTCGGGGATTTGTCAAAGGTGACGGGGCGAAAAATGGTTGGGATGGTTGAAGGTCAACGGCCAAATGCCAGCGTTTTATCACAGGCAATTGACCATTGACCGCCAACCCTTTATCAGGCGGAGAGGGTGGGATTTGAACCCACGTTCCCTTGCGGGAAACGCGCTCTCCAGGCGCGCGCACTAGGCCAAACTATGCGACCTCTCCAAATTGATTATTAATGAATCATCGAATCTCGATTGATCATTATTCTGGCGGAGAGGGAGGGATTCGAACCCTCGAGGGCGTTAACCCTACGCGTTTTCGAGACGCGCGCACTAGGCCAAACTATGCGACCTCTCCATTCTAGCCTGAAAGATGCCAGGCGCTTGCTCTGCTCACTTGATTGCCGCACAGCAAAAAGCGAGAAAATCAGGCGCCTGGCATCTTACGGGAAGCGGGTGATCGGACTCGAACCGACGACATACAGCTTGGGAAGCTGTCGTTCTACCGCTGAACTACACCCGCAGGCGACACAGTCATTATAGTCACTAGCCAGATCGCAGTCAACCAGGGAGTGGCGAGTTTCTGGGCATGATGGATAATGAGAGACATGAATCAATGTCCACAATGTGGTGCGAAAGAGCGCCAGAGCAAGAATGGTTTTAGCGAAGCGAGCAGTCAACGCTACAAGTGCATGTTCTGCGAGAAGAAATATACCCCAGAACCAAAACAGGCTGGGCATCCTCAAGAGATACACCGACAGGCGGTGCGTATGTATATGGATGGCGGCAACTTCCGTCGTACTGCTAGACATCTGGGAGTGCATCATCAATCGGTGATCAACTGGGTGAATGAACATGTAGAAGACTTACCTGAAGCGCCAGTGCCAGAGGAGGTGGAAGTGATTGAAATGGATGAGCTCTACACCTTCATTACAGAGAAAACAGAATCTACCTCATAACCTTTGTGGACCGCACCACAAGATGCATTCTTGGCTGGCGTGTCAGCTTTGCACGTACAAGAACGATACTGACCAAGTCTGTTCAGGGTCATCGCTACTTTAGCGATATGTTCGGAGCCTATCAAACCTTGGTCTATTGGCCTGCCGAACACTTTCCCATGCTGGACAAGAGTGAAACCTACTCCGTGGAAGCGGACAACTCAGAACTGCGCCACTATCTGGCAAGATTGGCACGTCGCTCGCGCTGTTTTTCTCGCTGCGCCGATGCTCTGCACAGGGCCGTGCAACTTTTCGTCTACGCCAGGAATCGCAGACAGCTTTTCAAGCGTTCTCACCCTCACTATCCTGCTCACTGGATTGACTTCGTGTGCCCATGAGCTTCGTCACCAGCCCGTGCCGTTGGGCGAGTGATCGCCCAATCGATGAAAGATGTATTCTTCGACTGGCTGCCCGCCTTTCAGGTGCTCCTCGACGATGCGCGCCAATTTGTACTCGTCCAGATTGTGGTACCAGATGCCTTCGGGATAGACGACCATGAGGGGGCCGCCATAGCAGACGCCCAGACAGGCGGTGACGCCGCGCTTGATCCGGTCAGGATTGTCGTATTGACCGAACTCGCCCAGCATCGGTAGTAATCTCTGATAGAGCGCTCCGGCCCGGCCATCCGGATCGCAATGCTGGCCGACACAGAAAAAAACGTGTCGAGAATAGGGGGCTTGAATGGGTGCGTCTTCCATTTCAAATTTGGTTTTCCTCGAAAGGTCTTAAACGTAAAGTTCGCAGAGTTCGCAAAGAGTTTACAGATGAGATTTCGAGATTGAGTTCTTTGCGAAGCTGAAAGATTATCTTTGCGTCTCCGCGTTAAAGCGGCTGTTATGAGGAGTCGTATTTCAATCTGTCTAATCTGCGGAATCTGTGGAAGATTATTTGCAAATGATGAGGAGGGGCTGAAAACCGCTTTTGGGTTCCTCTCAACTTGAGTGGAACCCATGTTGCGGAGGCTATTGGTAAGAATTGACATACTGGCTGCAACCAATAGTAATTCTTATGGTCGTCTTACCATTTACATGTTATACTTCTTTACTGATATTGACCACTGTACTGTGAGTCGTTGGAGATAATACTTTGAATCCCAATTGGTCCCGGAATGCCTTCGTCTATTTGCTCATAATAGTTGCGGCAGCGGCTCTATTCCTCAGCGTTTTCCCCTCGAATAACCAGCGGACCGAGACGATTGATCTGACGGCGGTGGCGGAGATGGTGGAAAAGGGCCAGGTCGAATCGATTGTGATCAGCGGCGATGATCTGCGCATCACCCTGCACAATGGCGAGGCCTACGCCTCGCGCAAAGACGGTTTGCAGGGACTTTCAGAGACTTTCCTGGCGCTGGGCGTCACGGAAGAGCAACTGCAAAACTTCGAGTACGTTGTCGATTCGCCAAGCCAGGCTGGAAACTGGCTGGCATTGCTTGGCAGCCTGCTGCCCCTGCTGTTTGTCGGAGCGATCTTCTTCTTCCTCATGCGACAGGCGCAAGGCTCGAACAGCCAGGCGATGAGCTTTGGCAAGAGCAAAGCGCGCATGCTCAGCAGTGACAAGCCCACCGTCACCTTCGATGATGTGGCTGGCTGTGATGAAGCCAAGGTGGAACTGGCCGAGGTGGTCGAGTTCCTCAAAGAGCCGCAGAAATTCGCCTCGCTGGGCGCACGTATCCCCAAAGGCGTGCTCATGGTGGGGCATCCCGGCACCGGCAAGACACTGATGGCTAAGGCTGTGGCCGGTGAAGCGGGCGTGCCCTTCTTCTCCATTTCCGGCTCCGAATTCGTCGAGATGTTCGTAGGCGTCGGGGCCAGCCGCGTGCGCGACCTGTTCGAGCAGGCCAAGCGCAACAGCCCTTGCATCGTCTTCATCGACGAGATCGATGCGGTGGGTCGCCATCGCGGCGCCGGCCTGGGCGGCAGCCATGACGAGCGCGAGCAGACGCTCAACCAGATTTTGGTGGAAATGGACGGCTTCGACACGGATACCAATGTGATCATCATCGCCGCCACCAACCGCCCGGATATCCTCGACCCGGCCCTGCTCCGCCCCGGCCGTTTCGACCGGCGTGTGGTGCTCGACCGACCTGATGTGCGCGGTCGTCGGGCGATCCTCGGCATCCATGCCAAAGGCAAGCCGTTGGCCAGCGATGTCGATCTCGACGTCCTGGCCAGGGCCACGCCCGGATTTGTCGGCGCAGACCTGGAGAATCTTGTCAACGAGGCGGCCATCCTTGCCGCTCGTCGCAACCGCCGTTCGATCGGCATGCAGGAATTCGAAGAGGCAATCGAGCGTGTGGCGCTGGGCGGCCCCGAACGTAAGAGCCGGGTGATGAGCGACGCGCAGAAACGATTGACCGCCTATCACGAGGCTGGTCATGCGGTCGTCGCCAAATTGCTCGACCCCAAAAACCCCATCCAAAAAGTGACCATCATCCCGCGCGGTCAGGCTGCGGGCTATGCCTGGCAGGTGCCGGAAGAAGATCGCACGCTGCAAAGCAAAGAAGATTTCATGGCGCGGATCAGCGTGGCGTTGGGTGGTCGCATTGCCGAGGAACTGGTCATCGGTGATATTTCCAGCGGGGCCAGTTCGGACCTGGAGCAGGTCACACGCATCGCTCGCGCCATGGTCACACGCTATGGCATGAGCGATAAGTTAGGCCCGATGGTCTTCGGCAAAAAGGAAGAAATGGTCTTTCTCGGCCGCGAGATCAGCGAACAACGCGACTATAGTGAAGAGGTGGCGGAAGAAATCGATCGTGAGGTGCGCCGGGTGGTGGACGAAGGTTATCAGCGTGCCCGTCAGACTTTGGAAACCCACAACGCCCTGCTGGAACTGGTGGCCCAAACCTTGATGGAGCGCGAGTCCCTTTCCCGCCAGGACTTCGACGCCCTGTTCGAGACAGGTGAGTTGCCAGCCGATGGCCCCTTGCCGCCCCCGCCCGCCAAACCCAGCCCCAGCGGCGGCAAGACCAGCGCCGGGCGAGAGCCGGGCGCGCAGACCGGGCCATCCACCCCGCCTGCCCCCGCCCCCGCCTGAGAACATCGAATTCATTCATAGCTTCCAACGGCTCGCATCGCCAGACTTTGCGAGCCGTTTTGTTTGGTGACGTAAGTTGATACTGACCGGGCATTTGAACGAATACCCGCAAATGCCGTATAATCGATAGTCAGGCGATAGTTGCGCATCTGGCGCAATTGTTTGCCAGTTAGAAATCATCGACGGATTCTGCGGATTTCACCAGTTCACGGCGATACAATCTGTGAAATCTGCGTGATTGGTGGATGATTTCCCGCAAGTCGAGAATTCCCCCTTACAACCAAAATAGCCATGAAAAAGCGGCTTTCCCCCATTTTATTGGCCACTGCCCTGGCTCTGACTTTGTTGCCCTTTTGGGGTCCGGGCGCGCCGGTCCGCGCCCAATCCTATCCAGACGCCTGGCACACGTATGATCGCTTCGATGGCGTCGATGCCACCTGGTTGAATTCGGCCATTCAAACCGAAGATGGCGTCCTGTGGTTTGGCGCGGACAAGGGTGTGCTGCGTTTCGATGGCGAGTGGAAAACATATGGCGAGGCGGAAGGCCTGTCGGATGGCCCGGTGCGGAGGGTCGTGGCCGATGGGGATGGCAATCTGTGGGCGACAACGCTGGAGGGGATTGCGTTGCTGGTCGATGACCAATGGCAGTTGCAGGGCCAGGACAAGAACCTGCCCAACGCGCCTTTCCAGGCGCTTGCCGTCGGTCCGACTGGCGAGATCTGGGCGGGCGGGGACGCGGGCCTCTACATGCGAGATGCGGAAACCGACCGCTGGGCATTGGACGAGGGCTTTCCGCTGGAAAGCGTGACCGAATTGGCCTTCGCCACCGACGGCGCGCTTTGGGCAGCTGGAGCCAATGGATTGGTGCGCGATGAGGGTGGATGGTCGGCGGTGGATTTGAGCACAGAAGGCGAGGATGCGGCCCCGACGATCTCGGCTCTGGAGGCGGGCGGCGATGGCGACATGTGGATAGGTACTAGAGAACATGGGCTGGCTCACCGCTCAGGGGGGAGAACCGATTGGCTGGCTGGCCCCGGCGGCTTACCGATCCTGGACATCCTCACGATTCTGGAAACCGCCAACGGAGAGCTTTGGATTGGCACGAATGGCGATGGCGCTTTTACCCTGACTGACGAGGGCTGGCGCATCCTCACCCCATCCGATGGTCTGGCTGCGGACTATGTCAGCACGATTATCGAGGATGCAGATGGTATTTTGTGGCTAGGCACGGTCGCGGGCGTCTCGCGATTTGATCGCAGCACCTGGCAGGCATGGGGCCAGGCGGATGGGGCCACCGACAGGCGCGTCCTTACTCTGGTGCTGGGCGAGGACGGCGCGCTTTGGGCCGGGTCTTCGGGCGATGGCTTATTCCAATTCGATGGCGAAGATTGGGCGGCGGTGGCGATCGAACTGGAAAACACCCTGCCTGTCGACCGCTACATCGAAAGCAGTTTCATCGCAAATGATGGCGCACTGTGGCTTGGCACGAATGGCGGCGGCGCCCTGCGCTATGCTGATGGCGAGATCACGCATATCACCGTCAGCGATGGCCTGGCCGGCGGCACTGTCACGTCGATCAGCCAGACGCCGGATGGAGCGCTGTGGTTTGGTACATTTCGTGACGGCCTCAGCCGGTGGGGCGAGGAGGGGTGGGAGACCTTCACGACCGAGGGTGGGCTGATTTCGAACCATATTCAAGCGCTCTTCACGGATAGTAAGGGCCAGCTTTGGGTTGGGACCGACGAGGGCGTGAGCTTATGGGTTGATGACGCCTGGCGGAATTACACGATCGAAGATGGCCTAGCTGCCAACGATGTGACGGCAATTGCCGAGGGTTCGGACGGTAGCATCTGGTTTGCCACATGGGGCAAAGGCGCCAGCCGTCTCAAGGAGGGCGAGTGGATCAACTACGGCGTTTCCGATGGACTCCTAGCCCCCGGTCTGAATGGCATTTGGGCGGACCCTGACAGCAAGCGCGTGTGGTTTGCCACCGTCAGCGGCCTCAGCGTTTTCGACGAGATGACCTGGCAGAATTATGGCGTCGCCCAGGACTATAATTTGGGCAGAGTGCACGCCATCGTGGGCGATGGAAACGGCAATGTCTATCTGGGCGTCGATGACGGCGTGATGCGATTCACCCCGCACTATACCCCCCCGACCGTGGAAATCCAGGCGGTCAACGGCATCCCGGCTGATCAGAAGGGCATGCGACTGACGCCCGAACAGGCGCTTCTCATCAGCTTTGCAGGCAAGGACTTGCTGACCGATCCGGCAAATCTTTTCTACCGGTATCGGCTGCAAGGTTACGACGAGGATTGGACCGATACGCGACTGCCGCAGGCGTCGTATCCGCCGCTGCCGGAAGGCGAATATCATTTCGAAGTCCAGGCCCGCGATGACGGTCTGAATTATTCGACGATGGCAGGTGTGGACATCGACGTTTTACCAGCGCCTTCTGAAGTGCAACTGCCTCTGATCGGCCCCGTGCAGACCAAATACGCCCTGATAGTTGTCTCGGTTATGACCTTGTTGGCCGTGCTGGGAGCCTATGCCATTTGGAGCACTGCCACGCGCTTTGCCATGCGACGGCAGGCCGTGGAACGAAGATTCAATCCCTATGTCGCTGGCAGCCCCATCCGCGAAGATGCCATGTTCTTCGGGCGCGACGAACTGCTCGACGATATTGTCAGCGGCCTTTACCAGAACAGCATTATGATCCACGGCGAGCGGCGTATCGGCAAGACCTCGCTGCTCTATCAAGTGAAGGAGCGTCTGGAAAAAAGCCGGAGTAACGATTTCCGATTCGTGCCGATCTATGTCGATCTTGAAGGCACGCCCGAACCTGAATTCTTCCATCGACTGATGGAGGGCGTGTTGGAAGCGCTGACGCATATCAAGGGTCTGGATGGTTTGGTCGATCAGCTCGAATACGATCAAGAGCAGATCGGCGATGGCTATAGCGACCGTGACTTTCGCCGGGATCTGCGGGAAATCATCGAGAGATTACAGGCGGAGTTCAAGCGCCAGCCTCGTCTGGTTTTCCTGTTGGACGAGGCCGACATCATGAATACCTATGACACGCTCACCCAGCAGCAGCTTCGCCGCATCCTGCAGGACGCCTTCGCCCAAAACGTGGGCGCTCTGGTGGCGGGCGTGGGCATTAGCAAGGTGTGGGATCGGGTGGAATCGCCCTGGTACAACATGTTTGTGGAGATGGCGCTGGAGCCGTTCGCCCGCGCCGATGCCGAGAGCCTGATGCGCGAGCCGGTCGCCCGTTTCTACGATTGGGACGAGGACGCCATCCATTATGTTTATGCCCAGAGTCAGGGCCGCCCCCACCGCATTCAACAGGTCTGCCGGGAAGCCGTCAACATCATGCTTGACGAACATCGACGCCGCATCACCTTGCCGGATGTCCAGCGCGCCTACGAACGCGTCATCTTTGCCGAGAATAATTGAGATCGGCAGAGTGGATTGATTGCCTCACGTTTCCCCTGAGGCGACTGTCACTTTCGCAGTGACGATCGCCTGATCAACTGCACTATTCCAAATCATTCGGAGAGACAACCATGTCGGATCCCCCGCTCCGCAATCCCTATATCGTAGGAGGCTGGGTCACAGAAAGCCACTTCTACGGACACATCGGCCTACGCTACAATTTGCTTCACGATCCCAATCGACAACTCTGGGTGATCGGGACGCGGCGGGTCGGCAAGACTTCGCTGCTGCGCCAATTGGCTATCGATGCCGGGCCTGCCATGATCTCGCTCTATTGGGATATGCAGGGCTGTGTGACGGCCGATGATCTGGGCGATGAACTGATTTTCGCCGTCGAAGACCAGGAGGAGAAATTCGCCGAATTGGGCCTGGCGATGAAAGACCTCTTGAACAACGAGCCGAGAGATCAATTGCGCGCGGTGTGCAAGGCCGCAGAGGATCACGGGCGCAAGGTGCTGCTGTTGATCGACGAGCCGGAGGTGTTGATCAAAATCGGGCGCAAGGATGATGCGATTTTGCGACGCCTGCGCGCCAGCTTCCAACGCCACGAGAACCTGCGCGTCGTCATGGCTTCCACCAAGGTGCTCACCCGGCTGAACGAGGTCGGCCCCGACTGGGTGACCTCGCTCTTCCTGCAGGATTTTGTGCCGCGCAATCTCAGCGGTCTGGGCGCAGCGGAATCGGAATCGCTGATTCGCCAGACTCAGGGCCAGACTCGCATCGACGCCAAGCCCTCAGTTGTGGAAGCGATCCAGTTTTACACGAACAACCATCCTTATCTGGTGCAATGGCTGTGCTATCGCCTGTACCAGGAGGACGGCAGTCTGCGTAAGCCGAACGAAGAGGACCTGCAACCCGACTCCATCCTCAACGCCCTGTTCTCCGTCATCTTCTCCCATCTCGCGCCCACCGAACGAAAACTTTTGATCGAACTGGTGCGCGCCAAGAAAACCGATGCGCCCAACCTGGCGCAAGCCCTGGGACTGAGCCTGCGCGAGACGCATATCTACCTTTACGCCCTGGATCGCTTGGGGTATACTCGGCAAATTGACGGCTGCACCCGTGTCGGCAATACCTTCTTCGAAACGTGGCTGGCGAACAATGCCAATTCGCTGAGCGTGGAAGATTCGCCCGTAGCGGATGCCATCGTTCAGGAAGTCGCTACCAACGCGCACGAGATCGAGGTTGGCAATATCCGCCAGCAGTTGGATATCTATCGTGTCAATCTGGCTCAACTCGAAGTCAGAGCGGCGAACTACGGCCTGAGCGTCCCCTTTACAATCCAGAACGAGATCGATTTTCACCAGCGCAAGATTGCGGAGCTTGAGGCCAGACTTGACATCCTGTTCGAGGCTGAGCAATCCCCCCCATAAATCAGTCTGGTGCGACGAACACACGGCAATTGCCGCTAATCAGACCATCTAACTCCAGATGCTGTCCTTTGTGGGCAGCATCTTCAATTTGCAGGAATCAGGAAAATCCAATGAGCGTTCCCTTAGTCGATTTACAGTCGCAATACGAATCCATCAAACCCGAAATCGATACCGCCATTCAGCGCGTGATCGACAACAGCGCCTTTATCATGGGCAGCGAAGTCGCCGCCTTCGAGCAGGCTTTCGCCGAATACTGCGGCGTCAAGCACGCCATCGGCGTATCCAGCGGCACCGGCGCATTATTCCTCGCCCTGCTCGGCTACGGCATCGGCCCCGGCGACGAAGTGATCACCACTCCTTTCACCTTTTTCGCCACCGGTGAGGCGATCAGTCAGGTGGGGGCCAGACCGGCGTTCGTCGATATCGATCCGGTGACCTACAACATCGACCCCGCCAAAATCGAGGCGGCGATCACCCCCTACACCAAAGCGATCATGCCTGTGCATTTGTACGGCCAGCCCGCCGACATGGATGCCATCAATGAGATCGCCAGCACCCACAAGCTCGTGGTGATCGAGGACGCGGCGCAGGCGCACGGCAGTTTGTACAAGGGCAAGCGGGTCGGAAGCCTGGCGGATTCAGCCTGCTTCTCCTACTATCCCAGCAAGAACCTGGGCTGCTATGGCGACGGCGGCGCGGTCGTCACCGATGATGACCATCTGGCCGAACGCGTGCGCCTGTTGCGCGACCACGGCCGTACCAGCAAGTATGAGCATTCGGAATTGGGCTACGGCCATCGCCTCGACGGCATCCAGGGTGCGATTCTGGCGACGAAGCTGCCGCATCTGGACGGCTGGAACGAAGGCCGTCGCCAGCGCGCCGATCGCTACGCCGATTTGCTGGCCGATACCGCTGTCGTCACCCCCAAGCATCTGCCGGAGACCACGCCCGTTTATCACTGCTACGTGATCCGCACGCCCAACCGGGATGCGGTGCTGGCCAGCCTGCAAAAACAGGGCATCGGCGCCGGCGTCCATTATCCCATCCCGCTGCACCTGCAACCAGCCTATCGCTTCCTGGAATTGGAGCCGGGCAGCTTTCCCATCAGCGAGCAAGCGGCCAAAGAAGTGATCACCCTGCCCATCTACGCCGAGATGACCGACGAACAGCAGGATGAGGTCGTGGCGGCATTGAAGGCGGCATTGGCAAACGGCGCTTGATGTAAGCAATGTGCGACGTACCTGCGAGCAACTTTTGGTTGCCAGTGCGTCGCACAACCTCTTGTATAACGTGTCGCCCGTACTCACTGTCCTCATCCCGGCCTACAACGAAGTCGGCAATGTCGATGACTTGCTGGCGCGCACGGCTGCGGCTTTCGCCGAATTGGGCATCGCCGGCGAGTTGGTGTTCGTCGATGACGGCAGTAGCGATGGCACGGGCGAGCGCGTGCTGGCTTTGCAGACCGATTATCCCTGGGTACGGCTGGTTCAGCATCGCCGCAACCGCGGGCTGACCGAAGCGCTGCAAAGCGGATTCCGGGCGGCGCGGGGCGAATACATTCTCTTTCTCCCCGCCGACCTCGAATCCCACCCGGACGAAGACGTCCCCAAACTCTACGCCAGATTAGTCGAGGGTTGCGATGTGGTTTCGGGCTGGCGGCAGGGGCGAGCCGACGGCAAGGAGTTTTCCTCGGCTATTTACAACTCGGTCAGCCGTCGCCTCTTTGGCGTGACCGTGCACGACGCCAACTGGATAAAAGGGTTTCGCCGTGAGGTGATCGAAAGCCTGCCGCCGTTGCGCTCCGATTGGCATCGCTTCTTGCTGCACATCGCCGCCGACCAGGGCTTCCGCGTGTGCGAGACGCCCACCAACTGGTATCCGCGCCAGGCCGGGCGCTCCAAGTTCGGCTTTGGCCGCATCCCGGTTTCGCTGCTCGATGTGCTCGTCATCCGTTTTCTGCTCACATTCAGCCAGGCCCCCATGCGCTTCTTCGGCGGATTGGGTCTGGCATCTTTGGGATTGTCGGGCTTGCTTTTCGTCATCCTCGCCTATTTCTGGTTTTTCCAGGAACAGACGCAAAAGCGCCCGGTTTTTTGGATCGCTTTGGGGTTGGCGCTGGCCGGGCTGCTGTTTTTCCTGGTCGGATTCCTGGCCGAACTCATCGTCGCCCAGGGCGACCGCCTGCGCGGGCTGGAGACGCGGCTGGCCGAGTTAGAACAATTCCAGGGCGATGGAGATCGGGATCAGGATAAGCCAGAGATGAATGATTCGACACAGAGGGCCACAGAGGAGACACAAAGCCCGCAGAGAGAAACCCTGTGATCTCCGTGACTTCTCCGCGCGCTCTGTGTAATTGACCTTCTCCCCATGCGCATCGGCGTCCTCACTCACAATTACCCGCGTTTCGCCGGAGATTTTTCGGGCAATTTCATCGAGCAACTGAGCGAGGAACTGGCCGCGCAGGGCGAGCAGGTGCACGTCATCGCCCCGTTCGACGCCGCCTATGACCCCGCCCGGCTGGCGACGTCCAACCCGCGGCTGCATCTCTACCGCTACGCCTGGCCCGACTCCGCTCACCGCCTGGGCTATATGCGCACCATGCAGGCCGACGTGCGTATGCGCCTCAACACCTATCTCCTCAGTCCGCTGCTCTTCGCCCGCGGCATCCAGACCACGCTGAAGTTGGGTCGCCGCGAAAAGCTGGACGTCCTGCACGCGCACTGGGCGCTGCCCAACGGCTACATCGGGGCGGTGGCCGCCCGCCGCCTGGGCATCCCATTGGTAGTCAGCATCCCCGGCAGCGACGCGCTGGTGGCCGGACAGAATCCGCTTTTCCGGCGCATGGTCGGGTTCGCCTTCGACCAGGCCGGGCTGATCACCGCCAACAGCCAGTCGCTCAAGGATGTGGCCGTACAGGAATTGGGTGCGGACCCGGCCAAATTCGAGCTGGTAATCTACGCGGTGGACCCGACCAGGTTCACGCCCGACGACAACGGTGTGGCCGATCTGCGCGAGCGCCTGGGCATCCCCGCCGAGGCTTTTGTGTTTCTGGCGGTGGGGCGCATGGTTTATAAGAAGGGATTCGATGTGCTGTTGCGGGCGCTGGCCAAACTACCCGCCCATCCGCTTGTGCACACAATCATGATCGGCGAGGGCGACTTGTGGGCCGAGTGGCAGCAGATGGCTCGCGACCTGAGCATCGCCAACATCCACTGGCTGGGCAATGTGCCGCACGACCAGATGTCGGTCTATTACAACGCGGCGGACGCGCTGGTTATGCCCAATGTGACCAAACCGGCCACCGGCCTGGGCGTGACGGTGCTGGATGCGATGGCCTGCGCCAAGCCCATCATCGGCAGCGATACGGCGGGGAATCCGTTGGTGGTGGAGTCAGGGGGGAATGGCCTGATTGTGCCGGAGGGGGATGCGGCGGCGTTGGCGGAAGCGATGATGGCGTTGGCTGCCGATCCGGGGCGAGCGAAGGCGATGGGCTGGGCCAGCCGGACGTTGATCGAGACGAAGTTTGGCTGGCCGCAGGTGGCCCGGCATTATCAGCAGCGGTTTGGGGAGTTGGTGGGGCGGGCGTGATGCGTGTTGTCTGGTGGGCTGATGCCATCGGTGATATATGTGCAAAGTCGAGAAATTTTGAGAGAGAGTCGCGGGGACTGACAACTCCAAATGGTCTCGATTAAGGTCAAGACCCAAGTGTGGTATCATCCCCCAACCTATGAACGCCATCACAGTCGACAACCTTCGCCGCGTCTATCTGGCCAAGACCGGCGTGATCCGCCGTCAGACCAAGGAAGTGACGGCGGTGGAGGGCATCAGCTTCGAGGTAGGCCAGGGCGAGCTTTTCGGCCTGCTCGGCCCCAATGGCGCGGGCAAGACCACCACCGTCAAAATGCTGACCACCCTGCTCATCCCCAACAGCGGTTCGGCCGGCATCCTCGGCTTCGATCTGGTCAGGCAGGCGGCGGACATCCGCCCGCGCATCGGCTTCATTTTCGGCGGCGAACGCGGGCTATACTGGCGGCTGAACGCCTTCGACAACCTGCGCTACTTCGCCAACCTCTATCACATGCCGCCTGACACGGCCAACAAGCGCATCCCCGAACTGTTGGAACTTGTGGGATTGGATGGCCGCGGGGATGAGAAGATCGAGGGATTTTCCAAAGGCATGAAACAGCGGCTGCATGTGGCCCGCGCTCTCCTGCACGATCCCGACATCCTTTTTCTGGACGAACCCACCCTGGGCCTCGACCCGGTTGGCGCCCGGGAATTGCGCCACACCGTCCTTGATTTACAAAGCCAGGGCAAGACCATCCTGCTGACCACCCACTATATGTTCGAGGCCGACGCCCTCTGTGATCGCATCGCTATCATCAACCACGGCCAGATCGTGGCGCTGGACACACCAAAGGGGCTGAAGAAAACGCACGTGGGCGATCTGTCGGTGGTGGATGTGGAGGTGTTCGGCATCCCCGCCGAAGTGGTGGAGCGCATCCGGGCGCTGGATGGCATCGAGACCGCCTCGGTGGAGGATTTCGATCAGCGCCAGATTCTGCACGTGCAGACGCCGCTGGGCCAGCAGGCCGTGGCCCCGGTATTGCGCCTGCTGGAAACCGAGGGTCTGCGAGTGGGCAGCGTGGCCCCGCGCGAGCCCACGCTGGAAGACGCCTATGTGCGTCTCGTGGGCGGGGAGACGGCATGACCTCCAATTTCCGCACGCTGGCCCTGGTCTTCCAACTGCAACTCAAGCAGATGGCGGTGGATGCCTTCGTCATCTTTGCCGTGGTGGTACAGCCCTTGTTCGTCGCCTTGCTGGCGCTATACATGCTGCGCGACACCGACGGCTTCCAGGCGATCTATGTGGTGGTGGGCAGCGCCATGACCGGGCTGTGGAGCGGCACGCTCTTTTTCAGCGCTTTCAACATCAACTTCGAGCGCTGGGCGGGCACGCTGGAATCAATCGTGGCCAGCCCCTCCTCGCTGCAACTGATCGTCAGCGGCAAATCCGTCGCCAACACGGTGTTGGCGCTCAGTTCCATGGTCGTCGCTTATGCCCTGGCCGCCCTCTTCTTCGGCTACCAACTGACCATCTCCAACCCGCCCGCGTTCGTGATCTCGACACTCCTCGGCGTGTTCTCGCTGATCGCTTTCGGTCTGCTGCTCGCCCCCTTCTTCTCGCTTGTGATTGGCGCGGGGGCGTGGGTCAACGCCCTGGAATTCCCCATGTTCATCCTCGGCGGCTTTCTCTTCCCCTTGCTGCTCCTCCCCACCTGGGTGACGCCCATCAGCTATGCGCTGGCCCCGTATTGGGCAGCGCGGGCCATGCACGACACCAGCAGCGGCAACGCCGCCATGAACGATGTGCTGCTCAGTTGGGGCATGATGCTTGTCCTCAGCCTGATTTATCTGATCGTCTCCGGCATCTTCTTCCGGCGGCTACTGGTCAAGGCCCGCGTGGACGCGACGCTGAGCATGCAATAATGCCGCGAGCCACGTCATTTCCATGCGTTCCAACTTGGTCGTACAATGGACGTAATCCAACAGCCTTTTGGCAGGTGAATACGATATGGACACAACCTTAACCGCTGTGGAAGTGACAGGAACCGTCGACGAGAAACATCAACTCGTACTCGATTCCCAATTACCGATTTCAGGCCCTAAACGCGTGCGTGTCATCGTCTTGTACGCGCTTGAAGAACAAGAAGTCAATGACGAGGACTGGTTGCGTTCCGCTGCGAGCAATCCGGCGTTTGCCGATCTGCATCATCATGATGAGGACATTTACACGCTGAATGACGGCAGGCCAATCTATGGCGAATCCTAGTTGGCGATTCAAGATCGTTCTCGTTCCCTTCCCATTCGACGATCTCTCCAGCACGAAAGTTCGCCCGGCCGTTTGCCTGACCGACGCCATTGGGCCGCACCAGCATGTCGTTCTGGCATTCATCACGAGCAGAACACTTGAGAGTGACATCCATCTTGCAGCTTCATCGTCTGCTCACAGTCACTACCTCCTTTCTGCGCAGAGAGTTGGGCGAACTGCCAATTGAGATTCAAGGCGAGGTGCAGGAACGCATTAGAAAATTGTTCGCGCTTGACGAGTAACTCAAGGGGCGTTCAGTAATCCGTAAGCAGTCAACAGTTTTCAGTAAGCAGTAAACGGAATGCAGTAAATGACGATGCACCATCAATGTGACTGACCACTGATTACTGCTTTCCGCCCACCGAACACCATGTACCATCGCCTCACCTCATCCTCCCGCATCTTCTTCTCTGGCGCCTGGCTGGCTTACGCCGGGCTGTTCCAGTGGACGCGCCCGCCCACTTACATCGCCTCCAAAATCCTGGCGCCTCTGGGCGCGATGATCTTTTTCACATTCCTGGGCGTCAGCGCCACCGGGGCCGGAACCGCCGATTTCTATATCATCGGCAACGCCATGCAAGTCAGCGCCATGAGCGGCATCTATGGCGTGACCATGAGCGTGGGCAACGAACGCAATTTCGGCACGCTGATTTATGTGCTGGGCACGCCCGCCAATCGTTTCGTCACCTTCATGGGCCGCTCGCTTTTCCATATCATTGACGGCATGCTGACCGTGATTTTGGCGTTTGTGTGGGGCGTGATGCTGCTCGGCCTCGACATGTCGGTCGCCAATGTGCCGGGCCTGATCCTCACCATCATCGTCACCACGGCCTCGGTCTGCGGCATGGGCCTGTTATTCGGTACGATCTCGCTGGTCTCAGTCAACGTAATGTTTCTGAACAACACAGTCTATTTCTTGCTATTGCTGTTTAGCGGGGCGAACATCCCCGTAGCCAGCCTGCCTGGCTGGGCGCAGGCCATCAGCCAGGTCATCCCCCTCACGCGCGGGATCGCCGCCGCTCGCCTCTCCATCCGCGGCGCGTCCTTCAACGAGATCGGCGGACTGCTCGCGGCTGAACTGGTGATCGGGCTGGCCTATGCCATTATCGGGTACTTGCTCTTTGCCTGGGTGGAGGCGATGGCCAAGCGGCGGGGGACGTTGGAGGCGTTTTGATGGATTTGACCATCTGAAAAGATGGATGGTTGCAGAATGATTTGATTTTCACGAAAACACGTGCTACACTTTTTCACGTGGAGGGATTGTAATGACGACGCAAAATATCACACTCGCCATCCCCAAAGAGATTCTCCGTAAAGCAAAACGTATTGCCCTTGAACGCAATACTTCGCTCTCAGGTCTGTTGACCGAAACGCTTGTCGAGATCACGCAACAAGAGGATGCTTATAACCGGGCGCGCAAAAAACATCTTGCTTTGCTGGAAGAAGGCTTTGATTTGGGCACGCACGGTGAAGCAGATTGGGACCGCGAGGAACTGCATGACCGAAAGTACTGATCGCCAATTCATCGACACGAACGTGCTTGTATATGCGCATGATTTAAGCGCAGGCGACAAACGTTTGCGCGCCAAATCGTTGTTCCATGCTCTATGGGAGTCGGAGCTAGGTTGTGTCAGCGTCCAGGTTATGCAAGAATTCTACGTCATCGCGACGAACAGGTTGAAGCCATCTCTGGATCCGGAGCAAGCCAAAAGGATTGTCACTTTATTAGGGACCTGGCATTTACACAGGCCTGGCCCACAGGATGTAGCTGACGCCATCGATTTACACCGGCGTTATCAGATATCGTTCTGGGATGCCATGATCTTGCAGAGCGCTGCGCAGTTGGGGTGCGAGACTCTATGGTCTGAAGACTTGAATGCCGGCCAGACGTATGGCTCAGTTGAGGTGCGGAATCCATTTGATGAGCGGAGTTAACCATGCAGATGCCGCGTGAAGGATGGATCACGCTTGCCCTTGTACTCGCTTTGGGCGTCGTGCTGGCCGTTCGCCATATCATTCGGGGCTATCGTCGCTGGAAAAATCCCGAAGGCTTTGCGCCTACGCCCTTCGCCAGTTCCCGCTGGCAATCGCTCACCCTGGATCGTCTGGGCATGCAGCGATTGGGCGTCGAGCCGGACAAGGAGAGCGACGACCGCCGCACTGTGGCGGCGGCGGGCTTTCGCGAGATTTTGCAGGGCGTGACCATGATCGTTTTCATGATCGGCGTGTTGTTCATCCTGCTTTACAATCGCTGACCTGGATCGGCTATGTTTCCCGTGCCAGCGATAGCCATTTCTTCTCGCTGGAATCGGCCTTCGCGTGTAAAATAGCGATATGTTGGCGCGAATCCGGCGGCCGGCGCAGGTGCTTTTCCTGCTGCTGGCCTTACTGTTTATTGCCCTATTGTTATGGTCACAGTGGGATGAATTGCGAACCTATCCCTGGCAATTGCGGCCAGTCTGGTTGATTCCGGCTGCACTGGCATTGTTGGCGAGCTGGGGAGTGGAGGTGTCGGTGTGGCGAAGGTTGTTGCGTCTTCTCGGCGGCGAGATCGAATACGGCATGGGATTTCGCATCTGGTTCGTCAGCGCCATCATGCGTTACATCCCCGGCAATGTTTGGCAGCCGCTGGGCATGACGGTCCTGGCGCATCGGCAGGGCGTGCGGGCAGAGGCTACCATCACCAGCATCGTCCTTTATCAGGTCGTCAATCTGCTGGCTGTGGCGGTGATCGCCGCCCTCTATTTTCCCTTGACCGGCAATCTCGGCCTGTTCTCCGGCCTGACAACGCTGCCGATCGCCCAACTCCTCGTGTTTGTCCTGCTGCCTGTGGTCATCTTTCTGGCCCGACCGCAATGGCTGATCCGGGCATTGAACTGGCTTCTGCGCAAGGTGGGACGGCCCCCGCTGGTCATCGCCCTGTCCACAAGCGAGCTATTGCGGGCGATCATCCTGACGGTCGGGACATGGTTATTGTTGGGGTTGAGTTATGCCGCCCTCGTCATGGCACTCACAGGCTATCGCCTGGCCGACATCGCCAGCCTGTGGCCGCACTTGATGGCGGGATATCCTGTGGCTTATGCCGTGGGCTATCTCAGTTTTGTCACGCCAAGCGGACTGGCCGTGCGCGAGGGCACGCTCTATTTGCTGCTAGCTCCGATTCTGGGCGGCGGCGTGGTCACGGCGACGGCGCTGGCGATGCGCGTATGGCTGGTGCTGGGTGAACTGGCGGCGGCTGGAATCAGCGTGCTCACCTGGCCGGGCGGGTTGCGGATTCGGCGGAATGAGAAGCCGGCAGTGGGGGTAGCGAGCGATGGCTAGACCAACCATTCATCGCCCCGATCGCTATCAAATCATCCTGCTCATCCTGACGCTCGTCTATATCGTCGTATTCACGCAACTGGCCTTCGCCCAGCATGCTGGCATGCGCACGCACCAGTCCGACTTGGGCCAGATGGATCAGGCGATCTGGAATAGCAGCCGCGGCAGGTTTCTCGAATTCAGCAAGGATGGCTTTCAGTCCACGCGATTGACCGATCACGTCGAGCCGATCTTCATCCTCATCAGCCCCACCTTTTGGGTCTGGAATGATGTGCGGGCGATTTTATTCCTGCAAGTCCTGTTTGTGGCAATCGGCGTGTGGCCGCTCTTTGCCCTGGCGCGCCGCCTGATCCCGCCTCTTCCGGCCCTGGCGATTGCCATCGCCTATCTGCTCAATCCCCAACTGCAATCAGCCCTGCTTACCGAATTCCATGCCATCCCCCTGGCCGTCCCCCTCATCCTCTGGGCGTTCTGGGCGGTGGAAGCGCGGCGCTGGCGGCAATTCGTCATCGCGGCCATTTTGCTGGCGTTGGTTAAGGAAGAAGCCGCTCTGCTCGCCGCTGGTTTCGGCCTCTGGGCGATCTGGCGCACGGCGTTGGTTGCGAATTTTCGATTGCGGATTTCGGATCGGGAGATTCGCTTTGGCGTCGCCATCCTCATCTTCGGCCTGACCTGGTTCCTCCTCACGACCTTCGTCATCATCCCCAGCCATGCCGCCACGGTCTACGGCGTGGAACAATCCACCTATTTTCATCGCTACGGCGCCCTCGGCGACTCGCCCATCGACATCCTCAAGAACCTGGTCACGCGCCCCAGGCTGGTCTGGCAAATCGCCAGCGAACCCGCCCGCGCGGGTTACGTGCTGACGCTGCTGGCGGCATTCGGCTTTCTCGGCCTGTTCGGTCTCGATGTGCTTGTCCTCTCGCTGCCTGTTTTTCTAGCGAACCTGCTCAGCGCCTATCCCGCCCAGTATTTCGGCGAATTCCATTACTCCGCCCCGCTCGTCCCTTACTTCGCCGTCGCCGCAGCCTATGGCTCAGCTCGCCTGCTGCGGTTGGGGCAGCACGAAAGATGGGGCTGGTTCAAGCGTTGGGGGCCGATCATCCTCTTCGTCTGGCTGCTGCTTTGGGCCGGACTGGGGTATGTGCGCGGCGGACGCGCCCCGCTGGGCGGACGCTACGATCCAACGCCCAGCACCGCGCATCACCGGCTTTTGCCGCGCTTCCTCGACCAAATCCCCGCCGATGCCGCCGTCACCGCCACCGCCGCCGTGCACCCGCACATCAGCCATCGCCAATACGCCAATCAATTCCCAGCCGGCCTCACTGGCGATCATCCCGCTGACTGGGCGCTGCTCGACGTAACGACCAACACCGACATGGCCCCAGGCGATCTGCGCGACGCCGTGATGACCATGTTCGCCGCCGATTGGGGTGTGGTCGATGCCGCCGACGGCTTTTTGCTCCTCGCCCGCAACGCGCCCGCCAAGGAAATCCCACCCGCGTTCTATGACTTCGTGCGCAGCCAGGGCGACCCGGATATGGCGGCGGGGCCGCTCACCTTCCTCGACATCCAGGCCGATGACCGGCCCTACTGGCGACAAACGAAGCTCGTCAGTCATTGGCTGGTCGGAAATGATTTCACGCCCGGCTCGGTCCGCCCGTGGCTGGAGGTTCGCAAACCGGATGGCGGACTGGTGTATACCCTGGACGATCTCACGCCGCCCGCCCTGGTCTGGTATCCGCCCGACCAATGGCAGCCCGGCGACCTTATCACCATCACCACCACGCCGCTCGCACTGCCCGCCGATGCCGGGGTGGCGATTGCGGTCGTCCACGGCCCCGACCCAAAGCAACCGGGGGATCGTCTGCCGTTTGAGTCCGTCGTGCTCGACCAGCCGTTGGCCAGCACGCCCGATCAAACCCTGGCGCTGGTCGGCGCTTTTCGCCGCGGAGACGATGATCAATTGCGGACTATGCCTCTACAGTCGCCCGATGACAACGGCATTCGCAACGCCAGCGCAAAGTTCGGGCTGCCGGTCGGAGGCGAGCTGGCGGTGGATGCGTACTTCCCGGCGCAGGCGGCAGCCGGTGGCAGTGTCCCCGTCTGGCTGTACTGGCTGAATGATTTGCCGCCCGGTTTCGTGCCCTTCGTCCATTTGCGCCAGGGTGATAGCATCATCAGCCAGAGCGACGGCCAGCCGCATGTTTTCTTGCCCGGCGCTCGCAGCGATTCTCTGACCGACTGGCGACAACTGCAACTGCCCCCCGCCGTTCGATCTGGCGAAAACCTGACCCTGGTGATCGGATTTTATGACCCGGCCAACGGTCAACGCCTCGATCTGCTCGATGCGGCAGGGAATCCGGCTGGCAACGAATTCACCCTCGGTCTGATTCACATCACCCCGCCGCTCAAACCAGACCAGACCTGCGCACTGATCCCGACCGCTTGCGATGACTGAGAGTTTACGGCTGCCATGCCGACGAGTGCGGCAAAGATTACAGGTTGAAATTCGGCAGCGATATTGTCAGCAAACTGTGCTGAAAACTTCGCGCCAAAGATTGGGCGGTGGTGTTATACTTGGTAACCTTTTCTTAATCTTAGCGGCGTTTCTGATTAGCGGATGTCGGCCTGTCAGCACACCGCCAGTGGCGAAGGTGGGTCTGATCGCTCCCTTCGAAGGCCCTTCAAGGCCGCTTGGTTACGCCGTTCTTAATGCCGTGCGACTACGGCTCAATCAGTGGAATGAGTCCGGAGGCACGCCGCGACTGGAACTGGTCGCACTCAACGATGACAGCAACCCCGAACTGGCGGCAAAACTCGTGGCCCAATTGGCTAGGGATCCCGACATTCTTTTCGTGATGGGCCCGCCCCAGAGTCACACGGCAAGCACGGCCATTCCGGCGCTGATCGAGGCCGGAATCCCGGCGATCAGTCTGGCGCCAGTACCCGACGCATTGGTGGATCAGATCGCTCCATTCGCCGGCGCCGATTCCAGTTTGCTTGCGGCGCTGACGCCTTTTGTGGGCGAGGCCACGCCGACGAGGAATGCGGAGACGTCGCCGCCTCTCATCTGGCTGGGCGACCCGCAAACCCTGGCCGAGTTATTGCGCACGCGGCCCGACCTGATTGCCGCTGCCGGCCCCGTGGCCGCCGAGGAAGTCATCGATGCCTGGGCTGGCGATGCCGCCGAGGGTTTGATCTGGGCGGGCGCCTGTCCCCCATCGCTGCCCCCTGAGTTTCCGGCGGAATACGCCGCCCTGGCTGGTACGCAGCCCACCTTCGCCAGCGCGCTGGCCTATGCCGCGCTGGATGAGGCGCTGGCCTCGTTCGCACCAAATGGCAAGCTATCGCAGATGGATTTGTCATTTCCCACAATGGAAAGGCCGCCGATCTGCGTATACGTTCGTGAGGATAATTCATGCTGCAAAACGCTTTCCAGCCCGTAGTATCGACGATGACAATGCCGATGCGCGTACTCATGCTTTCCACGGAATATCGTCTGAATCGAGTCGGCGGTTTGGGTGCGCATGTGCGGGCGCTTTTGCCCAAGTTGGGAGATCTAACCGAAGTTGACCTTTACCTCCCCAGATTCGACCGGATGTGGCCGGAGGAAGAAGCTGCCGGTTCATTTGGGCATGTTTATCGGGTGGATGCAGATACGCCGGGCGGAGGAGATTATTTCGACGTCAATGTCTGGCGCATGAACGACCAGGTGAATGTTGGCATCAGCCGCCAACTCGACAGCGGCGTCCATTACGATATCGTTCATGCGCATGATTGGCTGACAGGCTACATCGCCAATGACCTGAAGGCGCGATATGGCATCCCATTGGTCGTCACGTTTCACGCTACCGAACATGGCCGTCGCGATGGCAAAGTGCACGAGCCTCTCAGCAGACGCATTCACATCGCCGAAGAAGTCCTTGCCCAGAATGCCGACCTGATCATCACCTGCAGTGAATTCATGCGCAGCGAAGTGCACGAAATCCTGAGGGCTGACCTGTCAAAGATTATGGTGATTCCGAACGGAGTGAACATGGCTGAGTTCACCCATCTGCGAGAAGAACGGCCAGCCGTCGAGGAACTGCCCGAAGCCTGGGCGGGATCGGACGGGCCGTTGATTTTCTTCGTCGGTCGCATGGTGTGGGAAAAAGGCCCTGACCTGCTGGTGGCGGCGCTGAGCGAGGTGGTCCATTACTATCCGACGCTTCGAGCGGTGTTGGGCGGGACAGGCCCGTTGACCGAGAAATTGCGGGGCGAAGTGCAGCGCCAGGGATTGCAGGGGAAGGTCTTTCTCCCAGGTTTCATCGATGATCGCATCCGGGATGCGCTGTACGCCGTCGCCGATGTGGCTGTATTCCCCAGCCGTTACGAACCATTCGGCATCGTGGCATTGGAAGCGATGGCAAGCGGGACGCCGGTGGTGACCACGACAGCCGGGGGTCTGGGCGAGGTGGTGGAGAACGGGCAAACTGGCCTGACCGTGAGGCCGGACAATGCCGATGATCTGGCAGGCGCTTTGCTGCGCACGTTGGACGCGCCGGAGGATGCCGTCGAACGCGCCCGGCGCGCCAAAGCGCATGTGAGTGAGAATTATGGCTGGGAGCGGATCGCCAAGCGCACACTGGAAGCGTACCGAACGGTGGCGTTAAGCAGGCTGGATTGAGGCACGCGATTGATTCAATTCCCGGTTACGGGGAATTTTTGCCTTCAACGCGCAAGCAAAGGCCATCGCTTGTTACATCGATAAAGGTGGACGAAAGTAAACGAGAGGACGAAGCAATCATCGTCTCTTCGTTATTGATCTCTTATGGTGACCGTATCTTCATGGGGACTTCGGCGTCTTAATTATTGAGATACGCATAAGCATGCCACGATTGGTATGGCAGTTGTCTTGTGCAGAAAAAGAGTTTGTCGCATGGCCGAAATGACCGTTTGACGACTGCAGCCGCCTTTGCAGCGCGCTTCGGTTGTCTGTTTGCTCCCTTTCGCGAGGAGGTGTATCGTGAAATTGAATAAACGTACCGCTCTGTTAGCGTTGACTCTGGCCTTGTCTGTGATGCTGTTCGTCGCCGTAATCGCCACATTGGCCAGTGGCATGTCCAGCGGCGAACTGATCAAGAATGGCGGCTTTGAACATGGCTTCACCTCTCAGCCCGGCTGCGATATGGTCGGCTCAGCCTGGGGATGTTTTACGACGGGCGGTCGCGGGGGCTATGGGTTTTACGATGAAGGTTGGGCTCCAGTTGTGGCCTCCGGCGCTCATGCCCAGTTGATCGAGATCAACACGAAAAAGGATTTCGGCGATCAGGGTCGCACGGCCGGCATCTTCCAGACGGTCAAGGTCGTACCTGGGCAGGTTTACGATCTCTCGTTCAAGGCTCTGATGCGGGCCGATGACGTCGGCTCGGACGGCGATCCCTGGCGCTATGTGATGTTGGTTGGTTTCAGCCAGGGCGGTTCTGACTGGGCGCAGGCCAGTGTGCAGGAAGTGAACGTGGGGCCGATTCAGGATCGGGTGAGCCCAACCGGTTATTATCCGGTGAATTTGAAGGTGAAGGCCGAAGGTCACTATCTCACCGTTTTTATCGCCGGCCGCATGAAGTGGGGGGACTGGAACAAAGAAGTGGATTTTGACATCGACAATGTTTCGTTGATTGGTCCCCTCGCCCGGCCAGATAAAAAACCCGAACAACCGCCTGCGCCCGCCCATCCAATCGTCAAGCATCCGCCGGTGAAACCGCCGCAGAAGCCGCCGGTCGAAGTCACGACGGAACTGGTCTGTGACGGCCCTAACCTGTTGAAGAATGGCGGGTTCGAGCAGGGCTTCGGCGCTAATGGCGTGGGCTGGTACTGGCTGCCCTATAACAATGGCGGCGCCGCAAACTACGGCTATTACGACGATATGTGGCCGCCGGTTGTGGCTTCGGGCAAGCATGCACAATTGCTGGAAATCAACAGTTATGGCTTTGGCGCAGCCGATCCAAATCGCATCATCGGCATCTATCAGGGTTTGTGGAATTTGCAGCCCGGCGTCACCTATCAACTCAGCCTCAAGGCTATGATCCGCGAGGCGGTCGACCATAGCGACGAGGACGCCCATCGCTATGAAGTCTACTGGGGTTATGAGTCGGGCGAGTGGCCGGTGACTAAGGCTTCCGACCTGGATAGCTGGTTCGGCGTGCCGGTGTCCGAAATCTCGCTGAGAACTTCGCCCGGAAACTACAGCGCTTACTCGACCACATTCAAAGCCCCCAGCAAGGCGATGGTGCTCTACTTGATGGGTCTCAAGAAGTGGGGGACGACCGAGCGTGAGGTCAACTTCGACTTCGACGATGTGCAGTTACGCCAGTGCCGCCCGATGAAAGTCGCCCCGCCTATCCCGGTCCATCCCACCGAGCCGCCGCATCCTGAGGTGTGCACCTACGTGGTCGTGCGGGGCGATACGCTCACAGCCATCGCCGCCCGGTATGGCACGACCGTCAAAGAGCTGGCGCAGTTCAACAACATCAAGAACCCCAGCCTGATTCGGGTCAACCAGGTGCTGCTGGTTCCCTGTTACATGGGCGACCATCCGGTTCAGTATGATGACGGCGACCATGCAGAGGTCAACGCCCCGCCGGCTGACCTGGTGCACATCGTGCAGAAAGGCGAGACGTTGAAGAAGATCGCCCGGCGCTATGGCTCGACGGTTAAGGAATTGCGCACGTACAACAACATCAAGAACATCCGCAAGATCCGGGTGGGCCAGCCGATCCTGATCCCGCAAAGCTGACTCTCAGCCCGATCGTTCACCAACAACAAGCCCCAACCGTTTGGCTGGGGCTTGTTTATCGTGTGGGGAGACGAGGTATTCGGTGCTTGTTGTTCTCAATATCGAATACCCAATATCCACTACATTGAGTTCTCAGCAATCAATGAAACCGTAGTTGGCAAATTCTCTTGAGCGCTCAGCCTGTTCGCTATTGTTTCGTCCACTTGCCCGCGATCGGCGGGGACGCCCTGCATGCTCCACGGGCCAGTCCAGGTGATACGCACGTCCAGGAGTTGGCCGCGCAGGTCGCGCTCGTCGCTGAAGAAAACAAGTCGATTCTGCGGGGTGCGACCGCGCCACTTGCCCTTGTGCCGATCTTCGACCAATACCTGTACGGTTTTGTCCTGCCAGCGGCGATTGATCTCGGCGCTGATGCGTTCGTGCTGCTCTTCCAGTAGTTGGTGACGCCGCCGCTTTTCCTCGTCCGGCACATCATCGATCATGCGACGGTCGCTGACCGTGCCGGGGCGAGGGCTGTAGCGGGCAAGATGCGCTTTGTCCAACCGTAATTCTTCCAGAATGTCATAGGTTTGCTGGAATTGCTCGTCGCTTTCGCCGGGAAAACCGACGATGATATCGGTGTGGATGGCAACGTCAGGGATGATGCGGCGGATGCGAGCAACTAATTGTCGGTAATCTTTGGCTGTGTAGCCGCGCTTCATACGGGTCAGCACTTCGTTGTCGCCCGCCTGGATCGGCGCCTCGATATGCGGCATCAGTTTTGGCAGCGCCGCCACCGTCTCCAACAATTCATCGGTCATGTAATTGGGGTGACTAGTGAGAAAACGAATCCGTTCCAGGCCCGCCACTTCGTGCACTTCCCTGAGCAGTCCGGTCAATCCATGATTGTCGCCATGATCATAACCGTAGCGGTCGACGATCTGGCCTAGCAGGGTCACTTCTTTCACCCCCTGCGCCACCAACCCCCGGATTTCCTGGATGATCTCGACCTGCGGGCGGCTGCGTTCGATGCCGCGGCGGAAGGGGATGATGCAGAATGTGCAGGCGTGCGAACAGCCGTAGACGACCGGCACATGCGCGGCCACAGGCGCATCGCCCAACAGGGCCAGATGCTTGACCGAGGCGATGGGATAGGCGTCGTCCTGGAACTGGTAGCGCCGCTGAAGTTGCTGTTGTTCCAGCGCGGCGAGTTCCCCTTCGATCATCTGGTTGCGAATGTAGTCGACCAGCGGGCTGGCCTCGCTGGGGGCCATGAACACATCGACCCAGGGGAAAGCGTTGACCAGGGCGGGCGATGGTTTGACGCCGACCATGCAGCCCATGAGGGCGAGGGTGCGGTCGGGGTTTTGTTTGCGCCAGGGCTTGAGCGAGCCAAGTTTGCCCGCAGCTTTGTCTTCGGCGCTCTGGCGGACGACGCAAGTGTTCAGAACGACCACTTCAGCCTCGTCGATATCTGCGGTTGGTTCGTAGCCCAGCTTTTCCAGCTCAGCCCCGACGTGGGTGGAATCGGCCACGTTCATCTGGCAGCCGATAGTCCAGATATGATACTTTTTCATTGAGCCTCCGCTAGCTGTCCCTTGTAATAGGGGCCGGCAGGATGTTGATTTTCAATGGCGAATTGTGAACTGCGAACCGAGAATTGTCAATCTGAGTCGGTCTTATCAAAGGTCAGCGCCGCCGAATTAATGCAATAGCGCAGGCCGGTGGGCTTGGGGCCGTCCTCGAAGACATGGCCGAGATGCGATTCACACACCGCACACAGGACCTCTGTACGGGTCATGAAGAAGCTGCGGTCCTCCTCCACCTCGACATTCCCGCCATCGATCGGTTCCCAAAAGCTGGGCCAGCCGGAGCCGGAATCGTACTTGGTTTCGGATGAGAAGAGGGGCGTGCCGCATGCCACACATCGATAGACGCCGTCCTCGTGGTTGTTCCAATAGTCGCCGGTGAAGGCGCGCTCCGTGCCTTTCTGGCGGGTGATATTGTATTGTTGCGGCGTCAGTTGTTCACGCCATTCGCTCTCGGATTTGGTGACTTTCTTGGGCATTGAATTTGGCCTCCTGAAGATTGTATCGTGGAGGTCAAGGATAGCACGAAGGTCGGTTGTGCGCAGGTGGTGGGGTTCCAAATTGGCCGGACTGATTATACAATAGCGCTTCACAAAGATGAGCCGCCGACCAGCAATTCTTTGCGTTGATGTGCATATGCAAAATGAATTCAAACTAGCGCGAGGCCAGCGACAGTATGTCACAATTTGAAGAATTAGTGAAGACAATAGACGCGTCCCTGGTTGGCATCGGTTTTCCCAGTGTTATGGATATTATTTGGGCGCTCATCATCATTGTGGCCGGCCATTGGCTTGCACGTCGTTCTCGCGGCTGGTTCAGGGTTGCTGTCGAAAAGACGAATGTACATTCCAATAAGAAGCTGGTGCGTACGGGCGAAAGCCTTATCTATTACGGAATTCTCATTCTCGCCGTATCCCTTTCACTTGTCGCTCTGGGATTGCCTTTATATTCCCTGGTTTCTATCTTTGCGCTCATCATCATCGTTATAGCCATTGCATTACAAACTTCCCTCAACAATTTTGCCGCAACGATCATATTCTTGACATTTCAAACATTTAAACCCGGTGATTGGATAGACGTTTTAGATGGCACTTACGGCCAGGTAAAAGAAATTCAAATGTTTGGCACTGTTATTGTCACACAGGAAAGAAGCACGGTAACAGTGCCAAATGGCGCTGTTTTGACAGGTAATATTGTCAATTATTCCGATCTTGGCTATCGGCGCGTGGACATATACGTAACCATCACCTATCAGGACGATTTGCTCAAAGCAAAACGCATTATGGAGCAAGTTATTGCTGAAAACGAGAATGTGCTGTCGGAACCGGAGGCGGTCGTCGGCGTGACGTTTTTGGGCGACAAGGGGGTTGATTTTTCATTACGGCCGTTCGCGCCGGTTGAGAAATATTGGGACACCAAATTCCAGATCACCGAGCAGGTCAAGCTTCGGCTGAATGAGGCTGGCATCACGATTCCTGTTATTCAGCAGGATGTCCATGTCATACAGCCGTCGTAAAACCGACGGGGACTACAAGAAAAACCTGCTGTTTTCGTTGTGACTTCAGGCAAGTCCATTCAGCGTCGCCAATTGCGCCAACTCAGCGATTTCGTAGCGGATGGGCAGTGACTGCGGGGCGAGCCTGCGTGCGGGATTGAACCAGCAGGCGTCGATGCCATAGTTGGCGGCACCCTGGATATCAGAAGAGAGGTTGTCGCCCACGACCAGAGCCCTGGCTTTATTCGGCCAGCCCATGCGCTCGAAGACGATGTCGAAATAGGCGATGTCAGGTTTTGCCGCCCCCACTTCCTCCGAGATCACAACCACGTCGAAACAATCGGCGATGGCCGACGCGGCCAGGCGCGGTCGTTGCACGTCCTTCAACCCATTTGTGATCAGCGCCAGCCGCACAATTCCGGCCAGATTTTTCACAAGCTCTTCGGCGCCGTCGATCAGTTCCGTGCGCGTGGCCAGTTGCCCCAGATAGTCTCGGCCAAAACGGTTGGGATCATCCTCAAATCCGAGTGACTCGAACAGCCGGGAAAAGCGATGGCGGTTGAGATCGGTCGCCAGAATTTCGCCACGTTCGAGGGCCACCCAGGCCGCATTGTTGATCTCGATATAACGCGTGGCGGTCTGCTCGTCGAAAGGCAGTTGATGGATGGCGAAAGTCTGGCGCAATGCTGCTTTCTCGGCGGAATGAAAGTCGAACAATGTGCCGTCGGCGTCAAAGAGAATCCAGTCGTATTTCATGGTTTTGAGATGACGTGTGGTTTTGAGAGCGTGGTCTGCGGAACCTAAGCGAAGATTACGACAATCCGTTTGACAGCCGTACGAGATGATGGTAATTTGTACGGCAAGGAGATGGACAATGACAACTAAACTGACCGTACGTGTTCCCAAAGATTTACTTGAAGGCGCTAAGCGCTATGCCAGCGAGCATGAGACAACCGTTACTCGCCTGATCTCGGCATATCTATTGCAGTTAGCCAGTCGGGACGAATTGCAGTCTACGACGCCAATTGTACATCGCCTGAGCGGTTCGCTCACAAGCGAGATTGCAGAAGAGGATTATTTTCGCTACCTGGAACAGAAATATGGCAGCGAAGTCTAAAGTTCTCTTTGACTTGAATGTCGTTCTGGATGTTCTGCAAAAGCGCGAGCCATTTTTCAACGATTCCGCTCGCGCATTGTCCCTGACAGAGAATGGCACTCTGGAGGGATGGATTGCCGCTCACAGCGTTACAACCTTGTTTTATCTATACGCAAAAGCATTCTCGGGCGAAAGGGCACGCGTCGTTCTGGCTGATTTGATGCAGATATTGGCAATTGCTCCGATTGATCAGCGCATTGTGGAACAGGCCTTGATTCTGCCTTATGGTGACTTTGAAGATGCCGTGCAAATGATGGCGGCGGTGCAGGTTGGGGCGGATTATGTTGTGACACGCAACCCGAATGACTTCAAAGCGGGTCCACTTCCGGCGGTTCGGCCCTCCGAACTGAACACAGTAATCGGGTTAGGTGACTGAATTTGCCAGCCCATATCGGCTACCAACTCCATCGGCTGGCCTATGCCCTGCGCCACCCGCGCAAATTCCGTCGCTTGCAGCGACGCCGGCACACGCCCAGCGCCAATGGCTATTGCTATAAGCCCTTCGACGAACTCGACTGCATCTACGTTCACATTCCCCGCTGCGCTGGCGTCTCGGTGACCAGGAGTTTATTCGGCGGACTGGCGGGCGGACACACAACTTTGGCCGAGTATCAGATCGTGTTCGGGCCAGGAGAATTCCAGCGGTATTTCAAATTCACCTTTGTACGCAATCCCTGGGATAGACTTGTGTCGGCGTTTTTCTATCTGAAGGCTGGTGGATTCTCGCAATGGGACGCGAAATGGGCTGAGGAGAATCTGGCAGTTTTCTCTGATTTCAACATGTTCGTTCGCGAGTGGCTCAACGAGACGAATATCAAGAGTTATTATCATTTCTTTCCCCAGAGCCACTATGTTTGCACGTACGACGGCAGCGTTGGGGTCGATTTCGCGGGACGCTTCGAAAACCTGGCAGCAGATTTCCAGCACGTTTGTGATGTTTTAGGCATCCGGGCCATGCTGACCGAATCCAACAAGTCCGAGCGGGCGGATTACCGCAGCTATTACGACGAAGAAACAAAGCGCATCGTCGCCGATGTCTACGCTCAGGACATCGAGTTGTTTGGCTATTCGTTCTGAAGGTGAATCGACTCTGCCTAATCGTTCAGTCAGAGAACGCCAACGAACATTGACGAAAGTGGACGGAGGGACGAAGGGATTTAGTCTATGTTTGTCCTTTCGTTCATTTTATTCAGCAAAAGAAAGCCCCCTGGCGTCCACGACAACCAGGGGGCAAAGGGTTTACGAATGGAGCAGCAAGCCGTCTACTGCTGCCTGCCACTCGCTACCTGCTAGAACAGTCCCAACACTTTCCCCGTCTCCAGATCGAGATCGACATCGTAAAAGACCGGGCGGGTGGGCAGACCGGGCATCGTGCTCATCTCGCCCAGCAGGGGATAGAGGAACCCGGCGCCCACGCTGGCGCGAATATCACGCACGGGCACCGTGAAACCGGTGGGGGCGCCCTTCAAGTTGGGGTCATGGCTGAGGCTGAGATGCGTCTTGGCCATGCACATGGGCAGCTTATCGAAACCGACCCGGTTGTATAGCTCGATCTTTTTCTCGGCTTCGGGCAGGAATTCGACCCCCGCGCCGCCGTAGATTTCCTTGACAATGGTTTCGATCTTTTCTTTGATGCCCATCCCCAGGGGATAGAGGAATTTGAAGTCACTGGGCTTATTGGCGGCAGCCATCACAGCTTCGCCCAGGGCCACGGCTCCGGCTCCGCCATCGGCCCAATGATTGGACATGACGGCATCCTCAGCGCCCGCCTCCTTGGCGATCTTACGCACAAGAGCGACCTCGGCGTCTGTGTCGTCCTTGAAGCGGTTCACCGCCACCACGACCGGAATGCCGAAGCGTTTGGCGTTCTTGATGTGCACTTTCAGATTCGAGCAGCCTGCTTCCAGGAGTCCCAGATTTTCGTCTGTGTACGCTGAATCCAATGGTTTGCCAGCCACCACTTTGGGGCCGCCGCCGTGCATTTTCAGCGCCCGGATGGTCGCTACCAACACAACCACGTTCGGGATCAGCCCGCTATATCGGCACTTGATATCGAAGAACTTCTCCATACCGATGTCAGCGCCGAACCCGGCTTCGGTCAGCACGAACCCATCCGGTCCCACCAGTTTGAGGGCGATCTGGTCGGCGACGATCGAGCTATTACCGTGGGCGATGTTGGCGAAAGGCCCGGCATGTACAAAGGCCGGCGTGCCTTCCAGAGTCTGCATCAGGTTGGGCATGATGGCGTCTTTCATCAACACGGTCAACGCCCCGCCCACACCGAGATCGTCGGCGGTGATCGGTTCGCCCGCCCGGCTGGTGCCAATCACCATATTGCCCAGGCGTTCACGCATGTCGGCAAGGCTGGTGGTCAGGGCCAGGATTGCCATGATCTCAGAGGCGACGGTGATGTCATAACCCGTGCGGCGCGAGTGTCCTTTTTCTTTGGGGCCAAGGCCGATCTCGATCTCGCGCAGGAAACGATCGTTGGTATCGACCACGCGTCGCCAGGTGATGCTGTCCGGGTCGATATCCAGGCGGGCGAAGCGAGCAGCCTCTTCGGGCGTCAGGTCGTCGGGATTCGTCTTATCGATGCCCAACTTCTCCAGGCGCTTCAGCATGACCGGAGCGAAGGAACGGCTGCCATCTTTGGCGGGAGGGCAGAGGCGATTGAACAACGCTTCGTCGCTCTGGGTTGATTCATGGAACATACGGGCGTCGATTGCCGCTGCCAGCAGGTTGTTGGCCGCTGTGATGGCATGGATGTCGCCGGTCAGGTGCAGATTGAAATCTTCCATGGGGATGATCTGGCTGTAACCGCCGCCGGCAGCGCCGCCCTTGATGCCGAAGGTTGGGCCCTGGCTGGGTTGGCGGATGCAGGTGATCACTTTTTGTCCCAGGAAAGCCCCCAGCGCCTGACTGAGCCCCACCGTTGTCGTCGTCTTCCCCTCGCCCAGCGGCGTGGGCGTGATGGCCGTGACCAGGATGTATTTGCCATCGGGTCGATCGGCCAGCCTGTCTCGTACGGACAGTTTGACTTTGGCTTTGGAGTTGCCATAAAGCTCCAATTCTTCCGGCAACAATCCGACTTCCTCAGCGATTTTGGTTATCGGCAGCGGTTTCACTGCCTGGGCGATTTCGATATCGCTGGGAACAGGTCTTTGCAAGTTTGTAAGTTTGTGCGGCATTGCGGATTCTCCTTTGATCCAGTCGGCTGAAAAATGTACCCGTAGCTGTGCGCGTACGACGATAACAACCATGCTGGGTTCGTTGCATGGAGGTTGGCGAATTGTCAAATGAATGATTCCAACTCGCACTTCGACAGTGCAAATCTTGTCACAAGTATAGAACAAGATTTGACGCGGGACAAAAAATTTACCTCTCTGAAAATGCTGAAAACGCCGGGAGACTTTGTGGTGGCGACCTGCTTGCTCGCGCCTAAACGCTAGGATAGAATGCTGCCTGTACGTCGCAGTTTCTGCATTCTGAGGGACTATTCCATGCCAGCTACAATAAAAAGCGCCAGAAAACCTGTCGAAATCGATCTCGATGATGCCAGCCTGTATCTGAACCGGGAATTGACCTGGCTTCAGTTCAACTGGCGCGTGCTGGAAGAAGCGTTGGACGACTCTCATCCCTTGCTCGAACGCGTCAAATTCTGTTCGATCTTCAGCAATAACCTGGATGAATTTTTCATGATCCGGGTTTCGGGCTTGCGGCAGCAATTAGAAGCGGGCACGGTGGAGGTCTCAGAGGATGGAATGACGCCATCGGAACAGTTGGCGGCAATCCGGCGCGAACTGGAGCCAATGCTCAACCAGCAGATGGCATGTTGGCGCAAAGATATTCTGCCCAAACTGACAGAAGAAGACATTTGCGTGCTCGACTACGAGGAATTAAAAGGCAGACAGCGCAAACTGTTGCGCCAGTATTTTGAGGATGAGATTTTCCCGGCGCTCACGCCGCTGGCCTTCGATCCCGGACATCCATTCCCGCACATCTCGAACCTCAGCATGAATCTGGCGGTCGTGGTGAATGACCCCAATCATGGTGAACGCTTCGCCCGTCTCAAGGTTCCCGGCATCTTCCCGCGGCTGCTACGCATCCCCACCGAAGACCGGGCGGATGTCTTCGAAAGCCTGGGACTGTCCGACGTCAGGGCTAATAATTTCGTCTGGATCGAGGAAGCGATCGCCAACAACCTCGACCTGCTGTTCCCCGGTCTCGATGTGATCGCCGCCTATCCGTTTCGGGTCACGCGAGACGCCGATATCGAGATCGAGGAAGACGAGGCGGCTGACCTGTTGGCGGCAATCGAAGAGGGCGTGGGACTGCGATATTTTGGCAAGGTCGTGCGTCTGGAAGTGGATAGCGCCATGCCCGACCGTGTGCGCCAAATTCTGGAACAGAATATGGGCTTGCAACCTTATCAGGTTTACAAAGTCGATGGCAGACTTGGTCTCGCCGATCTGATGGGCCTGATGGCGGTCGAGCGTCCTGATCTGAAAGACGCCGCTTTCACCCCCTCAATTCCGCCGCCATTGGCCACCGGCGAGGACATGTTCTCAGTCATCCGTCGCCGGGACATCCTGCTCTATCATCCTTACGATAGCTTCAACCCGGTCGTCGATTTCATCCGCGCCGCTGCCCGTGATCCCAATGTTTTGACGATCAAACAAACGTTGTATCGGGTGGGGAAAAACGCACCGGTTGTGAAGGCGTTGATGGAGGCCAGAGAACACGGCAAGCAGGTTGCCGTTCTGGTGGAATTGAAGGCGCGCTTCGACGAAGAGAACAACATCGGCTGGGCCAGAGCGTTGGAGCGAGCGGGCGTTCATGTGGTTTACGGGCTGGTCGGCCTGAAGACGCACGCCAAATTGCTGATGGTTGTGCGCCGTGAATCTCAGGGCATCGTGCGCTATGTTCATATCGGCACGGGCAACTACAATGCCGTCACCGCCCGCGTCTATTCTGATCTCGGATACTTCACCAGCGACCCGGACATCGGCGCAGACGTGGCCGATCTATTCAATGCGCTGACGGGTTATTCGCTCAAGCAAGAGTATCGTAAGCTGTTGGTGGCCCCTGGCGCCATGCGTGATGGCATCCTCGCCCGCATCGAGCGGGAGATCGAGCAGCACAAGAAAAATAGGCAGGGCTACATCGCCCTCAAGATGAATCAGCTTGTGGACAAGCGGTGTATCAAAGCCCTGTATCGCGCCTCCCAGGCCGGCGTCAAGATCGATCTCCAGGTCAGGGGGATTTGCTGTTTGCGCCCTGGCCTGCCCGGCATCAGTGAGACGATCAGCGTGACCTCGGTCGTCGGGCGGTTCCTCGAACATCCGCGTATCTATTATTTCCGCAACGGCGGCGACGAAGAGATATTGCTGGGCAGCGCCGATCTTATGCCCCGAAACCTGGACCGCCGGGTCGAGCAGTTAGTGCCGGTCGGTGACCCGCAACTGAAAGAACAATTGTGGAAAATCCTGGACGTTCACCTGCGCGACAATGTGAAGTCGCGACGCATGTTAGCCGATGGCTCGTATGAGCCAGTTCCAGTGGCGGATGGCGCGGAGCGGATCAACTCGCAGGAATGGATGATCCGTCGCCGGGGTTTCTGGAATCTGGAAGACTGAACGAATCACCTGCTGCGGGTCAGCTTCTCCAGCAGGGCGTCATAGGTCGATGCCAGGTTTCGCCAATCATAAGGCTGGGCGAGGTCACTCAGCTCGGTGGTTCGCACGAGCGCAGGATTGGCTGCCGCCCAGCACAGGCGCGCCGCCAATTCATCGAAATCGTCGTAAAGGTGATGGGGGGCAACGGCCAACAGTTCGGGGTAGCTCAACCGGTTGGGCAGCAGGGGATAGCATCCGCAATACAGCGCTTCCAGGATGCTGACGCCAAAGAATTCGTGCAGAGCGGTCGAGACCACAAGGTCGGATTCCCACAGCAGCCGGTGGTAAGTGCGACGATCATCGGCAAAGCCAAAATGAATGATGCGCTCGCCCAGCCGTTCCTGTGCTTCCAGAAATTCGATGGGCTGCTGGCTGAAGTTTTCGCCGGCGATGACGACCTCGAATGGAAGCCCGGTCGCCTGCAAAGCGTAAAGAGCGTCGAAGAAATCGGCGGGATTTTTGTCGTATTCCCAGCGCTGGTTCCACAAAATGCGGAGGGGCGAAGACTCCGGGCAGGGCGGGGGCCGGTCGTCGTCGAACCTGGCTAAGTCGATGCCGACCGGCAGGATCAGGCTGCGGGCTGAAAGTTCGGGAATGATCTCCAGGCGGTTGTAATCGGGGAAGTGCTTGAGCAGGCGCGACAGCTCGGCGAAGAATTCATCACGATGAAAGACGCTGTTGAAAGCGATGCGGTTGGCGCAGGCCATGCTCAGCACGTTGATCATGCCGTAGGTGAGGTCGCGCTTTTCGCCGGGCGGCGGGGGATAGGTCAACTGGTTTTCGTGCATGTACAACAGGGCGGGGGCATCGTTCAGCCAGGGCCGGGCCAGGGCGACCAGCGCGGGCAGATTGACCATATCGGTCGCCAGCAAAACATCGGGCGGGCCGTGCGCCTCGCATTCCGACTTGACCTGTTGCGCCAGTTCCAGCGCTCCGCCCTGCATCCGCCATTTCCAGAAACGCCCGGCCATTGACAACAGTGCCACATCGTGGCGGCTGGCCGCGGTAAATCCTTCGGCCCAGGCTGCATGAGAGCCGGTGTGATAGGGTGAGATCAGGAGGATTCGCACTTGATACCTAACTGATGAACACCTTGCCCATCAATCAAGAAGAATAACCGCAGATTTCGCAGATGACGCTGATTTGAGTTGGAAAAATATGCGGCAATCTGTTTCATCTGTGGATATCTTCCGACGCCGTCGGAGCGAGTAGCACTTCAATGATACGGCGGTCGGTGCGAGCGAAAGCAAAGCGGTCAAGTTCGTCGGCAGTGACCCAGCGCCAGTCGGCCACGCCCAGGCTTTGGGGCGTCCCCGACCGAATGCGAGCAAAATAGGCATGCAGCGTGATACGGAAGTGCGTGTACGCGTGATCCAGGCTGATGACATGCGCCCCGACCTCGGTCTCGATCCCCAATTCTTCGCTCAACTCTCGCTGAAGCGCAGCGACTTGGCTTTCTCCATTTTTGACTTTGCCGCCGGGAAATTCCCACAGCCCGCCCAACATGCCGTCGGTCGGGCGCTGCGCGATGAGGATGCGACCGTCGGGGTGTTGGATGACGCCCGCCACCACGTCGAAATGAGGCGTGCGTTTTCGTACTGATCGAACCGGGCGCTCGTACTGGCTGCCGTTCTTTCTCGCCAGACAATGTTCCCGCACCGGGCAATTGGCGCAGGTCGGATTTTGCGGCAGGCATATTATTGCGCCCAATTCCATCAATGCCTCGTTGAACAGCCCTGGATTCTCCGTATCGAGCAAGTCTTCAGCCAACTGCCACAATGCCCGAATCGTCTCAGATTCGTCGATACTTGTTTCGATATCGAAGATGCGCGTGAGGACGCGTTTGATGTTGCCGTCGAGAATGGGCGCGGGAATGCCAAATGCAATCGAGCGGATAGCCCCTGCCGTGTAACGACCGATGCCGGGTAACGCCAGCAATTCCGCTTCACCCCGTGGCAGTTGCCCGTTGTGTTCGGCGCACACGATTTTGGCGGCATGATGCAGGTTGTGCGCCCGCCGATAGTACCCCAATCCCTCCCAGGCTTTTAGCACGTAATCGATGGGCGCGGCGGCCAGGTATGCGACCGTGGGAAAGCGGTCGATGAATCGCAGATAATAGGGGATGACCGTTGCAGCCTGCGTCTGCTGCAACATCACTTCGCTGACCCAGACGTGATAGGGCGATGGCTGCCGTCGCCAGGGCAGGTCGCGAGCGTGCGCTTGAAACCATCGATTGAGCGCCTGGCGAAATCCGTCCCGGTTCATCCCCCCAGCATTCCGCCCGAACACTGCCAGACCCAGGGCATCAGCACGAACAGGGCGATAATGATCAACAGCCAGGCAGGCATGCCGAAAATCTTTAACTGCCTGCGCTCCTTTTTCGGCTGAGGTTTGGGCAGTTCCGTCTGGCATCGCCAGCAGACGTTTTTATCGTCGGGGTTCCAGGTTCCGCAATTCGGACAATCCATAATCAAGAAGCGGCGGGCAGATTATTGCCGCCGAGGTGAGTGGGAAAGAACATAGGTACAATAGCGGTGATCAGTTAACAGTGATCAGAATTCTGGATGGAACTCAACTGATCGCCGCATACTGATCACTGCCGACTTCACTAGGCAGAGATATTTTGCCGCCGCAACCGGGCTTTCATCGCTTCCGGCACATTGCCCATTTCCGCCAGACGGTTGATCAACTTCTCGGCGTCGAGCGGCGGCTCCGCCAACGGCTGCGGTTGGGGCGTGGGAGCGGATTCGGACACGAATGGCGCTGCCATAGCCGGGATCTCGCTCAAGGCCAGAAAGAAGGATTCGGCGTCATCGTAATAGGTCTGGCAGCCGACTGTTTTGGGAATGCCGGGGCGCAGAAAGCAAGGCTGCTGCGGCAACAAGTTCGTGGGATAGGGCGGCGACAAGAGGATGAGGGCATAAGCCAGCGCCTGGGCAAAGGCCGACGCATGCGTCTCCATGACATTGTCTTGCCCGGCAGGCGGGGTCCAGTCCGGCCGGAATGGGCTGAGAAGCAGCGCACGACCGCTGTCGATGGCCGTTTGTAATGGCGACGAGGGGCGGAATGCGGCCAACCCCTGCGGCATCACAATGGCTACAGCCGCTTCCACTTCCAGCAGGCGGGATAGCAGCGGTTGATGTGCTGGCAGGTCGACGAGGAGCGGCAGAGCGCCTTCCGCCGCCAGGTCGACGAGGACTTCGCCAGCCCATGATTGCGTCTCTTCGGAGTCATCGGTTCCGGCCAAAGCCAGCACGGTGGGCAGTTCCAACAGGCCGGGATCACCGCGATGATTGAGCAAAAGCGGCCGCTCGTTCAGGTTCATGTGCGTTCTCAGGATCGGCGGATAGGCGGGTTCGCCAAGGCGCACCAGCCCCAATCCGTGCTCACGCCAGCCAGTGATTCTAGTCTGAACTGCGCCCAAGCCAGAGACGTTTTTCGCGATTAAATCGCCTTCTTCCTCACTCAATCCCAGCCTTTGGGCCGGCGACGGCGACTGCAAGATTTCATGCAAAGAAAAACCGACTTCCGTGGCATTAGCCAACAAGACCGATTTGGCCCGGCGCAGAGACAGTCCAGATTCATAGGCGAACCAATACCAGGATACTGTCTCTATGAATTGGGAATATTCGGCGGACGGACTTGCAGACATAATCGCGAGTATACCATAGTGGTTGCTAAGGCCGATACCCTGTATTATGATGCCGCCACCCTCGAAATACCGCCAACTGCCCGCATTCGGGCTTGCTCCAGCCTTCCCCCACACAACTTGATGTCCCCCGAAGACCCCAATAACGTCAAGCCTGCCACAGAGCCGCCCATGTGGGAGGTCGAGACGCGACCTGATTTCGAAGAGTTCGATATTTCGCAGTCAAGGGAGGGAAGGCAAACTCGCATACGATTCGATAAGATCGCTCTGTTCATCGCCAGCCTCTTTCTCTTCGTCCTGGCGATCTTGCTGATGAAGGAGGGGGCGCGGGACTTGACGCCGCTAATCCGCGATACGTTTGCGGTGTCGAATGCCGCCAATAGCCTGGGATTTGGCTGGCTCTTTGCCTATGTGATTCTCAGCGGCTCGCCGGTGGCCGCCGCCGCCCTGGCCTTCTTCGACGCCGGGGCGCTGGACACGATCTCGACTTTCACGATGATCACGGGCAGCCGCATCGGAGCCAGCTTTATCGTGCTGCTGCTCGGATTTTTTTATGTGCTGCGTGGACGCAATCGGGCCACAAGCCTGAGCATGGGACTGATGTCACTCTCGGTTTCCGGGATCACCCACCTGGCGGGTCTGTTCCTCGGCATCTGGATGCTGCAAACCGGGATTTTGAATGGCATCCAGCTCAGGTCGGGGAGCGGCCTGACCACCGCAGTTGATATCCTGTTTCAACCGCTGGTGGATATCGCGACAACGTACTTGCCGGGATGGGGGCTGTTTGCTCTGGGAATGGCGATAATCATTGCCAGTTTCAGCATGTTCGATCGCTGTCTGCCTGAGATGTCGCTGAAGGATAGCCAGGTCGGGCGGGTCTCTGCAGTCGTCTATCGTCCCTGGGTGATGTTTATATTGGGCGCTCTGATCACGACCTTGTCGATGTCGGTCAGCATTTCGTTGGGAATTCTGGTTCCCCTCAGCCATCGCGGTTTCATCCGCCGTGAAAACGTCATCCCCTATATCATGGGCGCCAATGTCACCACCTTCGTCGATACCCTGCTGGCCGCTGTGTTATTGAACAACCCGGAGGCATTCACCATCGTCCTGGTGGAAATGGTGAGCATCGCCCTGGTCTCGATGCTGGTTCTGGCTATCATCTATCGCCCGTTCGAACATTCCATTCTCAGATTTGTGCGATGGGCGACCGATAGCAATTGGCATTTCGCCATATTCCTCATCGTCATCTTTGCTATCCCACTCATTTTTCTCTTCATTTAGGTCTGTGAACGATGCGAATACTCCTGGCAAGCGGCGGCTCTCTTCATTCTGAAACCGCACTGTGGCTTGGGGCGCAATTGGCGGCCCGCTCCGACGAGCCTGCAACCGTCATGACGGTTATGCCGAACGCGGCGAGCCAACCCATGGCCAAGGGGATTTTGGAACGCGCCAGCAATATCCTGGAGTCGGCCGGCGTCTCTACGAACACCGTCGTACGCGTTGGGCGTCGGGACGTGCAAATCCTTGAGGAAGCGAGCAGCGGTTATGATTTGCTTGTGTTGGGTGAACGGCAATTACACGATCTGAGAACGAGATTATTGGGCTCAATTACTGAACGTATCATCAAGCAGTCGCCCTGCCCGGTGCTGATCGCCAAAGGTGATGTCGAGCCGCTCAACAATGTTTTGCTCTGCGATAGCGGGGGCGGGTCCCGGCCGGTGGTGAAGCGATTCGTGGAGAGCGGGTTCTGCAAACTGCTGCCTGATGATGCGGAAACGGTGGTCGTTCACGTCATGTCACAGATAAGCGCCGGCCCTGGCATCCGCGGCGTCCAACTGCGAGCGACAGCAGAGGAACTGATTTCGATGCATTCGCCGGAGGGCAAATTACTGGAACGCGACTTGCGTTATCTGGATTCGTGTACGGTTAAGAGGCGTGCTGTCGTCCGGCATGGCCTTGTGCTTGACGAAATCCTGGCCGAGTCGCAAAGCGGCGCCTATCGACTGGTTGTCATTGGCGCGCATCGTGAGGCAGGCTGGGAGCGCTTCCTGCTCGACGACATCGCCCATCAGGTCATCGTCCAAATTGACCGCCCGGTGCTGATCATGCCATAACCACGGAGCATGACATGAGTGAACAAGGGAACGATGCGAAGCAGTTTTGACGTCTATACTTCGCAGAACCCGATAAAGTAGGATTACAGGCTTGATCAAGTGACAGCCATTTGCGAAAGTGACCGTCGTCGTAGAGAAAACAAATCAAACAACATCGTCCGGTCTGGCCGGATATGGAGAACTTCATGAACATCAAAGAATCCTGGGACAATAGCAGTCCCGTCCTAAAAATAGCGATTGTCGTTGTGGTGATCGCCATCGTCGCCGCCCTTCTTTTGGTTGTGGCAAGTCTTTTCAATCGCGGTGAACCCGCTGTTCCCACGCCGACGCCAGGCGGCCCTGGCACTGGCGGCATCATCATCGTGATCCCCACCCCCGGCCCTGCCGACCCGACTATCACGGCCATTGCCAACACCCCCATGCAGGCCGGCCCAGGCTACAATTATCCGCTTGTCGGCATTTTGGCTGCCGGACAAAAAGCTGAGGCGGTGGGCGTCAATCAGAGCGCAAACTGGATCGCCATCAGTGTGCCGGATGCTGCTGGCGACGTCGCCTGGGTGGAGAGCAATCTGGTGCAGGCGAACGGAATCGACAATCTTCCGATCATTACCGCCCCGCCCGTGCCCACACCCACCGCCGCCCCGCCAGCCTCATTCCAGGGCTGGAAGGGTGAGTATTTCGCAAACCAAAACCTGCAAGCCCCGCCCGCGCTGGTGCGTGACGACCCTGTGATCAACTTTGATTGGGGCGACGGCTCGCCAGCGCCTGAAATTCCTGCCAACGACTTTTCTGTGCGATGGACGATGACTCGCGATGAGGTCGCGGCGGGCACGTATCGTTTCTCGGCCTGGGTCGATGACGGCCTGCGTATCTGGGTGGATGATGTCCTGATCATCGACGGCTGGGTCGAAGGCAGTCTGCGCAATTACAGCGCCGACGTCAATGTGACCAAGGGTACGCACACCATTCGTGTCGATTATTTCGAGGCCACAGGAAACGCATCGATCCGTCTCGACATCGGCTATGTTTCCGAATACCCCGACTGGAAAGGGGAATATTTCGACAACCCAAACGTCGAGGGTGAGCCCGAAATTGTCCGAAACGACGTGGAAATCGACTTTGATTGGGGGACGGGTGCGCCTGCCGCGGGCATCCCGGCAGACAATTATTCCGTGCGTTGGAGTCGCAAAGCCTTTTTTGCGCAAGGCAACTATAGGGTGGTGAGCGATGTCAGCGGCGGCGTGCGCCTTTGGCTCGATGGCAGATTGCTGCTCGATAGCTGGCAAAGCGCTCCTGCCCGCCAGCTTCAGGCCGAGACGGGCGCTTTGAGCGAGGGCTATCACGATCTGCGAGTTGACTTCTTCAAGACTACAGGTGTGGGAGCGATTGACGTCGGCTGGCAGCCGCTAACGCCTGCGATCCCGCCCACCGCCGCCATAGCCGGTTCGGCGCAGACCCAGGTTGGGCAGCCGACTGCCTACAATGGCGCGGGTTCGACTGCCGCTCCTGGCAGCCAAATCGTTCGTTATGCCTGGGATTTCGGCGACGGCGTGAAAGCCGAAGGCGTCACGGTCAGCCATGTTTTCCAAAACGCCGGCACGTACAACGTCTCACTGGTCGTCACCGACGACAAAGGGCTCAGCGGCTCGACCGTGCTCCAAACCAGCGTCGTAGCCCAACCGGTCCAGCCACCCCCGAACGCCATCATTCGGGTTTCGCAGAATCCGGCTCCCGTGGGTCAGACGATCCTGTTTGACGGCAGGCAATCAACTGCGTCCAGCTCGATAATCTCCTATCGCTGGGAGTTCGGCGACGGCTTTGCCGCCGAGGGGCCGACGGCGCAATATGCCTACAATGCCCCTGGCGTTTATTTGGTGACCCTGGCTGTCGTCGACGAAGCGCAGAATCGGTCGCAGTCTCAGGTGCAGATGACGATTTCGCAGCCGCAGGCAACGCAAACGCCGACGCCGCAACCGACCCAACCGCCACCGCCGACAGCCACGCCGACGCCATCCACTCCACCGTTGGAGGGCATTACCTGGCGTTTGAACGACACCCTGCCCGACACGGAGATCACCACCTTGTTCAATAACTTACAGGTAACCGGATCCGCCGGATGCAACACCTACACTGGAACCTATTCGGTGAATGGCGCCAATATCTCGATCGTGATCAGCACAACCACGAACGCATCATGCCCGCCCGAAGTGATGCAGCAGGAACAGAATTTCCTGGCGCAATTGCAGGCGTCAACGACCTATTCCATCGATGGCGCTCTGATGCAATTGGCGGGGAATGGCGCCCAACTCAATTACACAGCCGCCCCGCAACCCCGGTGATCAACCGGCTGCAAATCCGTTGACGCTGGCGGGGATGCTCGCCGATGCCATCCGCCCCCTCTCCCGCTCTGGGTTTGGGGGCGGTTTTCTTATCTCAGGCCGTGGCCTCGCCCGACTCCGGCTCGATGATAATCTGGCCGTTTGTCAGGCCGACCAGCGCCTGGCGGAAGTCTTCCGCCCTTTCTGCGGGCAGCCGCATGCGAAATGTGACGTCGGCGGCGAAGGTCTGGTTGATGATGGCGGCTTCGTAATCGGGCAATAGCCGTTGAATGGGCGTCACAAAGCCATACTCGCAGACGACGATGAGTTCAGTCTTGGGGATGTGCAACGCTGTCGGCAATTCGGCCAGGGCCAGGTTGACGCCGCCGCTATAAGCCCGCACCAACCCGCCTTTTCCCAGCTTGGTTCCCCCGAAATACCGTGTCACAACGACGGCGATGTCACCCAGGCCGCTGTGTTCCAGAACGGTGAACATGGGTTTACCGGCTGTGCCATGCGGTTCGCCATCATCGCTGTATCCGATCTGGCTGCTGCTGTGCGGCGGCCCCACCAGATAAGCCCAGCAATTGTGCGTGGCGTCGGCGAATTCGGAGCGCATTTCGTCGATAAAACTGCGGGCGTCCTCCACGGTCGGGGCGTGGCTGACGGTGGTAATGAAACGGCTGCGATTGATCTCTTCCTCGATGCGATGCCGGGAGGCCGGGATAGGATAGCGTTGGGGCGAAGTCATGGCTGGGTCAGCCTTTATAGTTGGCGATGATCTGTAGGAAAAGGGGGATCAATCGCTCCGTCTCCGGGCTGGGCGTGAAAGCCTCTAGCGTTTGGGCCTGTTCCTCAGCGCTCATCGTCTTACCGTAGATGCGCAGATACCGGCTAAAGCGAAAGCGATTCTCATCCGCTGTCAGTTCGGGATGGAACTGTGTCGCCCAGATCGGTTTGCCGGGAATCCGGAACGCCTGATAAGGGCAAAGCTGTGTGCTGGCAAGGTTGACGACCTCGTCTGGCAAGATGGCGGCACGCTCTTTGTGACCGAATTGTGCGGCGAACGAAGCGGGCATGTTGCCAAATAGCTCGTCGGCCTCGCCCTCTGTACTCAACCTGACGGCGAACGCCCCCACCTCCATCTTCTCAGGGTCGGCAATGATTTCGCCGCCGAGCGCCTGCACCATGAGTTGAAACCCAAAACAGGAAGCGAACGTGGGGAAACCCAAATCGACGATATCTCTGAGAAAGCCAAGCGTCGTCTCGAACTCAGGTAGATCACGCAGGCTGACATTGAAATCGCCGCTGCCGCCGATCATCAATGCCTGATACTCGCCCAACATCGACAAATTGGGGGGTCCTTGCAACAGGTCGTGGCACGCGATGGCGTCGATCGGGAGTTGCGCTCTGGCGGCAAACGATGCCCGTTCTTCCTCGCGAACGGGGTCATCGGGGTATCGGGCTTGCAAGAATAGGATGTTCACTGCGCTTAATCTTGAATCTTGAATATGTCCGGGACGATGGCAGATTATGAACCGCCAATCCGAATTCGGCAACATCAACGCAAAAGGAGCATCCGTAGATTTCGCAGATTGCTCCGACTGGCCTGAGAAGAGTCAGCGGTGGAGAAAAATGGAACGCGGATAACGCTGACAGGCGCGGATGGACGCGGATCGTTTCCTCTTTTATCTGCGCCATCTGCGAAATCTGCGGTTCCAAAAGTTGAATCGAGCCACATCGCTCGTTCGACGACCATTTCCCCTTGCCCGCCCTTCGGAGATTTCCCGGAACAAAATGCGCCCTAGTCGGGTCATGATTTTTTGCCAGGATAGCGCTTCGTTTGATATACTCCCCTTCGTCCGAATCTTGCGGGTAGAACTGGCGTCTTGGCGCACAGTTCTTCTTTTTTTGTGCTGTGGTGTGCGCTTCGTTGCATGCCGATGTACTGCATAGATGCACTTTTCGCCTGGCGATCTGCCGGGCTTTTTGTGAATCGGAACCGGGCGTTGAAACAGGGATGCCGATCTGCAACCCGTACGAACGCCCACCCTTCCCCCAACCATTTCAGGAGATCGAGAATCTTGATGAATAACACCGATGACAGAGTCGTTCATATCACGGCTGATGGTCTGCGCAAACTCCAGGAGGAACTCGACTGGCGCGAGAATATACGCCGCCGCGAGATCGCCGAACAGATCGAGTCCGCGCGCAAAGAGGGCGATATCTCTGAGAACGCCGGATATGACGAAGCCAAATATCAGGCGGGTATGAATGAGGGGCGCATACTCGAACTCAAGGCGAAAATCAAGGCCGCAGTGATTATCCAGAAAAGCAACGGTCCGGCCAATGCGGTCGAGTTGGGACGCACTGTCACCATCGAAGACCTTGAATTCGGGGACGAGGAAAAATACACGATCGTGGGCTCTGCCGAGGCGGACCCCAGCAATGGACGCATCTCCAACGAATCGCCCATGGGTGTGGCATTGATGGGAAAGCGTTCTGGCGATGTCGTCAAAGTGAAAAGCCCCAGCGGGACATTAGAATATAAGTTGCTCAGTATCGAGTGAGGAAGTGATTAAGGATGAGAGATTGAATCAGTCGCCGGCAGAATCGATCGGGCTTCGATAATCAACCTTTAATCCTTAAAGAACATGCACGGGCGGGTTATTCGTTCGCATTTGCAGAAAGGAGAGGGCGACCATGAGTGAGCAGGCATCACAGCCCACGGAACAGGAACTGCTTGACCAGGAATTGGCGCGGCGCCAAAAGGTAGAATTGATGCAGGCGGAGGGCATCGACCCCTATCCGCCGCGCGTCAATCGCACGCACACGGTTGCCCAGGTGTTGGCGGCATTTCAGGCGAATGAACTAGCGGAGGGGCAAGAGGTGCAGTTAGCCGGGCGCATGATCTCGCGGCGGATTATGGGCAAACTATCCTTTTGCCATATCGCCGACGGCACGGGCCAGGTGCAGATTATGGTACAGCGCGACGCGCTCGGCGACGAAGCTTATAACGAGTTTTTCAAAAAGCGGCTCGATCTGGGCGACATTGTCGGCGTCACAGGCGAGATGCAGGTAACGCGCACGGGCGAGATCACCTGCCGCATCACGGAAATCTCGCTGCTGGCCAAGGCGTTGAAGCCGATGCCCGACAAATGGCACGGCCTCAAGGACCCCGAAGTGCGGCAGCGGCAACGCTATCTCGACCTGCTGGCCAATCCCGAAGTGCGGGATGTGTTCCGCACGCGGGCAGCCATCCTACGGGCGCTGCGCGAATACCTGGACGGCGAAGACTTTCTGGAGGTGGAGACGCCCATCCTGCAGCCGTTGTACGGCGGCGCTGCGGCTGAGCCATTCGTCACGCACCACAATTACCTGCATCAAGACCTTTATCTGCGCGTCAGCTTTGAGTTGTATCTCAAGCGGCTGCTGGTCGGCGGCTTCGACCGGGTCTATGAGATCGGTCGGGATTTCCGCAACGAGGGCATCAGTTTCAAGCATAACCCTGAATTCACGCAGATCGAGTTCTACGAGGCTTACACCGATTACGATGGCGTGATGCGCCGCACCGAGGAAATGATCGCCTTCGTGGCCGAGCGCGTGCTGGGCCGCAAGACCGTGGCGTGGAAAGGCCACGCCATCGATCTCACCCCGCCCTGGCCGCGACTTCCCCTGCGCCAGGCCATCCTCGAAGCCAGTGGCATCGACTACGACGAATTCACTGACGCCGACAGCCTGCGGGCTGCCATGCGGGCGCGCGGGATGGAAGCGGAGTCGAGCGCCTCACGTGGCAAATTGATCGACAAGCTCCTGAGTCGATTCGTCGAGCCGAAACTGATCCAGCCCACATTCCTGGTCGATTACCCGCGCGATGTCTCGCCTCTGGCCAAGATGAAGCCGGGGGACGCCCGAACGGTCGAGCGTTTCGAGGGCTTTGTGGGCGGCATGGAATTATGCAACGCTTTCACCGAGTTGAACGATCCGCAAGACCAGTTGCAACGTTTCCTCGATCAGGGGCGTGAGCTGGATGCCGGCGACAAAGAGGCGCATCCGGTGGACGAAGACTATGTCAATGCCCTCAGCTATGGCATGCCGCCGGCGGGCGGGTTTGGCATGGGCGTCGACCGCCTGGTGATGTTGTTCACCGACCAGGAAAGCATCCGCGAGGTGATCCTGTTTCCTCACCTGCGTTCCGACGAGTAATACCGCATGACCCGGCTTCAGGTTGCTATCATCTGGCACATGCACCAGCCTTATTACCGGCAACCCGGCAGCGATCTGGCGCTGTTGCCCTGGGTGCGGCTGCATGCCGCCAAGGATTACCTGCATATGGCGCAGGTGGCAGCGCGTTTTCCCAGCGTTCACGTCACTTTCACCATGGCGCCATCGCTAGCCGAACAATTGCAGGATTATGCCGCCGGGCGTCTGCGCGACCGGCTGATGGATCTGGCCGTTCAGAACGATTTCAGTTCGGACGACAAACGCTATCTGCTGAATATCTGTTACAGCATCGAATGGAACAATATCGTTCGACGCTATCCGCCTTACGCGGCGTTGCTCGACCAACGGGACGCGGCGCTGCACGATCCGGATGGGCTGCCTGAACAATTCTATCGCGACCTGATCGTCTGGTTTCATCTGGCCTGGACGGATCCCAACCTGCTGGAAAATGATCCGCTGCTGCGGGCGCTGGTGGCGAAGGGCGAGGGGTTTTCGATTGCCGAGAGCACAGCGGTTGTGGACAGGCATTTGCAGATCGTCGCCGAGGTCATCCCCACTTACCGCCGCTTACAGGCTGCCGGGCAGATCGAGCTCATCACCGTCCCCTATTTTCACCCCATCCTACCGCTGCTGATCGACACCGACAGCGCCCGTCGTGCTTCGCCGTCAATGCTATTGCCCCAACCGGCTTTTCGTTTTGCCGAAGATGCCGCCGGGCAGATTGAGTCCGCTGTCGGATTCCACAGCGATGTGATGGGACGGCAACCGCGCGGCATGTGGCCTGCGGAGGGTTCCGTGTCGCCTGAGGTGGCGGAATTGGCCGCCGCCCAGGGCATCGAGTGGCTGGCCAGCGACGAGGCGGTGCTGGGGCGGTCGTTGGACACGTACTTCGAGCGCGACGACGGCGACTTTGTCCTGAATCCCGAATTGCTGTATCGACCCTACCGGTTGCAGACGGCGCATGGCCCCGTGTCCATCGTCTTTCGAGATCATCATCTCTCCGACCGCATCGGTTTCACCTATCAGGGTTGGGCGGGCGAGCACGCCGCCGAGGATATGATCGACCGCCTGCGGCATATCCACCATCAGTTGTCCGAGCAAGAACGCCCGGGATTGGTTAGCCTCATCCTCGATGGCGAGAATGCCTGGGAACACTACGCCCACAATGGCGATGAGTTCCTCAACGCGTTTTATGAGCGGCTACGGGATGATCCCGACCTGCGTGCGGTGACGGTTTCCGAACATCTCGACGAGTACCCAACTTCCGACGATTTGACCGAATGCGCCACCGGTTCCTGGATTCTGGGCGATTTCACGACCTGGATCGGCGATGCGGAGCACAACGAGGCCTGGAGCCGTTTACGGGATTTGCGCGTCGCCTATCAGACCTGGGCGCAGACGAATCCGGACCCGCAACAATTGGACCTGGCGCGGCGATATCTTTTCGCTGCCGAAGGCTCGGACTGGTTCTGGTGGTACTCGCATCGCAACTCCAGCGACCAGGATGCCGTGTTCGACCGCACGTTCATCGCCTATCTGGCGGCTGCCTATGAGTCGATGGGCCAATCCCCGCCCGCCCACCACCTGCTCCCCATCCATCGTGCTCACCCGATCGCCGCTCGCCAATGCGCCTTTCTCTCACCCCAAATCGGTGCGGGGGCGGATGGCGTTGAGGCGTGGTCAACAGCCGTCGTGCTGGAACCGCAGGCTTCGATCGGCTCCATGCAGGAGGCCGGGCGTGTTCTGCAAGCGCTGCGGTACGGCAACGACTTTGAGTGGCTCTATCTGCGCCTGGAGTTGGGCGCTCCCGTTTCCAGCCAAAACCTGGAAGCGAACCTGCACACGGAACAGGGCGCATATTCTTTGCGGGTGGGGCGAGGACAGCGGGCGGCATCGCTGCACTATCGCTTCAATGGCGCATCCGCCAGCCTGGGCGAAGTGCCGTCAACGATTAGCGAACGTTCAATCGTAGTGGCATTGTCTCTGGCAGACCTGGGGCTTTTGCCCCTTTCAGAACACAGCCAACTGGCGATACAGGTCGCACTCGATAATCATTCTGCCATGGCCGAAAGGCTGCCAAGCGACGGCCAGCATCGCATCCTGCTAGCGATTGCGCCGGATGGTTGACGGGAGTGGCGAAGGTAGTGGGTATAGACGAATTTGCTTCGGTTGAACGATGTTTATTTGGCCGACAGTCTCGCCTGATTGAGAACTACACCTCGGCCGCCAGCGAATTCTATCAGTTATTCATGCCCACGAGGATAGCCACTCCCTCATTTGACGTAATCTGGCCTACGCAATATACTGCGATCTCATCTTTCAAATCCCATTTCGCAACTCGTTCGTCGCCGATTCAGTTTGGTGATGACCGGGGGAAGTCCGGTGGTTTCTCGCCCCAGTATTAGGGTCGAGATCGAATCCGGCGCTGTCCCGCAACTGTGATTGTCCTGAACGTTCAGGGCATAAGCCAGAGCACCCGGAGTTGCGTTCGATCGGAAGCCTGCGCGGACAGGGGCCGGTTACTCGCAAGAGCAACCCGCAAAAGAACCCTGGCCGCATAGGCAGGGTTTTTTTCATGGTCAGCAGACATTCCCGAACCGCCGCACTCCTTTTTGGCCTGGCCTTTTTGACGCTCTTCGCCGTCCAGGTTTCCGCGTCCAGCAGACCAGATCGGGAGGCCGCGGTCAGCGCCGCCCTCGCCTGGCTGCACAGCCAACAATCGAACGACGGCAAAGTGGGCGGATTCGGCAATTCGTGCGAGACGGCGTGGGTGGTCGCCGTGACAGGCGAGAACCCGGATGGGGCTTCCTGGACAAAGGGCGGAATCAGTTTATTGGATGCCTGCGAAGCGGAGACGCCGACCTTTTTGGCGAACAAAGATGGCGGGCGCATTGCCAAGGTGTTGCGGGCTGTCGTCGCCGCCGATGCCAATCCCCGCCAGTTCGGTGGTCTCGACCTGATTGCGCTGCTCGAAAGCGAATACGATCCGGCCACCGGTCTTTATCAGGAATTCAGCCTCTTCCGCCACGGCCTGGCGATCCTGGCCCTGCACGAAGCCGGACAGTCCATCCCCGCCAAAGCTGTCGAAACGATCCTCGTCCAGCAGCGCCCGGATGGGAGCTGGGGCTGGCCGCTTGACCCCACGCCCGGCGACGGTTCCCCGGCCACGGGCGATACCGACACCACCGGGTTGATGTTGCAGGCGTTGCGAGCGGCGGGCGAACCTCCATACACAGCTTCGCAAAACCGGGCGGTTCAACTCCTGGAAGAACAACAGAATGCCGACGGCGGCTGGGGCAGCGACGCCGACGATGCGAGCAACAGCGACTCGACGGCGCTCATCATCCAGGGACTTTTGGCCGCCGGGGTGAATCCGGAATCGTCTCGATTCGCACCGGGGGGTGAGACGCCGGTACAGACTTTGCTCGCTTTCCAGGCTGCCAATGGCTCCTTTTACTGGACGCATGATTCGCCGGGGGCGATCATGCGCTCCACGCTCGACAGTATTTTGCCGTTGGTGGAAATCTATCCCGATGACATCGAGACCCCGCTGCGTTTCTATCTCCCCCTGGTCATCTCAAACTGAGCAGAACCACTTCATCACTTATCACTCCATCTCATCACCGAGGAACCGTCAATGTCTACAAAACGCCTGATTCTTGTTACCCTTGTTTTACTACTGTTGGCGGCGATTGGGAGCACCGTCGCCGCCCAGGGAGCGACCAAACAGGTCGGCGTCGTCATTCGATTCGACAATGGCAGCGTCCATTCCGAAATCGTCACAGTGCCAACCGACGCCACGACCGCCGACGTGCTGGAAGCCGCGCTGATCCCGGTCGGACTTTTCGATCTGGGCTTCGGGCCAGCCGTTTGTAATATCGACAGCCAGGGCTGCCCGACCGATGATTGCTTCTGTGACGCCGAACATTTCTGGGCCTATTATCATCAGATCAACCAGAACGCCTGGGAATCGGCCACGGTTGGCGTGGGCGACTATACGCCTGCCAATCGCTCCGTCGAAGGTTTCGCCTGGTCTGGCTTCGACAGCAGTTTCAACCCCATCGTGCAACCGCCTGTGCTCACCTTTGACGAGATCGCACAAGGCGGCACTCCGCCTCCCGCCGAAATCCCCGAACCGGCGACAATTCTCCTCCTTGGCGGCGGACTGGCCGGACTGGCCGCCTACGCCCGCAAACGCCAAAATCGATCCTGAGCCATCTCCCGTTTGCCGACTATCGAAACGCCTATGCTGATTCGCCGTCTGCGCCTGCCGCTGCTCGTTTTGGGTCTTTTGCTCGCCCTGGGATACAGCGCTGGCAACGCCCAGACCATGAACGAGGCCGGCATTATCGTGCGATTCGCCGATGGTTCGGCGCGTTCCGATTGCGTCAAGTTTCCTGAGGCGAGCATCACCGGGATCGAACTTCTCCGCCGTTCCAGATTCGGCTCCATCGCCTATCTCGATCCATATAGCGGCTATGGCGAGGCGGTGTGCAAGATCGGAACCGATGGCTGCACCATCCCCACCGATGACTGCTTTTGTAAATGCCAGGGGCTTGATTGCAACTATTGGGCCTATTACCATCGTCTGAATAACCAGTGGGAATATTCGCAGGTGGGCGCGGGTAGTTACGAAGTGCGGAATGGCACGCTCGATGGCTGGGCCTGGGGACCAGGGGCGATCAACCAGTCGTCCGAGGTACAGCCGCCGCCGATCTCGTTTGAGCAGGTATGCGTGCAGCCGACGGCAACCGCCACGGCGACCGCCACCATGACGCCGAACGCAACGGCCACCCCCACCATCACACCCACCCCGACCCAAACGCCGACCACGTCAATCACCCCGACAACGACGCCAACCCCCACGATCACACCCACCACCAGCGGGACGCCGCCGCCCACATCAACGGCCACGCCAACCATCAATCCCGCTTTACTCCATATTGAAATCGAATTGACGCCCCAGCGGGTGGCGACAGGCGGTTGCGCGACTCTGACCTGGCGAGTCAGTAACGCCGAAAGAGCATACCTGCAAATTGGAAATGCGGCCGAACAGGTCGTATCGCTTAATTCGGCGATGCAGGTCTGCCCGCAAACGGCGACGCTCTACACCGTGCGAGCAGTGGCTGAAGGTGAGTCGACTTCGGTCAGCCGATCGCTTGAGATCGACAATAATCTTCCCACAGCCACCCCCATCCCGGAGCAGTCCGAACAAAGCGAATCGCCGCTCGAAGAAGGACAGGCGGCTTCGTTCACCCCGCTGCCCGAAGGTCGAGACCCGCTGGCCGCCGACCCATTGACCTCGCCCCTGCCTTTGGTCGAAACTGCTGAGTTGCAGACGCAAACGGAACCAACGCTGGCGCCGCCGGTGGTGGCAGAGGCCGCCACGGCCACGCCCGTCCGCATGATCAGCCCCGCGCCTACTTCAAGCCTGCGCCAGATGGCGCCAGCCCCGACAAACTCACTTGAAAAACAGTCCAGCCCGCGCCGGTTCCTGGCTTTCGGCGGCTTTGCGCTCATCGTTGCTGCGTTGCTCGGCCTGGGCCTGTGGGCTTACTTCCGCCAATCGGGATGATCGGTCATGCACGATGACTTCCATCCCTACACCTGGTTGCTGTGGCTGGCATTAGGCGCGACCGCCGCCCTGAGTACGCGCAATCCCTTCTATCTCACAGTCATCATCGTGGCCGCCCTGTTCGTGTTCGGCGTCATCGCCAAACGGCAGGCGGCAGTGGGCGGGAGCAGCGCCGCAGCGGCGCGTCCGGCGGCGTGGAAACCGATCCTGCGCCTGGCCGCCATGCTGCTAATTTTCACCATCGCCTGGAACGCGTTGACCACGCATTTCGGCGACATCGTCCTGTTTGAACTGCCCCGCTCCTGGCCGATTGTCGGCGGGTCAATCACGTTGGAAGCGCTGGTTTATGGCGTGGTGGTGGGCATGGGATTCTTCGCCCTCATCCTCATCTTCGCCACTTTCAACAGCGCCGTCGGCCCGCAGACCCTCTTGCGGATGCTGCCAGGATTCGCCCAGCAGGCGGGGGTGGCGCTGACGATCGCCGTTTCCTTCATCCCGCAAACGCTCGTCGCATACCAGGAAATACGCGAGGCCCAGCGACTGCGCGGCTATCATGTGAAAGGATTGCGAGACCTGCGCCCGCTGTTCGTCTCGCTCCTGGCCATCGGCCTGGATCGGGCGATTCAATTGGCTGAAAGCATGGATGCCCGCGGCTTCGGCGGAAATCTGTCTGTCCAGACAGTTCGGGACAAACGGCTGGACGGGTTGGGCAGTGTGGCCGGGTTGATTTTGCTGCTGGCCGGGCTGGTGTGGCGCACAATGAGCGCCAGCGGCGAGCTCGCCGGGCTGCTGCTCATGGCGGGTGGCACCGTACTTCTGTTGATTGTGTTTCGCCGCCAGGGCAAACGCCTGCACCGCTCTCGCTATCGCCGCTGGATTTGGCGCAGACGCGACACCGGCGCGGCGATTGCGTTGGGGATCGCTCTGGCAGCACTGCTGGCCCTGATCATGTATTGGCCCGACCTGTTGCTCTACTATCCTTACCCGCCCTATCCCCTTCTGCCCGACTTCAACCCCATCGTTGCCTTGCTTCCGGCAGCCCTGCTCACCCCGGCGCTGCTGATGCCCCCTGCCCCTCGCATGGCAAAACGTCCCGCTGCACAAACGTCCACACCATCGCCTCGCGCCGACGTTTCCCCCCGCCCCGAACCCGTGCGACCCCTCTCATGATCCGCTTCGAACATTTCGGCTATCAATATCCCGGCGCTGCCCGGCCCATTCTGCGCGACATCTCGCTGCAATTGCCAGAAGGCGATTTTGTGTTGGTGGCGGGGCCATCGGGCGCTGGCAAATCGACGTTCCTGCGCAGCCTCAACGGCCTCGTCCCCCACTTTTACGGCGGCAAGGTTAGCGGCGGCGTGCGGGTAGCCGGTCGCAATCCCGTGGAGCAATCGCCGCGGGGGATGTCCGACCTGGTGGGCATGGTTTTTCAGGACCCGGAATCGGGCTTTGTGGTCGATGTGGTCGAGGATGAATTGGCGTTCGCCCTGGAAAACTGGGCGCTGCCGCAGGACGTGATGCGCAAACGCGTGGAAGAAGCGCTGGATCAACTCCGCATCGCCCACCTGCGAGACCGGCCGGTCAGCAGCCTGTCGGGCGGCGAAAAACAGCGTGTGGCTATCGCCTCCGCCCTCACCCTGCATCCCCAAATCCTGGTGCTGGACGAACCCACCTCGCAGCTCGACCCGCAGGCTGCCGAGGAAGTGCTGCTGGCCTTGCGCCAATTGAACGAAGACCTGGGCATCACCATCATCCTGTCTGAACACCGGCTGGAGCGCGTGGTGCAATACGCTGATTGGCTGCTCTATTGGCCGGGCGATGGCGCGACGCCCTTGCTGGGCACGCCCGACGAAATCCTGCCGCAAGTGCCGCTGACCCCGCCGCTGATCACGTTGGGCAAGGCGCTGGACTGGCGGCCCCTGCCACTGACTATCAAAGCTGGCCGTCGCTTCGCCCGCCAGCTCGCGCCCGTTTTGCAACCTCCGCCCGAAACCACCTCGCCCCAATCGAATGGCGTCGTCCCAGCTATTCTGATCGAGAACCTGTGGCACAACTATGCCAATGGGGTGGAAGCATTGCGCGGGTTAAGCCTGCGCGTGCGGCCAGGCGAGTTTCTGGCGCTGATGGGGCGCAACGGCAGCGGCAAAAGCACCCTGCTCAAACATCTGGTCGGGCTGTTGCAGCCAGCCCAGGGCGGCGTGAAAGTCTTGGGCAAGGATGCTGCTCGCACCCCCACCGAGGAATTGGCCGCCAGCATCGCTTATGTGCCGCAAAACCCCGACCGCATCCTTTTTGCCGAAAGCGTGGCCGGTGAGCTGGCCTTCAGCCGTAAAGCGCACGCCCTGCCCGCCGATGACGCCGCCGACCTGGCATTGCTCGCACGGCTGGGCATCGCTCACCTCGCCGACCGCCATCCCTCCGACCTCTCGGTGGGCGAGCGGCAACGGCTGGCCCTGGCGGCTGTGCTGATCACCGACCCGCCCGCCATCCTTCTGGACGAACCCACGCGCGGGATCGACTACGAGCAGAAGCACCGGCTTGCGGCGCTGTTGCGAGAATTGCGTGACGCCGGCAAAACCGTGGTCATGGCCACGCACGATGTCGAACTGGCCGCCGCCGCCGCCGACCGGGTGGTGTTGCTGGCCCAGGGTCAAATCGTCGTGGACGGCCCCGCCCGCCGCGTCATGTCCGAATCGCTCGTGTTCGCCAGTCAGGTGAACAAACTCTTCCGCGACCCCCGCCTGCTCACCCCGGACGATGTTTTGGCAGCCATGCCGGAACCGGAACTCGCATCATGACGACTGAATTAACCTCCCACAGCAGACCAATCGCCCGCAGCGAAGCGCCAGTCATCGCCGCAACAGGTCGCCGCGTCACGCTGTCGTCCAACCTTCTCCCCGCCGCCATCCTGATCCTGGCCAGCCTGATCGGCGTCGTCGCCTTTCTGTCGCCATTCTTCACGCAGGTGCAGCAGCACGGCAGTCAGGGATTAGCGCATCGCGAGGATGCCCTGTTGGTGCTCTCGGTTTTGACCTTGCTGGCCCTGGCCGCCATCATCGCCAACGTGCAGGTGGGCGGCATGTCGGCCAAGACCCTGGCCGTGCTGGGCGCGCTCGCCGCCGTGGGCGCGGTGCTGCGTTTCGTGCCCGGTCCCGCCGGATTCTCGGCCGTTTTCTTTCTGCCCATCCTGGCCGGATACGCCTTCGGTCCGCAATTCGGCTTTCTCTCCGGGCTGGTCACCCTGCTGGCATCGGCTTTGCTCACCGGCGGCGTCGGCCCCTGGCTGCCCTATCAGATGTTTGCGGCGGGCTGGGTGGGCGCGCTGGCCGGGCTGATCCCGCATCCGCCCGCCAATTCCAGGCGAGAATTGGCGCTATTGGTTGGGGCCGGGATGCTGTTGGGGATGCTCTACGGCGTCGTCATGAACCTGTGGTTCTGGCCGTTCGTCTTTCAACCGGCGCAAGCAGCCATGTATTGGCAGCCGGGAACGGGCCTTTTGGAGACGATGCGAAATTACGCCCTGTTTTATGTCACCACATCATTCATCTGGGATCTGTGGCGCGGCATCGGCAACGCCGCCTTGATCCTGCTGTTCGGCGCGCCGGTTCTGAGATTGTTGCGCCGCTACGAACAACGCTTTCAATTCGCCCGCACCCCCGCCAGTCAAGGAGACGACTCATGAACGACTTTTCCGGTTTTCCCGCCGATGCGATGAGCTTTTTGCGTGAGTTGGAAGACAACAACGAGAAGACCTGGTTCGATGCCAACAAGGAGCGCTATCAGGCTATCCTTGAAACGGTCCCGGATTTCGTGGAGGCGATGGGCGCACGCCTGCAGAGCATTTCGCCCGCCATCGAATTCGATACGCGCACGAATGGGGCTGGCTCGATGATGCGCATTTACCGCGATGTGCGGTTCAGCCAGGACAAGACGCCCTATAAGGCGCACATCGCCTTTGGCTTCTGGGAAGGGCCGCTGAAAAAGATGCAGAATCCCAGCTTTGGCTTTCGCTTTGGCGGCTACGATGCCGAACTTTACGCCGGGCTGCACATGTTCTTGCGCGACCAGTTATCAGGTTACCGCCAGGCGGTGGACAACGAGACGAGCGGGCGGACTTTGCAGGCGGCCATCGCCGAAGTGCTACAGGCCGGGCCATACGAGATCGGCGGCGAGCATTACAAGACCACGCCGCGCGGCTACGACGCCGAGCACCCTCGCGCCGAATTGTTGAAGTACAGCGGGCTGTGGGCGACCATCGCTCTGCCTGACCCCGCCATCGTCACCACGCCCGAACTGGTGGATGTGTGCTACGAGCATTGCCGCAACATGGCCCCCATCCAGCGCTGGCTGGTCGAAAATCTGGGGAGTTGAGTGCATTTTTCCATCGTCTATCGTCAATGGTCTATCGTCAACTGGCAGACAAAAGCATCGCTCTCATCGTGATGTTAGTTTAGAATTCGGGATCAATGCGAGCAATCGCTGCGCGCCCCACTTGCTCGTAAGCCTGATCCCCGGAGGGCGGCTGCATTAGTCCGGCCCGCACATCACGGAAATAGCGTTCGAGCGGCAGGTCGGGCGAAAGGCTGGCCCCGCCGGCGATGCGTAACGCCTGCTCGGTCACGGTCAGGGCGGTTTCGACGGCGAATTGCTTGGCGGCGATGATGCGCGGATATTGGGCGACGGCGTCCTCTGTGCGCCCGGTCCATTCGCCCGTGGCGGCCAGCAAAAACGCCTGGGCCGCCTGCAAAGCCACATCCATCTCGCCGACCTGGCGCTGGATGCCGGGCAGCGTGGCGATGGGTTTGCCCAGGGCGGTGGGCGTACGTTCCAGAGCGTAACGGATCACGTCGTCGCGGGCGGCGATGGCCGTGCCCAGATAGGTGGCAGCCATCATCATCGGGAACCAGGCGCTGGGGTGATCGACGGCGGTCGGGCCCTGTTCCAACAGGTGGTCGGGCGGGACAACAACCGAGCGAAAATAGACATCGTGGCTGTCGGAAGCGCGCAGTGCCAGGGCGTCGCACCAGGTTTCTCGCCATTCCACGCCCGGCCGGTTGTTCTCGACCATGACCACGCCGGTCGTGTCGCCGACCGAAACCCGCACCAAAAGGTAGTCGAGATGCCGCCCGCCGGTCGACCAGGTCTTGTGGCCGTTGACCACCCAACCCTCCGGGTGCTCCTCGGCTGTGGTCTGGAACACGCCCCCACGCGAGGGGCTGCCCAACACCGGCTCGCTGGCCACGAAGTTGAATAGCTTGCCCTGCACGGCCTGCTCGCACATCCAGGCGATACGTGCTGGCGACCAGGCGCGCACTTCGCTGGCATGGCCGAACAGGTGCAATTGCATGGCCGCCACCAGCGCCGTGGAAGTGCTGCCCTGAGCCAGTTCCATCTGGGCGGCGACGGCCTGGCGCAGGCTGACCCCGAATCCGCCGAACTCGGCGGGGACACTGAGGCCGAGATAGCCGGACTGGCGCAGGGCCTCGATGTCCTGAGCGGGCAGGCGGCCCAGGCGGTCGGCTGCGGCGGCGCGCGGGCGGATGGCGGCGGCCAGGGTTTGGGCGAGGTGGGCGGGGTCGGTGTTTGATGGGGTCATATGAAAGGGTCAGGCCAGGGCTGTGCGTTTTCTGATTGGATTGGTCTCTGGCAAGAATACCAAAGTCTCGCAGCCTGCCCAAGAAGTCGTTGACGGTCATCGCACAGAGGCGTACAATAAGCGGAATCCCCACCGCCCGAAACCGGGATATTGCGGAATTGAATCGTCCTAAGCCGCCAGATTCCCGGAGTTATTCGGAAATAGTTCCGCACTATCCCGAAATCCAAGAGGTTATACGGAATTTATTCTGCCGAAGCCGAAGTTAGGCAACCTTTAGTTTTCTCATATGAATAATTTTCGCAAACTTCGATTGTTTTTATGCCATGCATCTCAGGACAAACCAATCGTCCGAGAACTTCATGAACGACTTTTAGCCGAAGGATGGATTGATTCTTGGTTAGATGACGAAAAACTTTTACCTGGTCAAGATTGGGCCATGGAAATTGAGAAAGCAGTGGAATTAGCCGATGCTGTAATTGTCTGTTTTTCAAATCAGTCTGTTACCAAGGAAGGATTTATCCAACGGGAATTAAGATATGTACTAGATATTGCTTTAGAAAAACCTGAAGAAAGAATCTTTATTATTCCACTAAGGCTAGATGACTGCCAACCTCCTCGCCGTCTCCGTAACTGGCAATACGCGGATTTCTTTCCTCAAAACAACAGGGAACAAGGTTATCAAAAACTATTATCGAGTATAAAGACTTTGGCGGATAAAGTTGGTGTTTCTTTTGGTGAAAGAGAACTTGTTGACAAGTTATCAATTCCAGCATCGTTTATGGAACGCCTCGAAAAAAATGTAGCGAGAGAAAATCGAAATATCCCATCAGTAGATGAAGATTTAGAGATGCTCTCATGGAGAGAGACGCTGCAATATTATACAGAAGAGTCGGATGAGGTTGAAATTCTAATTTCCAAAGAAAAAGAATCTGTTGTCTATAAAAAAGCAAGAGAACTGTTTGAAAGCAAGAATTATTTAGAATCCAGTGTCTATTGGAATGAACTTTGTAAGCGGCGTCCATCCAATGAAGAATACGTATCCTATCTCAAGTTGTGCATTGCAAAAATCAAAAGAAATCAATCTGTATTCATCAATAATTCTAACGATTCTGAGTCGGAAAAAGCCGCCAATATAATGAGCGCGTTACATTCCTTAAGAGGCGCAGAGAATTATGGTATCGCATACAATTTGTCATATTATGGATATGTCAACTTCAACGAGCCGTATAGCAGCGAGTTCTTCGATATTTATTTAGATATGAAGAGGAGATACAGCGAACAACTCCAAAAGACATTACTGTTTTATAAAAGTAAGTTGCAAGAAAATGACGCAGCCCGAAAAACAATTGACCAAGCCATAGTAACCGCTAAGAAGTTATTAATAGTTGACCCAAGCAGGGAAACCGAAGAGGAAATTCATGAATTAGAGCAAGTTAGAGAAAAGGTTGCACAAAGAAAATGAAAAGTATTTCTTGTTAGTCGAGTCTTATGACAAAATCGGTTGCCCAACAAAGCGTGCACCGGACGGCTGGTAGGCCCCGCGAAAAAAGCAAATTCGGGCGATGAGTCGTTCCCGCTTCGCCAGTTGGTTCTCCCGGCCGCCGGTAACGCAAGCCGTTAGCCAGATCACGCGAACTTTATCTCTTGCTCAGGGAAAATGTTATGCGCCAAGTATGAGCCTTTGATAAGAATCTTTCACACGCGCCTTCCTGAAACGTCGGCGCACCACACACAAAAATTGGAGGTTATTATGAGCGATTACATACCCAGCCCCCGGCAATGGGTGGCGGATCAGGTTGAACTTTATGAAGAAAGCGGTGGCACTGCCGGGCTCACCTTGCGAGACACCGGCCTGCCGGTCATCATCGTGACGCATCGCGGGCGGAAGACAGGGGCGGTTCGCAAAACCCCGCTGATGAGGGTGGTGGATGGAGACAATTACATCCTCGTGGCGTCGCAGGGCGGGATGCCAAAGAATCCGTTGTGGTACTACAATTTGCAGGCGGACCCCGACGTCGAAATACGCGACAAGGAAGAGGTCTATGCCATGCGAGTCCGGGAGGTAGTCGATGCCGCCGAGAGAGAACGGCTGTGGGAGATTGCAGTCGAAGCGTTCCCGCCTTACCAGGAATACCAGGGCAGAACCGAGCGGGTCATCCCCATCCTCGTCGCCGAACCCGTTGCATAAGCGGGATATCGATACTGGTTCTACGGCAAAGCGTTTTTCAACCACGGAGAGCACGGAGAACGCAGAGATTTTGTGAGGTTTCGAGACCCGAAACAAGGAATCCTATTTTGTTCAAATCGAAACGCAGGGCGATTATCACGCCGCAATCTGAACACCAACGGCTGGCGGGGGCGCTGGCCATGTTGTGGGGCAACGAGGACTTCGATGCCCCGCCCATCGACCGCAATTCCATGATCATGGGCATTGGTTTGCACGACCGGGGCTATGGGCTGCTGGATAATTCCCCCATCGGCGGCATGAGCGACGAGGAGTGGTTCGGCATCGCCCGCCGGGGATTTGACATGCAGTACTCGGACAACGTCGCCGATACCATCGCCAAATACCACATCAGGCGGCTTGCCAGCCACGGCGATTCGGCGGAACGACAGGCGTTGGTCGCCGAGTTTACGCAGGCAATCGACGAGCAACTGCAACAATACCGGCTTTCCAAAGTCCTGTTTGATCGCGTCGACCGCATCACGAACCTGTGCGACATGATCTCGTTCGATTTCTGCATGGATGTTCCCGATTCCGGCAGCATCGCCGTTTGCCCGCGCAATGACTCGGAAGCTGAGGTATCCGTCCGGTATCACGTAGATGATGGCGTGATTCACGCCACGCCCTGGCCCTTTGCCGTCGCCAGCTACGAGGGCTATGTGCTCGCCTATCACGCCGACGGCTACCCGGAAAAACTCGACCCCTTCATCCTTCACTACCGGCTGGAGCGGACTGACTGAACTCTCTACCGGGGCTTTCCGGCTGCCGACGTACAAGACAACCTGAAAAGTAGCTAATCGGTCTTGCGGTAATGACCATGATGTGGGTGAAAAAGTGTATAATGGAAGCAGGGATACTTTGTATGCCGTAAGTCTGATTGTTTTGCATGCGGCAACACGAATTCCATCGCGACCCGACCATGCCCTCCAACGCATACGCCATCAAACCATTTTCACCATCCCGGCGGTTTTTTGTGGACGGCATGGATTTTGGCGGGCGAAAGCACTGCATTCACGGCCTGATCGAAGTCGATGTGACCATCCCCCGCCAACGCATCCGCGATATCAAAGAGCAAACAGGCGAGTCCATCTCGTTTACGGGATTCATCGTCCATTGCTGCGGCCGGGTGGTGCAAACGAACAAACATGTGCAGGCCTATCGCGACTGGCGCAATCGCCTTATCCTCTTCAACGACGTCGACATCTTCGTGCCGGTGGAGCGCACGGGGGGCGGGCTGTTCTCGCATGCGATCATCAGGGCAGCCGACCGGAAATCAGTCCGAGAGATTCACCAGGAAATCAGGCGGACGCAAACCAGGGCGATGCCGGAATCGTCGGGGGGCGGATTCATGAAATGGTTCGGGAGAGCGCCACGTTTCCTGCGTCGCATCTTTTTCGCAATGGTCTATGGTTCGCCGCACCGATTCAAAACCTATATGGGTACGGTCATGGTGACTTCCGTGGGTATGTTCGGGAATGGCGCGGGCTGGGGCATCGGGCCGGTGGGACATTCACTCGTCGTCACCGTCGGCGGCATTGTGCACAGGCCTTGCGTCATCGACGGGCGGCTAGAATCGAGAGAGCATCTTTGCCTCACCATCACCTTCGATCACGATGTCGTGGATGGCGCGCCTGCTGCCAGGTTCCTGCAACAGTTTAAGGAATTGATCGAAAACGGCAAAGGGCTGTGCGCGGAAACGGAGTGAAACCCATGACCATGATGCCGATTCGGGACGTCTCGCTTTTCGTCAAGACCTACGGCAGCGGCTATCCAATATTGCTGATGCACGGCGGCCCCGGCGCCGACCACATCAGCATGCTGCCTTTCCGCCGCTGCGCCGACCCATTCACGATCGTCCTCTACGACCACCGCTGCAATGGCCGTTCGGTTGGCCCGCCGGTTTCGTCCATGACCTGGGAGAACCTGACCGCCGACGCCGACGCCCTGCGCCAGAGTTTGGGCTTCGACCAATGGGCAGTGTTGGGGCATTCCTTTGGCGGCATGGTCGCTCTGGAGTACGCGCTGCGCTATCCCCAAAACCTGTCGCACTTATTGCTGGTCGACACCTGCGGTGACATCCGTTGGGCGCAGGAAAACGCGCCGAGGGTATTGGCGCAGCGGGGGTTCAGCTCGGAAACGGCGGAACTGGCCCGGCGCTTTTTCAACGGCGAGATCACCCCGGACGAAATGATGCCAGCCCTGATGAAGTTCGGGAAAGCTTACTATCACCGACTTACTCTCCTGCAAACGCTGGGCGTTTTCGCCTCGGGTTTGCGCACAAAGACCCGGCCGGAAGCGCAAATCTATGGCTTTGGTCATTTGCTCAAAGGCTGGTCGGTCATGGACCGGCTGGGCGAGATCAGCGCGCCCACCCTGGTCATGGCCGGGCGCTACGACTTCCAATTCCCGCCCGAACATCAGGAACAGTTGGCGGCGGGGATCCCCAATTCCTGGCTGAAGATCGTCGAACAGGCCGGACACAACGCTCCGCAGGAGCGCCCCGCCGAGGCGACCGATGCAGTGAGGCGATTCATGGCGACAACGGGCTATTGACGTCTCACCCGGCAAACGGCCGCTTGAAGGATCGACGGCCAGTTTGGATTCTCCCTCTCTTGACCGTCTAGAAATAATGTTCTAAAGTTAGGCGCTCACCCATTCCGGGTGGGCGTTATGGTTCACAACACACAAAGGAGATTTCGATGAGCGCAAAGAAGGACATGCAACAAAGCGAAGGATTCTCGAAAGAAGAACAGGCGGCGATGAAAGCCCGCGCCAAAGAGATGAAGGCGGAAGCGCGCACTGCGCAGAAAAAAGCGGATGGGGAAAGCGACGTGCTGGCCGCCATCGCCGAGATGCCGGAACCGGATCAATCCATGGCCAGCCGGTTGCATGAGATCATCACGGCCAGCGCCCCAGACCTGTGGCCGAAAACCTGGTACGGGATGCCCGCTTATTCCATCGAAGGCAAAGCGGTCGTCTGCTTTTACCAGGCTGCGAGCAAATTCAACACCCGGTATGCGACCTTCGGCTTCCAGCACGATGCGAACCTCGACGACGGCCCCATGTGGCCGACAGCCTTCGCCCTGCTTGAGCTGACCGCCGCCGCAGAGGAACAGATCGCCGCGCTCGTGAAGAAGGCGGTGAGTTGAGAGTTATGTAACCTGAGTTCGACGTTCCGAGTGCTGAGTACCGGGTTGCTGGCGACAGCGGCATTGGACCAGCCCATTTTCTCATTCTCAAACGCAAACTACGTCCATGAGCGCTTGACTCGGAACCCGGAACTTTGAACTCCGAACTGAGGTGACTCAGCCCGCCGTTCCCCCGCCAATCACCCCTCGCAACCGCCCCAGCGGCAGCGCCGCCCACACCGCCTCCATATCCCCGGCCTTGTGCGCGCCGGTGATGACGAGTCCAAGTAAATACACGCCGCCCGCCAACAGCGTCGCCAAAATCAGGCTGAACGGCCCCACCAGCACGAATGTCGCGGCCATCAACGCGCCCGCCAGCGCCTGCCGCCACAGCAAATCGAACCAGGGCAGCTTCGCCACGTGTTTGCGCACGGCGTAATAAAATGGGAACAGCAGGGCGAACTCGGACATAATCGTGATCACCGCCGCCGCGGGCGCGCCGTAGCGGGGGATGAAAATCAAGTTGCCCACGGTGTTGAAAATCACGCCGAAGATGAACGCCCGCGTGAGGAAGCGCTGCTGGCCCACGGCGATCAGCACGTAGTGCGTCACCGAATTGATAAAGCCGATGGGGATGCTGAGCACCAGGATGCGCAGCAGGATCACCGAGCCGGGGATATAGTCCGTGCCGCCCAGGATCAGGATCAGCGGCCCGGCCAGGAAAAACACGGCCACGGCGATGGGAATGGCGATAATCGTCAGCAGGCGCAGAGCCAGCTTATAGGTGCGCAGCAGCGTGTTGGGCGAATCGGAGGCGAAGCGCGACATCACCGGGAAGATGGCCAGGGTGAAGTAGCTGGGGATGACGTTGAGGCCGTCGATGTATTTGTAAGCGGCGGAGTACAACCCCACGCCATACACCCCCACCACCGCCGTGAGGATGAGCACGTCGATGCGCCAGAAGGCCGTGGCCAGCAGGTTGTTCAGCATCAGCGGATAGCTCTCGCCCAGCATCCAGCGCTGCAATTTCCAGTCGGTGCGGATGTGCGGGGATAGCAGGTGTTTGCGCAGCAGCGCGTACAGCCAGATCGACTGCACGATATTCATCACCAGGCTGACAAGCGCCAGTCCCACGAATCCCCAGCCGATCACCAGCACCAGCGCGCCCAACGCCACCCGCGCCACCGCCATGAATGAGGCCACCGTGGCCGGATACTCCATCTGCTCGTAGGCGTTGAAAGTGGAGGAGAAGGCGTCGCTGAGGTTGGAGAAGAACAGCGCCAGGGCGAAGATGCCGATAGCGAGCACCGTGGCGTTGTCGATCGAGCCTGATTGCCAGTACAGCCAGGTGACAAAGGCCATGACCGGCAGCGCCATCGCCCACAGGATCGTGCGCAGGACGATGACGTTGCCCAGGAATTGATTGGCGTTGTCGGCATCCTTTTTCCTGGCCAATTCCCGCGTCAGCAACGTGCCCAGGCCGAAGCGCACGATGATCTCGAACAGGGTGTAAAACTGCACGGCGAAGGTGTAAGCGCCAACGCCGGCCGGGTTGAGGATGCGCAGATAAAGCAGAGCAAATGCGTAGTCGATAAATTTGTTCACGATCGACATGCTCATCGGTACCAACGAATTCTTGGCCACCCGCCGCACGTGCGCACCCTCGCCCTCGGTTTCACGATAATACCGACCCCAGGCCCACCACCCCACCAATAACAGCAGGAAAATCGCCGCCAGGAAGCTGGCGTAAAGTCCCAATTTGAAGGACATGGGCGTGTAGTGGAAGCGCACGGCGTACCAGCCCGGCTCCGCCACATACACCGCCCGGAAATTGCCATTGGCCCGATAGATCGGCAACTCCGATTCATTGATGCCCGCGCCCTCGTCCACCGCCGCCAGCGGCCGGATATACGCCCGCCAGCCGGTGAAATGGGCGTCGTTGAGCACCAGCCAGCCGGGCGCGTCCACATCCACCTCGACCTCGGCTCCGTTCAACCCATACGAACTGACGCGCACATCGCGCTTTTCGCCAAAGACTGCATCGGGCAGATCGGGCGCAGACGCCTCATCCAGCACGACCGTCTGCCGCAAATCCTGACTGCGGATCACATCCCAGAGGTTGCCCTCGTCGGCGACCGCCGCCTGGGGCACGAACAACGCCCGGGGCACGGCATCCACATTCTCGTAGATTTTGACCTCGCCGTCGTAGGCCAGCCAATAGCCGGGGTTCGTGATTTCCTGCGTGGTGACCACGTAGCGCACGCCCAGCAGATCGAACAGCGGGTCGTCCAGCGCCGCCACGTTGGGCGCGTAAATCGGGGCGATGCGGTTGTAGAGCAGGTCGCCCTGCGTCTGCAACTGCGACATATATTCGGCGTACTGTTTGGGGATGATGGAATCGTAGCCGCGCACATCCTGATTCCAGTCCCACATGCCCAGATTGGCGTTGTAAGTTTTCTGTTCGTCGGGAAGCTGGAATGTGGTGAATCGCCAGGGCTGCTGGTCGAGCTGGCGTCTGGTCAGCCATTCCACCGCCGGGGGGCGAAATTCGAGTAGCGAGGGATTGACGCGCGGGTTGAAGACGAATCCGATCAGCCAGAGGTCGAGGACGAGCAACAGCAAGGCCGCCCCGTGCCAGACCCGCAACCCCACCGACCAGGTGTAGTCCTGATCGGCCAGGCGCTTCTCCTCGGCGCTGGCATCGACCGCGCCGATCAAGGTGCGCTGGCCGAACGGCGACAGCGCCAACAACAGCACCAATCCCGACCCCAGAAGCATGAACCCGAATTGCAGCAATCGCCCGGCCTCATAGCTCCAGAATTGACCGCCGTCGCCAAAGGCCGCCTGCGCCAGATCGGAACCGGCGATCACGCGCTGGCCGAAGTCGATAAAGGGCGCGGACCACACCCGGCTGATCAGCAGAACGGCCAGCACAATCAGGCCCAAAATCGCCAGCGCCCAACCCCCCAGCCGCGCCGAGTCGGGATAGGTCAGGCGTCGCAGCC
>JAGFJG010000187.1 GCA_024102915.1 Caldilineales bacterium
CCCACTCATCACTGCAAATGTTCAGCCCATAATAACGCGAAGGTGCCAGGCACTTGAGATTATACTATGCACATCGTAACGCTAGGCGAATCCCTGATCGATATGTTCCCCGCTGAAGTCGGGCGCAAGCTGGTTGAGGTCTCGGCTTTCATCCCCAGCCCCGGCGGCGCTCCCGCCAACACCGCCGTGGCCGCCCGGCGATTGGGTGCGGAGGTCGCCTTCATCGGCAAAGTGGGCGACGATATTTTCGGACGCCACCTTTTCGAGCATCTGGCGGCTCAGGGCGTGGATACGCGCGGAATGCGGGTCGACAACTACGCCCGCACAACCATGGCCATCATCGCTATGGCGGATGAGAACACGCCGGAGTTCGTCTTCTATCGCAACCCCGGCGCAGACACTCGCCTGGAACCGGAGGAACTCGACGCCGAACTGCTGGCATCCACCCGCAACCTTCACGTCGGCTCGCTCAGCCTCAGCGATGAGCCGAGCCGCAGCGCCACGTTCGAGGCAGTATGGCTGGCGCGGCAGGGCGGCGCTTTCATCTCTTTCGATGTGAATTACCGTCCGAGCCTGTGGTCAACTCCTGAAGAGGCTCTAACGCAGATTTGGGAGATGTTGCCCCGGGCCGATGTGGTCAAGGTGAATGAGGATGAGCTGGCATTGTTGGCGGGCGGGCAGAAGACGGAGGTCGGAGGTCGGAGGCAGGCAGAAGTCATTGCCGATTTGACGGACAAGTGCGAGAAATTGTTGTCATTAGGGCCAAAATTGATTCTGGTGACGCTGGGCCGTCATGGCAGCTTTTTCTGCATCAGAGATGGCAGCGGCTTTGTGCCTGCTTTCCCGGTCGAGACCGTGGATGCTGTGGGCTGTGGCGATGCGTTCATGGCCGGGATGCTGACTCAACTCACTCGCAGCGAGAACTGGCGCGAAAACCTCACCGTCGTCCGCCTGCACGAAATGCTTCGCTATGCCAACGCCGTCGGGGCCATCACCGCTACCAAAAAGGGTGTGATCCCCGCCCTGCCCACCGCCGCTCAGGTGGATGATTTTCTGGCGGCCCGATAATCAAACGCCAGCAAACTGACAAACTGAACACGCAATACCAGACTCGAGAAATTTAAATGAACCAACAACCATTACAAGAAATCGCCAGGCGACTACGGCTGGACATTCTCGATGCAACCACAATAGCCGGGTCGGGCCATCCCTCCAGTTCCTGGTCATCGGTGGAAATCCTCACCGCCCTTTATTTCGGCGGGATTCTGCGCTACCGGGCGCATGAGCCAGATTGGCCGGAGCGAGATCGCTTCATCATGAGCAAAGGTCATGCGGCGCCGCTGCTCTATGCCGCGCTGGCGCAGGCCGGTTACTTCGATCGAGAGATGCTGTGGACGCTGCGCCAGATCGACAGCCCGGTGCAGGGCCACCCCATCCTCGGACTTATGCCCGGCGTCGAGGCTACCACCGGCAGCCTGGGTCAGGGACTCAGCCTCGGCATCGGTCATCTACTGGGGGCGCGGCTCGACGGCCTGGACTTCAGGGTTTTTGTGCTGCTCGGCGATGGCGAATGCGAGGCCGGGCAGATTTGGGAAGCGGCCATGGCCGCCGCTCACTTCAAACTGGACCATCTCATCGCCATCCTCGATTACAACAAATTCCAGGAAACCGGTCCCATCAGTCGGGAGATGGCGCTGGAACCGCTGGTCGACAAATGGACGAGCTTCGGCTGGCGGGTGCTCGAAGTGGACGGGCACGATGTCGATGCGATCGTGGAGACGCTTCAACATGCAACTCGGAATCCGGAACACGGAACACCCACAATCCTCATCGCCCACACAATCAAAGGCAAAGGCGTGTCCTTTGTCGAAGCCGATTTCACATTTCATGGCCGGGCGCTGACGCCGGAGCAGGCCGAACTGGCGAGGGTAGAGATTCTCGCAGGTCAGGCAATGGAGGTGCAACGATGAAACTCGGAACTCAGGCAGGATTGAAACCCTTCAATCAACCTTTGCGCAATGTCTTCGGCGACGCCCTGCTGCATGTCGCCAGCGAAAACCCACGCGTCGTCGTGCTCGACGGCGACCTGGGCAACTCCACCAAAGCTGAGACCGTGCGCCAGGCTTATCCCGAACGCTTTTTCAACATCGGTATTGCCGAAAGCAATCTGGTGGGGATTGGCGCCGGGCTGGCTGGGGCCGGATTCATCCCCTGGATCACCAGCTTCTCTTCATTCCTGCTGTGCAACGCTTACGACCAGATCCGACTGGCCGTGGCGATGGGCAACGTCAATGCCAAAATCCTGGGCAGCCACGGCGGCATCACCCTGGGCAAAGACGGCCCCACGCAGATGGGCATCGAGGACTTCGCCCTGGTCGGCGGCCTGCCCACCTTCGTCATGCTGGTTCCCAGCGACCCGGCTTCGATGCACGCCGCCGTGAAAGCCGCCACCGATCATGTCGGTCCGGTGTGGCTGCGCTCCAGCCGTGTGGCCCTGCCCGAAATCTACCCGATGGACGATTGCCCGTTCGAGATCGGCAAGGCCAACGTGGTGCGCGAGGGCGGTGATCTCACTATCATCGCCTGCGGGATTATGGTCGCCGCCGCCCTGGATGCCGCCGCCGTTCTGGCCGATGAGGGCATCGAAGCGCGCGTGCTGGACATGCACACGCTGCGCCCGATGGACACGGCAGCCATCGTTGCTGCCGCCCGTGAAACCGGGGCCATCGTCACCGCCGAGGAGCACCTGCTGACCGGCGGTTTCGGCAGCAACATCGCCCGCATCGTCGCCCAAACGCATCCCGTGCCCATGCGCTTCGTGGGCCTAGCCGACATCTACTGCGAGTCAGCCGATCCGGACGACCTGTTGGTCAAGTACCATCTCACGGCGGATGATATTGTGACGGCGGCAATCGAAGCCGTTTCAATCAAAAAAGGCGACTAACGAAATGGGGCTTGGCATTGTGCTTATGGGATGGATGATGTTTTGTATCGCTACTCCATTCGCCGTCAAACACGCAATAAGATAGGGCTATCGCCTGAACCAGAATTGATCCGTCTGGAAGGAATAGAACTGTGATTTACAAAAGACTCCAACAACTTCAATCCGATTCCCGTCCCATCCGCATCGGCGCCAGCGGTGCGGGTTGGATGGGCAGCGGGTTTGTGGCGCAAGTGCGGCATGTGCCGGGCATGGAGGTTTCGGTGCTGGCCGATGGCGACACCGAGGCTGCGTGCAAGGCTTTTTTCGATGCAGGCGTGTCGCCGGGCGATATCATCGAGACCGAGAACTCTGGTCGGGCTGAGGATGCCGTGCGGGCCGGGAAACGGGTGGTGACCGGCGACCTCACACTGGCCGCCAAGCTCGATATCATCGATATCATCACCGATGTTTCGCCCTCGCCCGCCAGCGCCGCCGAAACCGCTTACGCTGGCATTCAGGGCGGCAAGGATGTGGTGTTGGTCAATATCGAGGCCGATGTGACCGTAGGCCGCATGCTGAAAAAGCTGGCGAAAGAGGCGGGTGTGCTCTATTCCGTCAGTTCGGGCGATGAACCGGGCTGTTTGATGGAACTTTGGGAATACGTGCAGTTTCTCGGCTTTGAGCCAATCGTCATCGGCAAGGGCAAGAACAACCCGCTCGACCCGTCGGCCACCCCGGATGCCGTAGCCGAATCCGCCCGCCGGGCCAACAAGGATGCTTATCAGACCACCAGCTATGTGGACGGGACGAAGACGATGTTTGAGATGAGTTGTGCCGCCAACGCCACCGGCTGCGTGCCGATGCAGCGCGGCATGGTCGGGCCGGAAGCGACGCTCGAGACCGTGACCGATCTATTTATGCTGACCGAAGACGGCGGCTTGGCCCCGTATCCGAGCGTGGTCGATTTTGTGCAGGGCAAAGCGATGGCGGGCGGGGTGTTCGTCGTCTGCCGTGTGCACGATGCTCGCATCGCCGACGATCTCAAATACCTAAAAGTGGGCAACGGCAAATACTCGACATTTTTCCGACCTTATCACTTGTGGTTCATCGAAGCGCCCATCAGTTTCGCCCAGGCATATTTCCACCGCAAAGTGACGCTGGCCCCGCTGGATAAGCCGATAGCCGAGAACATGACCTTCGCCAAGCGCAACCTGCGTCCTGGCGACACCCTGGACGATTTCGGTGGATACACCTTCCACGGCGTGATGGATCGGGCTGAGATGGCGAAGCGATTGAACGCCCTGCCGGTTGGCCTCGCCCCCGGCGCTCGCATCATCCGTTCCGTAGCCAGGGGCGAAATCGTCACCTGGGCGGATGTCGAGTTAGACGAAACCTGCGCCGTCGTCAGGCTGCGGCGGATGCAGGACGCACTTTGAAAACATTGACGATAGACCATCGACGGTGGACGATGGATACTCGTCGAAGACGTGACAATCGTCAATCGACCATCGTCCATCGTCAGCGATAGTGAGGCAATCATGACAGAAAACAATGCCGACCTTTACCAGGAACGGCTAAAACGTTACGTCACCGCCAACTACAATTACAAACCCGACCGTGTGCCGTTGCGCATTTTCGCCGAGGAGTTCTCGGCCAAATATTGCGGTTACACTAATTACGAAGTGGCGTGCAAGGCCGAGTTGCAATTCGATGTGAACCGCCAGTTCGCCGTGGAAACCGGCGTCGATGCCATCCAGACCAATTCCATCGTCAACTGGTTTGGCATGCAAAAAGCCCTCGGCTGGGATGGCATCACCTTCCCTGGCATTGGCCTGCCCGTGGACGGCATCAACCAGTGGGCCGAGCCCACCATCGACGAGGCTGCCTTCCTGAAAGCTGCCGAGTACGACGAATTCATCGACGACCCCACCGCCTTTCTGGTCAACAAATGGCTGCCCCGCTTCACCACGCATATCAAACCGGCGGGCGAACCGGTGACCTTCGAGCACAACATGTCGTTTATCAATGGCATCCTGGCCTATAGCTATTTCTTCAATCTGTGGGGAGCGAAGACGGTCGAGCTGATCGATGCCGGTGTGGTTCCGGCGGTCAGTTCCGTGCTCAAGGCCCCGCTGGACATCATGGGTGACAAGCTGCGCGGTTACGTGCCACTTTGCTACGACCTGGGCGAACGGCGTGACAAAGTGATCGAAGCCTGCGAGGCGCTGATGCCCCACCTTTACAACGTGGTGGCCGGCCCCGCCGACCCCGACCGCAATCTGCCCTCCATCATCTGGATGCATCGCGGCTCGGTGCCATTCATCTCGCACAAGGATTTTCGCGAGATTTACTGGGCGACGCTCAAGCCCATCATCGAGGAATTATGGGCGAACAGCCAACAGATCATCCTCTATGCCGAGGGCAACTGGGATTCGCACCTGGCACACATCGCCGAACTGCCGGAGAAGAGCGTCATCTTCCATGTGGATCAGACCGACCTGGCCCTGGCGAGCAAAGTGCTGGGCGAGAAGTTCTGCCTGAGCGGCGGCATCCCCAATGCTGTGCTCTCGCATGGCACGCCGGATGAGGTGCGGGCTGCCTGCAAGTACGCCATCGACACGGCGGCGGGCGACGGCGGCTATATCATGGACGCCTGCGCCCTGATCATGGACGATGCCAAAATCGAGAATGTGCAGGCGATGATCGATTTCACACTGGATTATGGCGTGTACAGCCAGTCCGGCCCCTCCTTTGCCAGCCTGGGTGAAATCAAGCGCATCGACCGGCCCGCACCGAAGGGCATCCCCACCCCGCCGCAGAAACGGGACCCCGGCGTGGTTGTGTCCTGGGCGCAAAAGAAGGCCGAGCTGCCCGCCTTTCAGGGCGACGAAAGCATCGCTCGCCAGACCTGGGAGATGGTCGACGGCATGGGCTACGGATTCTGTTGGGTCAACCTGACCTGGTAGGATGAGCGGAACCGCAGATTTCGCAGATGGCGCAGATGAATCTTAGAATAATCTGTGAAATCTGCGTCATCTGCGGATGAAAACTTGTTTGCAAAATCGAGACTTTGGAGTTGCTTCAATGACATTGGACACTACGAAAAAACGCCACATGCTGCGGCAGATGTACACCATCCGTGCATTCGAGGAAATGGCCGAGCAGCTTTATATGTTGGGTAAAATCCACGGAACCATGCACCTTTCCATCGGCATGGAAGCCTCGGCGGTGGGCGCTGCCGCTGCCCTCAACCCCGACGATTACATCCTCTCCACCCATCGCGGGCACGGGCATTGCGTGGCAAAAGACGCCGACATCAACCTGATGATGGCCGAGTTCATGGGCAAGGAGACTGGCTATTGTCGCGGGCGGGGCGGTTCGATGCACATCGCCGACGTGGACAGCGGCAATCTGGGGGCGAATGGCGTGGTGGCGGGCGGCATCCCCATTGCCGTGGGCGTGGCCATGAGCCAGAAGATGCAGAAGACGGGCAGGATTTGCCTCTGCTTTTTCGGCGATGGCGCCGCCAATTCCGGGCCGTTCCACGAGGCGCTGAACATGGCTGCCATCTGGACGTTGCCGGTGGTGTTCGTATGCGAGAACAATCAGTATGCGATGAGCTATTCGATCCGGAAGGCCTGCAAAATCGAACGCATCGCCGACCGGGCCGCAGGTTATGGCATGCCGGGCGAAACGGTGGATGGCAACGATGTGATGGCCGTGTATGAAGCGGTGAGCGAGGCGGTGAAGCGAGCACGAGCGGGCGAGGGGCCGAGCCTAGTCGAGAATGTGACCTACCGCTATCGGGGCCATTCCAAGAGCGACGCCAATCGTTATCGCAGCAAAGAGGAGATCGAGGAGTGGAAAGAGCGAGACCCCATCCCACGATTCAAACGCTATCTGCTCGAGAATGGCGAATTGACCGAGGCGGAGGCGGCGGGCATCGAGCAGGAGGCGCAGGCGGCGATTGCGGATGCGGTCGAATTCTCAGACAATAGCCCTGAACCCGATCTGGCGACCATCGAGGAGGGCGTCTATGCGTGAGCTAACGTATTTGGAAGCGATTCGGGAGGCGATGACGCAGGAGATGCGGCGGGATGAGCGCGTGTTCGTCATCGGCGAAGATGTGGGCGTGTACGGCGGCGCATTCGGCGTGACGCGCGGCATGTTCGAGGAATTCGGCGAGGAGCGGATCATCGATACGCCCATCAGCGAGTTGGGCATTGCTGGGGCGATTACCGGGGCGGCGCTGACCGGCATGCGACCCATCGGCGAGATCATGTTCATGGATTTCACCACGCTCTCCACCGAGCAACTTGTCAATCAGGCGGCCAAAATCCGCTTCATGTTCGGCGGCAAGGCGACGGTTCCCTTTGTGCTGCGTTGTCCGGCCGGTTCAGGTACGGGCGCAGCGGCGCAGCATTCGCAATCGCTGGAAAACTGGTTCGTGCATGTGCCCGGCCTGAAAGTGGTGATGCCGAGCACGCCTTACGATGCCAAGGGCCTGTTGCTGGCCTCCATCCGCGACGACAATCCGGTTATTTTTGTGGAGCACAAACTGCTGTACAAAACCAAAGGCCCGGTGCCGGAAGAGGATTATGTCGTGCCGTTGAGCCGGAGCGAGGTCAAACGCCAGGGTCGGGATCTGACCATCGTCGCCACGGCGATCATGGTGCAGCGGGCGTTGGAAGCGGCGGAGCAGTTGGCGGCGGAAGGCATCGAAGTCGAGGTGGTCGATCCCCGCACGCTCAAGCCGCTGGACTCAGAGCCGATCGTGCAGTCGGTGATCAAGACCGGGCGCGTGCTAATCGTGCACGAAGCGGCTCGTACGGGCGGTTTCGGCGGCGAACTGGCCGCTGTGATCGCCGAATCGGAAGCGTTCGATTACCTGGACGCGCCCATCGTGCGCCTGGCCGGGCGGGATATGCCCATCCCCTACAACCGTACGCTCGAATATCACACCGTGCCACAGGTCGAGAATATCGTCGAGAAGGCGCGGGAAATCGTGCAGGGGAGGGTGTGATGAGTATCATGTGTCAGGTGTCAGGTATCAGGTATCAAGTGTCAGGTGTCAAGTTTTGCACAGTACGCAATACGGAATACGGAGGTCAGGCCTGATGCCCACGCCCGTGATCATGCCCAAGATGGAAATGTCGCAGGAGGAGGCCCGGCTGATCGAATGGCTGGTGGAAGAAGGCCAGCAGATCGAGAAAGGTCAGGCTATCTTCGAGGTGGAGACCGACAAGGTGACGGTCGAGGTGGAGTCGCCGGCGTCCGGGAAGATTGCTGGATTCAGCGCCAGCGCAGGCGATGTCGTGCCAGTGACGACCGTGGTCGCCTATATTCTGGCCGAGGGCGAAAGCCTGTCGAAAGAAACAACAGCCACGCAACACGACTCAAGTTCCACGCCTCACGTTTCACGTCCCACGCCAGTCGCCCAACGCCTGGCCGATGACCTGGGCGTGGACGTGAGCGGGTTGGCGGGGACAGGGCCGGGCGGGCGAGTCACGAGGATGGATGTGGAAAGGGCGGCGAGGGAACGAGGAGCGGGGGAGCGAGAGAGTGTGGGCGTGCGGGCCACTCCGGCGGCGCGGCGATTGGCGCGGGAAGGCGGCGTAGATTTGGCGGCGATGGCGGGGTCGGGGCCGAAGGGGCGTGTGCAGGCGCGTGATGTGACAGACTGGCTAGGTGACCGAGTGATTGGCGTCCCGACTGGCGTCGCTGAAACCCAGCCTGAGGTCATTGCCCTGGCGGGGATGCGGCGGACGAT
>JAGFJG010000188.1 GCA_024102915.1 Caldilineales bacterium
AGCAGAGAAATAGACGACCGGATCGGATGCCTTGCCCTTGCTGAAAGCATGGGCGAAATGATAAAGGCCCCGGAAGAGCATTTCCAGCGAGATGCGGTCAAATGGAATAGTCATGGCATCAGCCACAGCATCACCGAGATCAACGAGGACGGCATAGAAAAGCCAGGTCGCCCAGATTTGTAATTGGATGCCATTGACGGAACCAGTCCAGAGATAGGAGAGATTGAGCAGCCGTTTGGCCGTATTGAAAGCGTCTTCGATCCGCCAACGCCGCCGATACAAGTCAGCCACCACGAAAGGAGGCAGAATAGCCGGGTCCAGGACTGAAGCGATGTACCGATACCAGGTGCTGCCAAAACGAACTTCGACCATGCGCACTGTGAGGATAGGGGCGCCATTTTGACCTGTGCCCAGCTGGACAATCATATCCTTGACCGAGTCCGTGCTGGATAAATGGCGTATGATTTCGATTCTACTATTGCTCTTCACTCGAGTGATGAAATCTGAACCTTGAGCCATGAGAGCCGCGAAGAATTGAAAGTCATAGAAACCTCGGTCCAGTATCAGCAGGGTTTTGCCCTTGACCAATGCCAACAGGTTCGGGATGAAGTTGGTGTCGAATGCCTGGGCTTGCTCGCTGAACCAAAGCTCAACCGGCAATTGCCGCACCAAATCGATGACCATACACATCTTGCCTGCCAGTTGGCTCGGTCCTGCCTCCTGTAAAGCCTCAAGTTTACGAAAAAGCGCTTCCAGCGTGGAACCATCGGCTATCCAGATGTGTGCAAAGTGCGCATTTGCGACTTGAATCGACAACGGTAGAGGGCGTTGTTGGCGTTGCTCCCACCTCTCTTTCATCGTGGGCAGCACATCTTTGTAGACTCGCTCAAATAACTCTGCCGGAAAACTCAAAAATCGTTGGCTCAGCGCTTGCTGGCTCACTTTCACGGCTGTACACCATAGCAAGTCTTCTCGCACCAACATCCGAGACAATTCATGCACCGAGGGCACTTGTCGCCAGAGTAGTGTCAGCACTGCCGCCACCATCAAGGGTAAACTCAAAATGCGACTGCGCATCCCCAATGACCTGTAGTAGCTCAGTTGGCTCTGCACTGCCGGCGTCAACAACTCTTGCAATCGTTCTTCGATGGCTTCGTTGTTCTCAGACGGTCTTTGCCGTCCTCTCACATGGTCTGGATTTCTCTTTTTGTTTTGGCTCATCCCTCCTATTTACTCAGTATCACTCGCTTTGACAAATCCTGGCTGGCCTTAACTTGTCACGTATGCCCACCCTTTTCATCCACCCAAACTCTCTCTTATTTTTCCCATTTCGTGGTCTTGACAATGGGGATCACTTCAAACTGCTCTCTTCAATTGTTTGACATCGAGATTGAACTGCACTATAATTCAATTAATCAATTGAATATATGAGGCCGGTCAAGTGTCCACCACACCACGTCCCCAAAAAGAACAACTGTATGATCTGTTTTCCCAGATCGCTAACGCTCTGGCCAATCCCCACAGGCTGGAGTTGATCGACTTGTTGACGCAGGCTCCCCGCACTGTAGAGGAGTTGGCAAACGAGGCGCAGATGAGTGTGGCCAACACCTCCCAGCATCTGCAACGGCTCAAACAGGCCCGGCTGGTGCTGGCTGAACGGGAAGGAGTGTATATCCGCTACCGACTGGCCGACCCGGTCGTGGCGCAATTGTGGCTCAATTTGCGAGAAGTAGCTGTGCGCCAATTAGCCGAGGTGGAACAGGCGCTCGATGCCTACCGTAGCCGACGGCACGAGTTCGAGCAAATCCCGGCTGACGTTTTGCTCGCCCGGCTGCGTCAAGACGAAGTGGTTCTGCTGGATGTGCGCCCGGAGGTAGAGTACAGGGCTGGGCATCTGCCGGCTGCAATCTCCATCCCCATCGGCGAACTGGAACGACGCCTGGCCGAACTGCCCCTGGACAAAACAGTCGTGGCCTACTGTCGCGGGCCTTACTGCGTCATCGCCGATGATGCTCTGGAAATACTGGCCAAAGCTGGCCGTTCGGTGGCTCGTTTGGAGGCGGGCGTGTGGGAGTGGCAGCAAGCGGGCTATGAAACTGTATCTCATCAATTCACCCAAGGAGTAAGCAAACCATGAGCGCCGAAGCAACCGCAACAACCCAAGATTATCTGTTCATCATCAACGATGCCCCCTACGGCAACGAGCGGCCCTACAACGCCCTGCGCCTGGCCCTGAACCTAGTCAAGCGGCCTGGGGTGGCCGTGCGCGTCTTCATGACCGGCGATGGCGTGCTATGCGCCCGCCAGGGGCAAAAAACGCCCGACGGCTACTACAACGTGGAGCGGATGGTCAAATCGCTGGCCCGTCGGGGCCTGGTCGCCACCTGAGGGACCTGCAGCGAGGCTCGCGGGCTCGAGCCTGAAGACAAGATTGAGGGTGTTCTGGACGGTAATATGGACCTCCAAGGGGACTGGACCCTGGCCGCGCATCAAGTGTTGGTGTTTTAGGTGAGACCAGGTGATCTTCTCAACAAAACAGGGCCGGTCAAACCAGGAGTCCGACTCTTGCCAAAAGTCGAGCTTCTTCGCCCCGGTTTGACCGGCTGGCAACCGAATACGATGGCCGGTACCAAACCCGTGCCCTGCAAAAACCTCATATGAACCGATCTGGCACCCGAAAACGTGCCGAACTAACCTCTTTGCCGCTACGAGCTTGCCTTCTGCGAGGCCCGACCTGACAATGCCGACATGCTCTTTTTCCTGCTCACACGATTACTCACCACCCTCATCGACCTCCTGCGCATCGCCCGTCTTTCCCGCGATGACAAGGACCTCGAGATCCTGATCCTGCGGCAGCAACTGGACATCCTCGCCCGCAAACAAACGCATGTCGTCAGGCCCAGTCACCCGGACAAATGGATGCTGGCGGTGCTGGCTGCCTCCTTGAAAAGGCGAAGCCGCCTCACAACCAGCCAACTGGGTCGTGTCACTCGCATCTTCAAACCGGAAACTGTGATCGGCTGGCATCGGGAACTCGTACGCCGCAAGTGGTAGCAGAAACTGGTCGATACCGGCGGCAGACCGCCGCTCAGCGAGGAACTGCAACAGCTGATCGTGCAACTGGCCAAAGACAATACTCGCTGGGGCTACGGCAAGATTGCCGGCGAACTGCAGAAACTGGGCTTCGATGTTTGCGAAAGCACCGTGCGTAATGTGCTCAAAGCTTATGACATCCTGCCGGCTCCGGTGCGGTTCGGCTCGATAGGCTGGCGCACGTTGATGCGTCACTACAAACATCAGTTGCTGGCCTGCGACTTCTTTACCGTCGAGACGCTGCGCCTGCAGACGCTGTATGTGTTCTTCTTCATCGAGTTGGGAACGAGGCGTGTGCATGTCGTCGGTGTCACGGCCAATCCCGATGGTCATTGGGTCACCCAGCAGGCCCGCAACATGGTCTGGTTGCTGCAAGAAGAGGAATCGCCCATCCGCTCCCTGCTGCGAGAAAACGACAGCAAGTACGCCGCCGCCTTCGACGCCGTGTTCGCCGCTGAGAGCGTGAATATCATTCGTCTGCCTTACCAGGCGCCGAATGCGAATGCTATTTGCGAACGGTATATGGGAACTCTGCACCGCGAATGTCTCGATCACATGATCATTCTCAAAGACAGGCACCTGGATAATGTTATTCAAGATTTCTCGACATTCTACAACCATGCTCGGCCACATCAAGGCCTGTGCCAATACATACCGATGTAACCATCCGATCAACCCAAAACAGGAAAGGTGGTTGCCTTTCCTGTTTTAGGTGGCGTACACCACGACTACCGCCGTGCGGCCTGACTGTTTGGCCGCCGGATGGCCGAAGTAGCCAGCACGGATCAGCCAGTTACGCTTGCCCTACGAGTACACCTACATGGTCTATGGCCTCGTCATCATCCTCTCGGTGTTGTTGGACCTGTGGATCGAAAAGCAGACGCAACGGATGGCCAGGGCGGGTTGATCAAGGGGTCAGCGCCCGCAGATTCCACGTCGAGGTTGTCGTGTTACTGTAATCCTCACCGGTGATTGTCTGGCTGGACGTGCCTTGCAACTTGCCAGCACTCTGGCCCGGCCAGGGCAGCAGACCGGTGTCGGGAATATCGGTGGTTAGCCAGGGGATGTGCGTCCATGTGTCGAGACCGGGACAGCGGTCGGGCGCGGGGACAAGGCCAGAGGCAAAAAACTTGCGGCTGAAAGCGAATTCATCGCCCTCCAGATTATCCCGCAAATCTTCCACGATCAGCAGGCCACCCAGGTCAGGTGTCAGCGTTTGAACGTCTGTGCGCGTACAGCTTGCCGTGTTCCCCGTTTGGAAATCCACACTGGTGTACGTGGTCATCCAACTCGCACTCCCACCGGTCGGTTGATATTCAAGTTGGAGCAAATCCCCCACCTGCGTCAGCTTGCTCAGCGTGAATTTTGGCGTCGCCTCGCCGCGGATCGTGTAATTAACCTGCCCTTGCCTGTCGTGTGACTCGCCTTCGATCTGCCAATCGCTGCTCCCCTGCCAGCCTACGCAGCTCAGATCACTGGCGATCATGCGCACGGGGCCGGTGGCACGCGAGCTGTTGGTCAGTCGTTGCCAATTGCTGTTGGAGATGATCAGAATGATTTCCTCTACCCGGCCTGCCGGGTCGTCCGCGCATACCACCGTCCATTTCCGGCTCGACCAATCCTCTGGCCCCTGCCAATCCTGCCCGGCCCGCTTGATCATCGCCTGGACGCGCACATCCGGCACGCCCCGAAATGCATTCTCGAACGCCAGCAGCCCCACAGCCTTATCCACCTTAATATTCTCATAAGCAATGGCCAGATCCCGGATGCGATAACCCAACGCACCCTGGCCGACCTCCACAATCTCGTGAGGGATGTAAGGATAGCCAAAAAGTTCGACATCGGTCGTGCTCACCTTGTTTTTCCATGTATCCCAACTCATTTTGAGATCGTCCCATTGTTCATACTCATTGTGCGGCGCTAAGTTCAGGTTGTACACGGCAAACTCCGACCAGCGTTCGGCCCAGCCCCCTTCGATAGTGTCGTTGATGACCTGATAGAGATTGCCCTTGGCGGCATCTTCGGTAGCGGAGAATATCTCGGCGATGATTTCGGGGTGATAACTGCCTGTGTAATGGCTGAGATAGAATGGCCATAGATAGGCTCCGTATTCACGTAAACCCTCAGTGTCTATAAGCCAGCGCAAGGTTGACTCTAAATAGTACTTGGCATACCTTTGTTCGTTTTGAACATCTGGCTGCGCATCAACCGTTTCAAAATAGTCCTCGGCCCATTTGGCAGTCGCTTCCATCCACCAGGCATGGAAACACTCGCTGGCAGGATCGTAGGAGTATTGAATCATGTGCATGAATTCGTGTGCAACCGTGCTGGTCTCAGAATAACCTTGTCGAAGCACGAGCATGTAGGATGGCGCCACTTTGCAGTCCGTGCCAGGATAGACGCTGACCAGTGCATTCGTTGTCACGTAGCCCGGGATGGGATCATAGACCATGTAGACATCGAGACGGCCATCGCTGGGGTTGCAGCCCAGCCCGGCGTCGCCCAGCGGCTCGCGGAATAGGTCGGTGAGAATGGGATGGATGCGTTGTTCCAGGTTGATGCTGATCTGGTTGGCCCGCAGCCAAAAACTATTGTCGAATGTGGGATACCAGATCACGAAATGATCGGATTCGATGGAGGCGAAAAGCCCCTGCGCCAATTCCTTGCAGCGATCGGTGATCAAATTGACCGGTCCAGTCATGATGCCGGACGCGGCGATTTGGCCGTTCACGCGTAGGTCGTACCAACTGCCGGCGTAAACAGGCGGGACTAGGAAGGGAACCAGGGTTTCACGAGTGGTGGGGGAGAGATCGGCGAAGCGCAGCGTGGCCTCGGACACGGCGTCGGAGTCGATCACGCCGCTGTTGTCGCCATGAAAACGCCAGGGCAGACGTGCATCGCCGAAAGTAGCGAAGACGGCGTAGATCAGGGCGGTCTCGTCATCGAATTCGCCCCGCTTTTGGGCGTCGTCGATCAACGTAAAGCTGTCGGGAAGCCGGCTGTGATCGACAAAGGGCAGGTAGACGCGGTATTCGGCGGTGCTCCCGGCCAGATTCTGCTCTCGGTCGTTGGGCTGCCACCGGCCAACCGGTTCGGATTCTGCGGCGAAAGCTGTCTTGGCAGGCCCGAGCAGCATCCCGGCCAACACCAGCGCCGCCAGCCAGCCCCAACACAAAACCTGCTGATTTCTGCGCGTACGTCTCATCATCTCATTCCTCGTTGCCATCCAGCGGCAGCGTGCGCGGCTTGCGGCCCATGACCTGGAAATAGGGATTATTCCCCGTCGCTCGGTTAGTATCCGCTTGCTCGGGGAAAAAGGCTGCCGGCGCCGCGGTCGCCATCGGGCGCTGACTGAGCCAACTATGCGCCTTGCGCAGCGCATCCTGTTCGGAATAACCGAGATTGCCGCGGAAGTGCATGAGGCCATTGCGCACCCGCCGCACCCGATCCATCAGTTGCATGAACACATCGCGCGAGCCGAGCGCCTGTTCGTACGCGGGCCAGACATCGCCATCGCTCATGAAGACCACGCGGTCGCCGAAACTGAAACGGCTGGGATTGCGGGCGGCGAATTCGGGGTTCTTGGGGCCGGGACCGAATACGCGCATGGCGGCTTCGTTCAGCGCCGCCGGGTCGGGGAAAGCCTCGCTGGCGTACTCACGCAAGCGGGTCTCGATGCGCTCGATCAGGATGATGCCCTCGAACAGAGAGCGAAAAAAATGCGTCATGTCCTTGCCGGTCAGCATACCGATCGGCTTGTCATCCTCGACCACCACCGGGGCATACTCGCCCGATTGGGCCAGGATGTTGGCCGCCGTGAACAGATCGTCATCCATGTGCAGGATCGTGACCGCTTCCATGCAGTGCAGCACCGGCAAATCGAGCAAATCGACCACGCCATCGGTGTGATAATAGGTGCGTAGAATCCCTTGCTGCGAAAGCATGCCCAGCAGATGACCATGCTCGTCGATTACAGGCAATTGGCCGAAACGATTGGAGATCATCGTGCCCAGCGCCTCGCGCAATGACACGCCCGGTTCGACACACACCAGCGGTTTGCGCCCGCCCACGATACGCGCCAGCGTTTGCACAGACGCAGCGCCAGCATCCGTCTCGGTCGTCTCCGGCAGTGCCGGTCGATTCTCCAGCCAGATCGCCGCCCGGCGCAGGGTGTCCATCTCCAATGTGTCGACGTGCCCCTGGAAATGAGCGATCTCGTTGCGGATGGAGCGCACCCGATCCATGAGCACGCGGAAGTAATCGCGGTTGCCGAACACAGGCTCGAACAACGGCCAGATGTCGTCATCGCGTACCATGTACACCATATCCGTGAGGCTGAGATTGCGCCCGCCGCGTTGGGGCAGGGTGGGGTCTTTCTTGTCCGCGCCGAAGGCATCGATCAGCGCCTTATTATAGGAAGCCTCATCCGGAAACATGGCCGCCAACGCCCGGTGGAAATAGCTTTCGATGCGTTCAACCAGTAGGATACCCTCGAACAGGGCGTGGAAAAAGACCGACATATCCTTGCCGGTGAGGATGCCTACGGGCAGGTCGTCGTCGGTGACGATGACGGCGTAGACTCCGCGATTGCGCAGTTTGTCCACGGCGCTGAGCAGGTCATCTTGCAGGGTAAGCGTATGCGCCGGTTCCATGCAATCCGCGACCGTGAGATCGAACAGCGAAATCTTGCCGTCGGTCAGGAAATAGATGCCGAGGATGGTTTGCTGCGCCACGATGCCTTTGAGATGGCCGTTTTCATCGACGACGGGAAGCTGGCCTAAGCGTCGTTCGATCAGAAGGCGGAAGGCGTCAAGCAGCGAATCATCGTAGCGGACGGTGATCAGCGGTTTGCGGTTGGCCAGCACTTGTTCGAGTGTGTAGAGCATGGGGTTTTCTCGGAATCAAGAACTAATTATGAGAAATGATGATTGAAGAAAAATCGGGAATGGATATTGGGGATTTGCGACGAAAATCCCATATCAACTATCGAATATCCAATATCAGCTATCAATCGCCAATGGTTGGCACAACGCCATAAGGCCAGCGTGTGGTTTCGTCAAAGTGGATGCCGATCATGTTAGCGTCGGTCAGGTTCGCTGCCGCCAGATTGGCCCCAAATAGATCGGCGTCGGTGAGATTGGCTCCGACCAGATTAGCGCCGATCAACGCTGCCCCACTTAAGTTGGCAGAGCTGAGATCCGCCCCACTGAGATCCACCCCGCGCAGGTTGGCTTCGGTGAAGTCGGCCCCGCGCAGATTGGCGTTGCTGAGATCGGCCGCAGCCAACGTGGCGCTGAAAAAAATGGCGGCTGTGAGATCGGCGGACTGGAGCCGGGCGCCATACAAATCCGCGCCGCTGAAATCAACTCCGACCCGTTCATCGCTCGACCAGTTCTTGCCTGCGAGATTGGCTCCCGCGCATTGTGGCGGGCAATTGTCGGAAGAAACAAGCGCGGGGATTTGCAACAGAAGGATGAGCAAGAGGGCAAATACTGCCACTGCCGCGGCGATGCGGCCAACGTTGGACTTGACCAGCCAGAGTCTGACTAAGTGGGAGGCACTGGATAGCCGGTTGGGTCGGGAGGGATGTTCGGGGCTAGCGACCGGTGCGGGCGGTGGCGGAGCAGGCGACGAGGCGGGTGCAGGTTCAGGCCGGGCGATAATGATGGGTGGTTCGGCAATCGCAGCCACGGCGGCAGGCAGTACGGCTGGCGCAATGGTCGCGATTGGCGGTAGGGCCGGAATTGGTTCAACGGTCGAGACAGGTACAGGTTCGGGGTCTCGTCCCGTCACAGTCTTGAAAATCTGGCGATTCTGCGGGATATTGGCCAGAAACATACGCCGAGCGGTGTCATCGCTGAATTTATCAGCCTGTTCCATTAGTTGGCGGTAGGCTTCGGTCAGATGTGCATCGGCGCGGGGGTCATCATTGGCGCGCAGCGCTTCGTAGCAAGTCAGATAAATCCACAGCGGCTCTTCTGTGCCCTCGAAGTCGCCGCCCGCAGCCAGGTGATCGAGGATCGGCTGTAAATCAGCAAGGGCTTGGGACGTATCCCCTTGCGCCAGACGTACGCGCACTAATCCAGCCTGAGGCTCCAGTCCCAGCGTCTGATCGCCGAGCTGCTGGTGGATGGCGATGGCGCGCTCATACGCGGCGGCAGCTTCGTCCAGACGACCCAGACCGGTCAGGGCGTGACCAAAACGCAACAGGCCATGACCCTCGCCGTAGGGGCTTTTGATCGCCTCGAAAACGAGCAGCGCATGTTCGGCATCCGCCAGGGCTTGTGCATAATCGCCCTGCATACGGCTAATGGTGCTGAGATTGACGTGCGCGGCGCCTTCGGCCATGCGTTCTGCCATCTCGCGTGACATCGCCAGCACTTGCCCAAAATAATTACGTGCGATTTCTAGATCGCCCATCGCGACCAGGTGGGCGGCCAGATTGTTGAGGGTAATGGCTTCGCCGCGGCGGTCGCCGGTTTCGCGTTCGATGCCAAGGACGAATTCGTCCAGATCGCGGGCCTCGACATACAGCCCCTCGTCAAGCAAGAGCCAGCTAATCGACATTGTCGTCTTGGCTTCGCCGCGTCTGTCGCTCAGGTCGCGATAAAGTTGCAGCGCCTGTTCGAAATGGTTGCGGGCATTGTCTCGTTCGCGCAGGTGGTGTTCATTTTCGCCCATCCTGCGCAACCCGTTGGCCCACAGACTGGTGAATCCGCCCGCCTGAGCCTGTATGGCGGCCTGCTCGGATTGTGCGAAGGCGGACGGGTAGTCGCCCTGGGCGGCGAGGATCGTCGCCCATAGCAGCCGCGCTTCGACTTCCTTTTCGACACTCCCCGCCTTTTGCGCCCAGGCGATGGCAGTTTGGCTGGCCTCGGCCGCGCCAGCATAATTGTGCTTGGCTTCTTCGCAAGTGGCGATCTGGTACGCGGCCTCTGCGCTCTTCTCCGGTTCAGCCAGCGCCACAGCCAGCCGCTCAAGCTCTACTGCATCGGCGGTCTGCACCTCACGCTTGCCCAGACGATTGTAGGCTTTGATGCGACCCAGCACCAGGGTGAAGCGTTCGTCCCAGCCATCCGTCGGGGTGAATACCAGGGCGCGGGTGAAGAAGTCGGCCGCTTCGGCGAAGGCGAATTGTTCGGCAGCCTGCTCGCCCGCTCGTCGCAGATAATACCGCGCCTTATCGGGCACGTCCGCCTGCTCGAAATGCCAGGCCAGACGCGTGGCGATTTCATCGACCCGCTCCCCATACAGCAATTCCAGGGCGCGGCCAATGTCTTCGTGCAGATAGGCGCGCTCGGTCGGATCGAGGGCCCCATAAAGGTATTGTTGAAACAGGCGATTCTGGAACTGATATTGCGACAATCGCTGCTCGCCCACCCGCTGCTGTCCCTGCGCCGACACCAGACGATGACGTTTCTCCAACTCGCCGCTCAATTGCCGCACGAAATCGCGCGTATTCAACTCCCGGATTTGCGCCACCACCTCGGCGGTGAAGGCGTCGCCCTGCACACTGGCTAATTTCAGGGCCTCCAACAGATCGCCCGTCAATCGACTGATGCGCGACTCGATCACGCCCTCGGCCCGGGCGGGCAGCGCCGACCAGTCCAGTCCAGGCCCTTCCACCCACCGCCCCTGCTCGTCCCGCACGATGTCCCCTTGCTCCTCCATGTCGCGCAACAACTCGACGACAAAAAGAGCGTTGCCGCCGGTGCGTTCCAGCAGTGCCCGGCGAAAGCCCGGCCCCAACAAATTCGGCTCCGTATCCAGCAGGGCGTTGATGAAAGCGGCCCCATCCGCGTAGGCCTCCACGTCCAGATCGATGATCACATCACCATAATAGCGCTTGATCTCGGTGACGATTTTTTCCAGAGGATGGCGTTGTCCGCCCCGCCCCAAAGCGACCTCGGCGGGCCGATACATGCCGATGATGAAGATGCGACTGGTCTCGATGCGGCGAGCGAGATGAAAAAGCAGATCGATGGAGGAATTGTCCGCCCACTGCAAGTCATCGAGGATGAGCAAAAGCGGCGCGTGTTGCGACAGCGCCTTCAGTACTTTGGCATATTGTTCGAATATCTGGCCCTGATCGATGCCCTTCTGTCCGGGCACATCCGGGCGATGGGATGCAGGCGCTTGTGTCAGCCTGTCCATCAAACCCGCCCGTTTGCCGGTCTCAATGCCGATTTTCGCCACCTGTACAGCCAGATTCGCTCCCGGCACCAGCAACCCGATCAGGTCCGGCCCGAACTCGATCAGACAATCAATCGAGGTGCGCATCGCCCCTTGCAGCCGTTGCGCCCCCTCCGGCGTGATCGTCCCTTGCGCCAGCCGCGATTCCACATCGCCCGTGAGCATGGCCAGCACCTCGCGGAAGATCAGATACGGATCGCTGGCGCCAGTTTGCGGATCGCCCATCGCCACCGCCGCCACCAGGTCTTGCTGGCGCGCCTGCGCCAAGCGCATGAACTCGGCCGCCAGGGTGGTTTTTCCCGCACCGGCATCGCCGGTGACGAAGGCGATCTGCCCGCGCCCGGCCAGGGCCTGGTCGAGAAAGGCGTCAAGCTGGGCCAGTTGGCGCTGGCGGCCTACAAATGCAGCGGGTTTACTCATCGGCTCCTCGCGTCATGGGCGATGATGGTGGCGACAGATGGATGAAAGTGTAAATGATCTCGACCGATAGTCAAGGAGGCAGCAGAACGCCAGACCTGCCAACAGGGCGACAAGTCCGGCGGTTTGCGTTTGGGTTTGGGCGGCGATGCTTAGCCGTTCAGGGCAGCCTTCACCGTTTCCGGATCCGACAGTGCCGCCCGATCGGCGTCGCTGAGGTTGTAACCGGCCAGGGCGGCGCCGGGATCGGTGTAGAGCAGGTTGCGGAAGGCGGCGTCGGTGGATGCACGGTTGAGGATTTCGGCAACGGTCTTGTTCTTGCCGTTAATGGACATTGGCATGATAAGGTCTCCTTTGGGTGAGTGGGTGAGTGGGTCAGTGAATAGATAGGTTGGCAGATTGGTTGAGCGGTGGGTTGCTGAGTCGTATTTTCAGTATCTATTCGGTTTAGACGTTCACTGCGTGAGCAGGGGCAAGTACACTGACTTTGCCGTTCCTGGCGGCCACGTCGGCGTTGCGGTGGGCTGGGCGCCACCCTCGCCCAGGCCGACGCCTGAGGCGGCCAGCGCGAATGACTGCGGCCCCTGCGGTACGTTGATCCCGCGCACGATCACCTGATAGACGCCGTTGGGAGCGTCGGGGATGATGACGCCCTCGACATTGTTGCAGGCGTCCCATTGGCCGCCACGCAGGCATTGCCCGCCCGTGTAGACGCCGGCATTGCCGCGATAGCGCGTCCCATTCGGCGCGACCACTTCCAAATCCAGGTCGTTGACCAGGGCTTTGGCTGCGGCCAGTTCGCCGGGATAATCGGTCCAGGCCAGGGTGATGCGGAACACGCCCTCATCGCCGCCAGGTTGGGGCGTGGGGGTAGGCGTAGGGGTGGAGCCAGGCGGACGGGTGGGAGTGGCTGTGGGTGTGGCAGTGGCGCCGCCGCCCGTTTGCACATCCAGGGCCACATCATCGATGTAGAAAACAGCATCAGGTTCGATGCCGTCCTGTGTGACTTCGAACAGGATGGCCACGGTCTGGCCGCGCAGATCATCCAGGATCGGAGTCAGATTCAATGATTGGCTGTGCCACCCGGCATCCTCAGCCGAGTGCATCGGCCCCGAACCGATCGCTTCCGAAAAATCCTCGGTGTAGATGGAAGCCTGCAATTGATCGAAGCCGACATCGCCATCTTCATTGCCCCACCAGTAACTCAGCGTGGCGGCGGTGGCGTTGGCCGGTATCTCCACATATTGATAGACATAGCCATCGAAACCGGCGAAGGAGGCCATAGAGCGGTTGCCGCCATGGGCGGCGTCGGTGGTGTAGTCCATATCCTCCAACTCCCAGCCAGAATCGTTCTCAAAGCCGCCATTTTGGATGATATTGGCGCTGGGGGCAGCCGGGGCGCTGGGGGCAGCCGGGGCAATACGGGTTGGGATTTGCGGCTCAGCGGGTGATATCGCCGGCGCGCTAAGCCCGGCCTGCCCACCGCCCACCGTCAATTGATAGGTTCGATTGCCGCCCGTGCCGATGCCGGGCGTCTCCTCTTTCACCCACACCTGACGGCCATACGGCATCAGGCTCTCGACCAGATCCACCCGGCCCCAACCGCTGACGATGTTGGGGCGATAGCCCGGCCCCTCTTGCTGCGGCCCGCCGCCATATTGGCCGGGGCTCATATCGGCGGCGCCATTAATCAACATGGCCTTCATCAAAGCGCCGCTGGGATTGGCCAGCCCGCGCACCGTGACCAGCCATTCTCGCACCAGCGCCGCGGCGCCGGCAGTGAGGGGCGTGGCCATGCTGGTTCCGCCCTGGTAGTAGTAATGCTGGTTGAACGCGCCCCAGGCATTGCCCACATTGGGATGACGGCTGCGGGTGGAGAGGATGTAGGTGCCCGGAGCTGCCACATCCGGCTTGATGCGGCCATCGTCGGTGGGGCCGCGACTGGAGAACGCGGCCAGGCCATTGGCGTTGTTGGCTATCAGATCGCCGGCCAGGGGGTTCACGGGGAAATTGTTTGGCCAGCCATCGCCCCAATAGTCTGTGATCGTCGGTCGTAGGTTTTCGGATGCCCCTACCGTCAGCACATTCTTGGCCGTGCCGGGGCTGCCCACAGAATCAGGATCGACCACGCCGTTGCGATCATTGTCGGTACCCTCGTTGCCGGCGGCAAAAAGCGTCAGGATATCCTTCTGCTCCCAAGTGGCGATATCAACATTGCGGCTGCTGGCATTGTAACCGCCGTATTGACGCACGCCGTCGATGTTGCCGGTGGGGCCGCCCCAGGAATTGGTATGCACGCGGGCGCCGTGGGGATAGGCCTGGCGCATCAGATCACCGTCGTCGTCTGGAATGCCCCCCAGGCTGCCATCCGCAGCCTCGATACTCTGGAACACAAGCTGTGCTTCGGGCGCGGTGCCGGCATAGGAACCGGTATATTGATGGCCGGCCGGGTTGCTGTTAGAGGCGGCGCCGTTGGCAAGCACTGATCCGGCGACATGCGTGCCGTGTCCATCTCGGTCAGACCAATCACAGGGGGCGGGGCGTCCCAGGCAGTAGGCCTGCAGCAACCGGCCCTGAAAGTCCTGGTGCAGGTCGGTGGGGCTACCCAAATCCAGTCCTGTGTCGGCCACGCCGACGACCTGGCCGGAGCCGTACAGCCCCAGGCTCTGCCGCACTGTGTCGGCGCGCATGATCGTGCCGCCGCCCACATCGTTGTGCACTTCCGGCTCAAAATAGGGTTCCACCCAGAGCACGCCATCTTGCCGGGCCAGCGCCAGCACCTGCCCGCTGGCAATGCGCAGGCGCAAGATGCCGGAAAGCGAGTTGGCAGCCTGTTCCAACACCACCCCGCCCAGGGCCTCCACCCGACCGGCCAGCTCATCCAGATCGACATCAGGCAGGGTGAGGAGGGTGAGGGTCTCGATGGCGGGTGCGGCAGCCTGGACGCGCATCAGGTCGGGCGCCAGACGATAGGCGGGATGGTACAACCCCACCCAGCGCACATCGGGCAAGCCCCCCACAGACTGGGCCGTGGCCGCGTCCATGCGGGCGATAAAGGCATAGTCGGGCACATAGCCGTACAGGCGGGCGCCGGCCTGCGTTGCTGCTGCTTTCCATTCATCCTGCACCGGGCCGCGGAACTGCACGAGATAGGTGGCATCGCCGATGGCGGGAGTCGCGGCGCTGAGGCTGGCTCCCAACCCCGGTTCGCCGGCCAGGGGATCGAAGCTGAAAGATTGTAGGCGAATCAGGGCAGCGTCATCGGGCGGCGTAGCCCACAGTGCTGGCGTAGCCATAACCAGAGCCAGCAGCAGCAGACCTAGCAAAAGCAATATCGTCGAGTACTTGCGCGACATCATCCTATCATCTCCTTGGGCGTTTGAATGTCAGAGGTGCCAAACCAAACGATGTGACCATCGATTATAGAATCAGCGCCACTGTAGCAGGCGATCATTTGGAAATCGTTTATTGCCGCGCCGGCAGCCGCCAGATTTGCCCGCATCCACACAGATTGACCGCGAGATCGCCATTGCGCCCATTCGTTGCTATCATACAGTCACGATGCCGAATCCCGACCGCGACCGTCTCTGCCAACATCTGCAACACCTGCCCTATTTCGCTGGGCTGGATGCGGCGGCGTTGTGCGATCTGGCCGGTTTGGCTACCTGGCATGAGTACGCGCCTGGCGCCGTAATCTTTTTGGAAGGGGAAGTCAACACCGGTCTCTATGCTGTAGACGCAGGTTGGGCGAAGGTGGTGAAATATTCGATGGATGGTCGGGAGCAGGTGCTGCGCTACTTTGGGCCGGGCGAGATTTTTAGCGAGATCGGCATTTTCCTGGCGCGACCGAATCCGGCCACGGCCATCGCGCTGGAGCACACGACGCTGTGGCGATTGCATCGCAGCGCCCTGCAACCCCTGTTCAGCGCCCAACCCGACCTGCTGCTGCACGTCATGGCCAACATGGCCGACCGCATCACTCATCTGGCCGAGCTGGTGGCGGCGCTCTCGCTGCACACGGTGGAAGTGCGTCTGGCTCGCCTGCTGTTGGAGACCGCCGCCGATGGGGCGCTGGTGCGCCAATCCTGGCTGACCCAGGCTGAGTTGGCGGCGCGGCTGGGCACTGTGCCTGACGTGCTCAGCCGCGCCCTGCGCACCCTGGCCGAGGCCGGCCTGATCCGTTTCGATCGCCGCCAGATCACCATCCTCGACCGTGCGGGGTTGAGCGAGCGAGCGCAACTGGGCGGGTAGGCGGGCGATTCATTCGCTTCTGGGGAACAATCCGATAAAAGTCGTGGAGATTGCTTTGCCGTAGGTGCTATGCTGGCGTCACGGTGATTCCCTGCCGTGTCAACATATCATCTCAATATTTTGGGGGCAAAGAAGTTCGACTTTTGTCAAAAGCCGAACTTCCAGGTTGACCAGCCCCGGTTTATTGAGAAGATACGTGTCAACGTTCAAACTGGAGACAGAAATATGTCGTCACCCGTAGCCATGCCCACGCTCGTCTTCCCCGCCGTAGCCGATCAAGCCGTGTTCGACGCGACCGGCCCCCGGCCCCAATTTCTGGTGGACAGTGAAAAATTGACGGTGGTCGTGGCCGGCCTGGAACCCGGCCAACAGATCCCGTCCCACCCCGAAGCCCTGGCTGTCTATCACTTCCTGGCCGGCGAGGGCGTGATGACCGTCAACGACGAAGCATTCGCCGTCACCGCCGGCGCCACCGTCATCGCCCCGCCTGGCTCTGCGCGCGGCCTGCGCGCCGGCAGTCGGCTCACCTTTCTGGCCGCCAAAGCCGGCGCCTGAGGAGGAAAACAATCATGCTCAATCCCTTTTTGCTGATGGCGGCATTCTATCTGATCGTCGCGATCGTGGCCGCTGCCGATGCCGCCTTGACTAGTTTCAACCTGATCCCCTGGTTCGTGGGGCTGCCCTGGCTGCGCGTCCACTTCATCACCCTGGGCGTGCTGACCGAATCGGCCTTTGCGGCGCTGCCCGCGTTCGTGGCCGGTCGTCGCGGGGTCGAGACCCCGGCCACGCGCTGGGACATGTGGCTGCTGCTCAACGCCGGGCTGGTAGTGCTGTTGGCCGGCATCCCCAGCATCAGCGCCGCCCTGATCATCACCGGCGGCACCCTGATCTTCATCGCCGTCACCTTGCTGATCCTGCAACTGCGCAGCATCGGCGGCGAAAAAAACCAGGGCACGGGCAGCCTTAAGTTTTATGTGTCCGGGCTGAGTTACCTGCTGTTAGGCATCCTCATCGGCACGGGCCTGTGGGTAGGTTGGAGCGAGCCGCTGCGCATCGGCATACCCAAAGAGGCGCACATCCACGCCAACAGTTGGGGCTTTGCCTCGCTGGTCTTCGCCGGCCTGCTGGTGGATCTGCTGCCAGCCCTGACCGGTAAGCCGTTGGCCAGCCGCCGCACCATCAACGCCATCTTCTGGGCCATGACATTGGGGGCGCTGGGGCTGGTGCTGGGCCCGTGGCTGAACGGCAACCTGTTTGTGACGGTGCCAGGATTGGCGCTGCACATCGGCGCCACGGTGGCGCTGCTGGTCTCTCTGGTTCGCAGCCTGCGCACACACGGCCTCTTCGCCAACGCCGGCGCCTGGCATCTCACAGTCTCCTATCTTTGGATTCTGCTGCCGGTGCTGGTAGCCCCGCTAATCATCCTCAAAGTCGCCAATATTCCCGGCGCTGACATCGAAGCGACGGCGCCACAGGCCCTGGTTTACGGCTGGATGGGGCAATTCCTCTATGCCGTCGTGCCCTTTCTCGCCGCCCGCTGGCTGCTGCGCGACCCCGAAGCCCGGCTGGGCGGCAACTGGCTCAGCCTGATCGCCGTCAACCTGGGCGGCATTCTGATCTGGGCCAGCATCTTCCTGATCGATGTGCGCGAGCCGTTGCACGCCATCGCCTATGTGATGCTAGGTGTGTCATTGGTCGCCGCCGCCTGGGAAACCGGCGTGATTACGCTGACGGCGTTGCGTCGGGCGGAACAGCGCAGCCTGCAGGCCGCCTGAGCGCTTCCATCCTGACACGGCGGCGCAACGCGGCCCGCATCCACACCCATTGCCGGAGATCATCATGAAGCAAACACTGTTCAAAATCGCTGCGGTTCTCGCCTTCATCATCGGCGCTATGGCCATCTTCGCCGGCGGCGGCGTGCTGCTGGGTCGGGACCCCGGCTACTACGTGATCGACTGGCTGCCGGTCTACAACTTCATCATGGGCTTGCTGGCTGTGCTGGTCGTTGCGCCGCTGATCTGGCGCGGGAGCAAGTGGGCGCTGCCGGCGGCGCTGGCCACCCTGGCCGCGCACACGCTGGTCATGGTCATGTTGCAGACAGCCTACAGCGCTGTGGTGGCGCCCGACAGCCTGCGGGCCATGACCATCCGCATCGTCGTCTGGCTGTTGATCACGGGGCTGGTGTTTGTGCAGACACGACGGAACCGCCCCGCTCAAACCTGAGCAGCGACGCCACTGCACAACTACACAGAAGTCATATTGAAAACAATCTTCTTTTGGACGTAGTTCATTTCTAAGCCCGACGCTCTTGACAAATGCCCGGAAGCAACTTGATCAAGGATTGATGATGAATGAATTAGATGCCTGTCTCGCACACGACGCTTTTTATCCTCAATCATGAATCATTCGGTCGGCATGAGGGTTGATTTTGGCAAGCACAGGCTGCGGCGAAATAAACCGCGGCGTCCTGGCTCTGCGTCTCGCTGCCCCGCATCGTCGCCCCAACCGATATAGTTCAGAACTGAAGTTGCATCAGTTCACCTGAATCTTCTCAATAATCTAGATTGAATCGCTGCTAGAAATAGTTCTGGTCTTCAAGGAAAAACGCCATGAACAAATGGTTTCGCAAAATCCACCGTTGGATTGCAGTCCCGACCGGATTGCTGATCCCCGTCGCAATTGTCTTCAAATTGCTTGGTGACAATCATCTCACTTTTCCCAAACAAATCGAAAGCATCCAATCAATCCTGATGCTGGGGCTGGCGATCACGGGAATTTATCTGTTCTTGCTGCCACATTTTACAAAGTGGAGCCGAAACAGGCGGCGCAAAAAAGGGGTGCCGCGCAGGCGCGAGGCGACAGGCTAAACCGCCGCCCCGAACCAGACCAAGACAGGTGTACAGAAGAATCAAGCAGAGAGCGGGGTCATTCCGAATGACCCCTAGCTGCCTCAGCTAGCATTGTGAATCAGCCATGCTTCCTCCCGGTTCGCTAAATTGGTGTGAAAGAGAGGAGACACGGCAGCGCTGGTAAAAACTGGCGCATCCTTGCGCCATTACCCTCATTTCACGATGCCTCAAGTTGTTCACACCCCTGACGGATGAGGAGTTGTCAGGTGATTTGGCAATAGTAAACCTCCCGGTCGAGCAGATCGGGAGGTTTGAATTCGTGAACAATGGTTGGGGCGAATACGGCAGCGCGGGCAACAAGGGGCAGTGCCAGCCATATGGATGCCGGGTCCCAGCAGCGGACAGGTTCAGGGTAATGCGCTGGCCACGCCGAGGCCGAAGATGTAGACCAACTCGCCCCCGTAGAGGCCGACAGCCACGACCAGCGCCACACCCACGATCTGAATCGCCGTGTGCAGAATACGCTTGTTGCGACTGTAGACGCCCTTGCTGCGCCAGGCGCAAAGCGCTTGCAGGCCGAAGATGACCAGGACGGCGATACCCAGCAAACGGTGGGTCGTCAGCGTGGCCATGGCGGGGCTATCAGCGGGTACGCCGGCCGCGGCCAGGAAGCCGCTGATCACGGAAAACAATGCACCGGCCAAACCCAGCAGCAACGTGTACCAGGCAGCCCGATCCAGGCTTTTGCCTTGCCAGATCAGTCCGGCCCAGCTTAAGGCGACGCTGGTCAACAACAAGGCGATGGGAAAATGAACGATGAGCGGATGAATGTTGGGCGGCATGGGCGATCCCTCCAGGATGATTGAGCGGCATGGGTGACAATGTGAGACAGGCTGGATCGTAGCAACAGAGAGGGGATCTGTCGCCGACTAAAGTCGGATTACTGAAGTCGGTCAGGACCGGGTGTACGACGAGACCGGCTATGATCTCGCCGTCGCCACAGGCGGATGCGGCGCAGCGGCGAACCTGTTTGGGTGGTAGATAGAGTTGAGGGTGCAGATCAACTTGCTTCCTGCCCCACCCGGATTCACCTTCCGTTTCTATGAGTACGTGAGCTACAGACCATCAAGGAACAGGCCGAGGCGGATCTGGCCGAGTTTATGAGACTGATCCTTCGTGCGCCAAAATGCACGGGGCTGGACTGAATCCATGCCAACCATCCTTTCCGACACCACGCCCGCAGCTCAGGCTGTGCTGGTTGATATGTTGAGCCGGGCCACGCCGACGAGCGAACCTGTGTGTCGGCAACCGGCCTCAGCCAGGCAGCCGATGAAGGTGTCGTAGTTCTCAAAAAAGTTGTCCACGTCGGTTACATAGATGTTCAGGCGCACGATGTCGGCAAAGCTGAAGCCAGCCGCGGCCATCAGTTCAACGTTCCACCAACGGCAGAAATGACAGCGCCTGCGCGGTCGCCTCGCCGCCGATCAGCAGCACGCCGCCGCTGTCGGCCTGCTGGCCGCCGCCCGCCTGCACCGTGACGTGCACGCCGCCGGCGACGGCGGTGATCTGGGCGCTGTAGGCCGCACCGGGCGTCAGGCCGGTGATGAAGTGGCGCGCCACGCCGGCCGGCACGGTGTAGGTCAGCCCTGCCGGGGTCGCGGCGAGGTTGACCGGGAAGAGTACCGCAGTTCCAGCCACAACCGCGCCCTCAAACGCCCCATCTTCGCTTGTGACCGTCGTCGCGACGTCGGCAGACGCGCCCGCATCCGCGCCCTGCAGCACGTGCAAAAAGCGCACGGCCTGCGGGTTGCCCGGCGCGTCGACGCGCAGCCGCACTTTCATCGGGTCATCGGCCGCGGCGGTGTCTTCGATGTGCTGCTCGTTGCTGTTCTCCGCGGTTAGCGCGGCGTTCTCCGGCAGCAGCGCGGCGACGAACAACTGCTGGCCGCCCGCGCTCTGCATCGTCGCTGTCTTGCCGGCGTTCGTCGCCGGCCGCGGCAGTTGCAGCCACCAGCGCTTGAAACGGCCAGCGGTTTTGGTCTCGGCGCGGTCATAGACGACGATGTGATCGGGCGCGAGCCAGAGCAGCGAGCGGCTGGCATGGACAACATCGGTCGCGCCTTCGTTGGTGGAGTTGTAGAGCTTCGTGGCGTCGGCCAGCGCGTAGGTGTAGGCTGCGGTCGTGGGGTGCGCCAGTAGAGTCGGGTCGCCGTCGTTGACATAATTCCATTGCGAGCCGCGACGCCAGAGATCAATGCGCCAGTCGTCCTCGTCGCGATCCACGGGCCGGTCGTTTTCGATGGCAATCGCGTTGTAGAACTCGGAGCTGGCGATCCCTTCGGCGATATCGGCGTAGCCCACCCGCCCTTTGGTCAGCCATTCGCCCCCGCGATAGTACGCGAAACTGGCGCCGTCGGCCATCTGGTGATCAATCGAGTTCCAGCTCAGGCTGAAGGTGAGCCAGGCGGCGTCTGTGTCCCAGCCGGTGCGGCTGAAGAGGCGGTTCAGGCCGGGCGCCAGAAACGCGGTCGCCAGCGCCGGTCGCGGATCAGCCGCGGCAGGGGCCGCCGGGTCGTAGAGCATGAAGTAGAGGATCGCCTGGCGGAAGTCGTCCGGGTTGCGCACCCGTTCGACCAGTTGTTCTGCGCCGCCGGGCACAGTGTGCGCTTGCAGCCAACGCACGGTGTTCAGCCGGGCCGGGTTGTTTGTGGCGCTGTCGTAGATGCCGATGGGCGCAAACGCGCTGATGAAGTCGGGCAGGTGATAGTTCTGCCCGTCGCCGTAGAAGGCCGGCTGGTAGATCGTTCCGCCCTCCGCGCGGGCGACCGGGGCCGGGCTGAGCGAGTGCAGATAGCCGGCCAGGCTTTCGCCCCAGAAGGGGTTGGCGGCCAGGGTGGCGTTCGCGGGGTAGGCCGCGCCGGCGGTGTGCAGCGCCAGCAAAAACTGCGTGACGTAGCCGAGGGTCTGCGGGCTGTACTCCAGCCCTTCGGGCAGCAGCCCGCCGCGGCTGTCGTGGCGCGTCAGGTTCTCGAAGATGTAGAGATAAGCGCCCACGGCGTTGTCCAGATAGGCGCGCAGGCTACCGTCCGGGTCATCCGCCGGGTCGAGCGCCAGCGCCATCAGCCCCAGGTTGCGCATGTGCGCGGCGTAGTAGTTGTTGCCGCTGAAGCG
>JAGFJG010000194.1 GCA_024102915.1 Caldilineales bacterium
AAGCTGACATCATCGGCTATGCACCTATGAACCTAGAACCAGTTGCTTGCTTCCAACTTCCACTGCCCTTGCAGGGGGTATGATTTTATCAGATTGTTAAGAGTACGAGATTACCAGATACAACACACTGATTACTGATTACTAAATACTGAATACTGCCCACTGCCCTCCATCCCGTGCCTTCCTCCCTTCCCGCTCTCGCCGCCGCATTGGCGGAACCCGATTTTGCTTGGCCGTGCCACAGTATGGCGCAGGCATTTTTGCGCCAGCCCCTGGTGCCCGCGTACCGCACGCCGATTCGCAGCCGCCTGGAAGTGCGGGTGAGCCGACTGGCCGATGCCGTGTCGTTGCTGGCCGAGCGCCTGGACAGATTACCTGCAGCCTATCGTCATTGGCGGCATTTTGATGCGGGCGCTTTCTTCGACTTTCGGTCCGCCCATGTCGAATCGCTGGTTCGCATCGAGCAATTGGGTGCAACGCTCGACATCACCCTGCATGCCGATTTACTGTCCCCTTCCTTCCGGCTGGCCGAACGATTTTGGGCGCACGAATTTTGCCCAGCCTATCTGGCGGCCAGCGGCCACAGTGCCGACGCTTTCACCGAACACCTGCGCAAACGGATTTTCCCCGCTATGCAACGGCGAATGCAACAGGCTCGTGTTGAGATCGCAGCCGCTGGCGACCTGCTTTTCGGGCGAGGCGACATCACATTCCTGATGTCGGCTGCTGCAGTCGATGAACGCCAGCGCCAGATCCGGCAGTTGCCGCCGGGTGACGAAGACCTGACTTTCGTATTCACCCAGATTCCCACCCTGACCCTCAGCCGCAGCTTTGATCTGCTGGAACTGCGCGAGATGTAATCCCATGAAAAACTTTCTGATCACCGGCGGCGCTGGTTTTATCGGCGCCAACTTCGTCCATCATTTACTGGAAAAATACCCGGATTATCGCGTCGTCGTCTTCGACAAACTTACCTACGCCGGGAATCTGCATAATCTGGCCGACGTCAGCGATGAACCCCGCTACACTTTCGTGCGCGGCGACATCTGCGACGCGCCCACGGTCGAGCGCGTGATCCTGGATCATGACATCGACACCATCGTCAATTTCGCCGCCGAGACCCACGTCGATCGCTCGATCATGGACCCGGACGCCTTCATCCAGACTGACGTGTTCGGCACGTATGTACTCTTGGAAGCCGCTCGCAAGTTGAAACTGGAACGGTATCATCAGATTAGCACGGATGAAGTTTATGGGCATGTGCCGTATGGCCACTCGTCCGTGGAGACCGACCCCGTGGCCCCGCGCAGTCCCTATGCCGCCAGCAAAACCAGCGGCGATCTGATGGTGCACGCCTACTGGATCACCTATGGTTTGCCGGTGACGATCTCGCGCGGCTCCAACAATATCGGGCCGTACCAATACCCGGAGAAAGTCGTGCCCCTGTTCGTGACGAACGCCCTGGAAGGCAAGCCGCTGCCGGTCTATGGCGACGGCAAACAGATGCGCGATTATCAGTGGGTTGGCGACCATTGCGAGGGCATCGATGCCGTTCTCCATCGCGGCGAGTTGGGAGAGGCCTACAACATCGGCACAGGCACAGAGATCGAGAACCTGACAATGGTCGAGATTTTACTGGACGAAGTGGGCGCGCCGCGCAGCCTGATCCAGCACGTGGAGGACAGGCCCGGACATGACCGCCGCTATTCCCTCAACATCGCCAAGATACGTTCGCTTGGCTGGGAATCTCGCCACGACTGCGAGGCGGCCATCCGCAAGACCGTCCGCTGGTATGTGGACAACGAGTGGTGGTGGCGACCCATCAAAGAAGGCGAGTTCAAGGATTATTACGAGCGCATGTACGGCAGCCGTAAGGTCTTGAGTGCGAGCGCTTGATGGGGGATGTTTCGAGTGTCAGGTTTCAAGTGTCAAGTGTCACGTAACGTGATAATCTCTGATTGTTCTCTGCGTTCTCTGCGTTCTTTGCTTCTTTGCGTTTATGCCTAACCGCCAACGCCTCCCTTATCCCACCGCCGAGCACCTGCCCGACGCACCCAGTCTGTCTGTGCAGGATGTGTCCGTGCGTTACAACGGCACGGTGGCGCTCGAAAGTGTCTCGTTCGTGGTCAACCCCGGCGAACGGGTGGCGGTGGTGGGACCAAATGGCGCCGGCAAGAGCACGCTGTTTCAGGTCATCGCCGGCACGCTGAAACCCAACGAGGGCAGCATCCGCATTTTCGGCAATCCGCCGGGCGGGCATATCTGCATCGGCTACGTGCCACAGCGCAACCAGATTGACTGGAGCTTCCCGGTGGCGGTTTCCGATGTGGTGATGATGGGGCGCAGCGGCAAGATCGGCCTGTTCAAATGGCCGAGAAAACAGGATTGGACCTTGGTGGAAACCTCGTTGCAGCAGGTGGGGATGGTCGAGCTGGCCAAACGCCAGATTGGAGAACTGTCGGGCGGGCAACAGCAGCGCGTGTTCCTGGCGCGGGCGCTGGCCCAGGAGGCTGAAATCCTGCTGCTCGACGAACCACTCAGCGGTCTGGATACCCCCAGCCAGGAAAACCTGCTCGATATCCTCGATTCATTGCGGGATCAGGGGATCACCATCCTGGTCGCCACGCACGATCTCGACCAGGCCGCCAGCCATTTCGATAAGATGATGCTGCTCAATCGCCGCCTGATCGCCTTTGGCCAGCCGGATGAAGTCTATACCTCGGCCAATCTGGTGCGCACCTATGGCGGGCATTTGCACGTGCTGCCGGGCGAGGATGGCAGTGACGAGCAGTTGTTATTGGCGGATACGTGTTGTGATGGGGATCAGTAAGAAGTAAGCAGTATTCAGTAATCAGTTATACTTCGTGTGCTCACTGCTCACTGCTCACTGCTCACTGCTCACTGCTCACTACTCACTGCTCACTGCTCACTGCCTAACCCGCTCGCAATCGCTCGGCCAGAGCGGAATGGCGCTCCGAGACTTTATCGTTGCGCACAGCGATGCCGATGGCGCGGCGCGTGCCCGCCATGACCACTAGCTCTTTGGCGCGGGTGACGGCGGTGTAGAGCAGGTTGCGCTGCAACATGACATAATGCGTGGTGTGGAAGGGCAGCACCACCGCCCGGTATTCTGACCCCTGGCTTTTGTGCACCGACACCGCCCAGGCGTGGACGAGTTCGTCCAGGTTCGCCCAATCGTAGACCACCGCCCGCCCGTCGATCGTGGCCGTGAGCGTGTGCATCACCACATCGATCTCGCTGACCACGCCCATGTCGCCGTTGAACACTTCCAGATCGTAGTTGTTGCGCGTCTGCATGATGCGGTCGCCCACGCGGAAGATGCGCCCGCCAAAACTGCGTTCGGGTTTGTGCGGATGGGCGGGGTTCAGGGCCAATTGCAGCCGCCGGTTGAGCTCGCCCACGCCGATCGCCCCGCGATGCATGGGGCTGAGCACCTGAATATCCTCGGCGGGGATGCCGAAACGCTGGGGGATGCGCGTCTGCACGAGCTCGATCACCATGTCGGCGCAGCGCTCCACGTCGTCGATCACGAACAAGAAGAAATCGGTGGCGTCGTCGGGGAAGAGGGGCATCTGCCCGTGATTGATGCGGTGGGCGTTGGTGATGATGTAACTGTCGGCGGCCTGGCGGAAGATCGTTTCCAGCCGCACCACCGCCACCTCGCCCGAATCGATCACGTCGTGCAGCACATTGCCCGCGCCCACGGATGGCAATTGGTCCACATCGCCTACCAATAACAGATGCGCGCCCGGTGGGATCGCTTTCAACAGATGGTTGGTCAACAGCAGGTCGAGCATCGACGCCTCGTCCACGATCAACATGTCGATGTCGAGGGGGTTGTCGGCATTGAATTTGAAGGTGAATCCCTCACTGGGCTGCACTTCCAACAGGCGGTGGATGGTCCTGGCCTCGTGGCCGGTGGCCTCGGCCATGCGTTTGGCTGCCCGACCGGTGGGCGCGGCCAGAGCGAAGCGGTTGCCCGCCGACCGCAGCAGGCGGATCAGCGCCCGCAGAGTTGTGGTCTTGCCGGTGCCGGGGCCGCCGGTCAGCACCGTCACCGGTTGGGTGAGGGCGGTGCGCACGGCCAGGCGCTGGGCGGGGGCCAGATCCACGCCGATCTGTTGCTGCAATTGACCGAATGCCTGTTCCCAATCCAGGCGGGTGAACGCGGGCAGGAGCGAATGCCCCAGGGCGGCGCTGGCCTCGTTCAACTTGCGCAGACGTCCGGCCACGCCGATTTCCCCGTAATAAAAGGGGGCCAGATAGACCGCCTGGGTTTCCGCCAGTTTCTCACCGGATTCGCCGATTTGATACATCACCGGCTCCACCCGCACCTGTTCCTCCGCCTGCAAGCTATCGATGGCGCTCTCCACTTGCGGTTGCGTCACCCCCAGCAATTCGACGGCCTCGGTTGTGAGGTCGGGCCGGGGCGTGAACACATGCCCTTCGTCCGATTGCTGGCCCAGCACATAAGCCACGCCCGCGGCCACGCGCTCCGGGCTGTCGTGGGGGATGCCCATGGCCTGGGCGATTTTGTCGGCGGTGAGAAAGCCGATGCCGTAGATGTCGCGTTGCAGGCGGTAGGGGTCGGTTTTGAGTACGCCCACCGCAGCATCGCCATAATGTTTGTAGATTTTGACGGCCAGCCCGGTGCTGACCCCGTGCGATTGCAGGAAGATCATCACTTCTTTGATCTGGCGCTGTTCTTCCCAGGCGGACTTGACCATCGCCACCCGTTTCTTGCCCACGCCCAGGGCCTCGCTCAGCCGATCCGGATCTTCGTCGATCACGCGCAGTGTGTCGGGGCCAAAGCGGCGGACGATGCGTTTGGCCGTGACCGGGCCGATGCCCTTGATCAGGCCTGACCCCAGGTATTTTTCGATCCCGACCGCCGTCGCCGGCAACACTGTCTTGAAATCCTCGACCTTGAACTGGCGGCCATATTGCGTGTGGCTGGTCCACACCCCGCGCAATTCCACCGATTCCCCCACATTGATGCCCAGCATGTTGCCGACCACGGTTTCCTGCGCCCCGCGTTCGGGCGTCAGCCGGGCGACGGTGTAGCCGTTTTCTTCGTTATGATAGGTGATGCGCTCGATGACGCCGGTGAGGGTTTGCACGGATGCATGTTTGCGTGTTATCAGGCTAACAAACGCTGACTCTGGGCAGGTATTTGCTTGAGTGTGATCTCGCTCAATTCGATTTTCTTACTGGCATTGTCGATATCGATGCCGACAAGATTCCCATCGGCATCATAGTCAAGCACAATGCCCTCGGAAATCTCCACGCTATCAATGCTGGCGGCGGCGGAGAGGTCGATATAGAGTGAATCGGTGCCGGGATAGTATTGAAGTTTCATGGTTTGAATCCAGGAGCGGGATGTTGGAAGCAATACCACTGAAGTGTCAATGACGATACTTCCATAATCGAATTTTGGCACCACCATCAGATCCTGCAGCCATTATTGGATTGAAAGGATGGAATGCCACTCCGCCTCTTAGGCCCCCCGTAAACTCGGGTACCTGTGCTACCTGTTCCCAATCGTGACATCTCCAAACTCTTATTACGTTATCTTCTGAGACGGCAGCAAGTACTTTGCCATCATTTGAGAAACGAACACAGAATACACGATCATGTGCTTCGTCTAAACGCGTAACCAAGCATTCGTCAACTAAATCCCAAATGTATACGCTATTATCCCAGCTGCCTGCCGCTAAATATCGTTCGTCTGATGACCAATCTAAATAACTGATGGGACCGAAATGCCCATCAAGTTGGCTCAGAACAATGTTTGTTTCCAAATCTATAATCTGAATCGGCATGGATCTGATGTTAAGTGCTGCCAAACTCTTTGTTGGCGATAGTGCCAAATTTAAGGGCGTGTGGCCCCCATTTAACACATGAATCTGTTGAACTTCTCCACTATATATATCCCACATCAGCAGACGTCCACCGGAATTGAGGATCAGTACGGACTTATTATCAAGTAGCCATGCCATACCCTCAACTTTCCCATGAAGCCCATGCGATTCATCCCAGCGATTCAGTTGGTTTACTATTAACTCTGGATTACGAGGGCTAGACTCCTGACTTAGATCATGAATCTGAATACCATCAATGGTACTGATTGCCATCATGGTACAATCAGATGACCAGGATATTCCATTTGGAGCCGCATTGATAAATCTGTAGTCAATCGATTTTTGGTCAATATTCCAGAAAAGATAACTTTCCCATTTTTCATACATCGCCAGAATGGTACCATCTGGTGACCATTCCATTCCATCAACTCTGGTTTTTTGAAATTGGATTTCATCTATTATTTCAAACCCAGATGCAAATACCGTTGTATAGCTATTATTACTCATGGATCATCCTTTGAACATTCAGAGTGACCGTCGCGTCAGCGAAAACATTACCCTAATACGAGTAAATAGAATGTATGGTTTTAGGGAGTAGTTGAATTGTAACCGTAGAAGAAGTCAAGGATATTATGCGGTTAAATGGGTTTTCAGAGCAACGTTTTCTCTAGCCCCGACAAATACTTCTGCAACATTAATTAGCCCTACGGCCTCGTCAATATCTGATCCACCGCCCGCACGAGATCGGACAGATTTTGTACATGCTCGACCTGATCGATGAAGGGCAGATAATCGAGCATATCGCTGTCGCCCGACCCCCACATCGGTTCCGGCTCCGGCGTCAGCCACAACACCCGGCGGGCGCGGCGCTGCAAATTCTGCATCAGGTCGAGACGCGGGTCGTTGTAATTGTTGCGGCCATCCCCCACGAAAATCAGCGTGGTGCGCTGGTCGACCGTGTCCATGAATTGCTTGCAAAAAGTGTCGAGGCTGTGGCCCAGGCTGGTGTTGTAATACCCCGGCTGCAGGCGGGTGAGCACGATCTCGACGGCCACATCGGGCCGGTGTTCGGCGAAGTCGGGCGAGATATCGTGGATGTCGGAGATGAAGGCGAAGGAGCGAGCCTGGCCCACCTGATCCTGCAATTCGTAGATCAGCCGCAGCATGAATTCGACCACTGGCCGCATCGAGGTGGAGACGTCGCAGATCAGGCAGAGACGAGGCTTGAGATGGCGCTTTTTCCAGCGCATTTCCACGGGGACGCCGCCGTAGCGCAAGTTTGCGCGCAACGTGCCCTTGGCGTCGAGCACGCCCTTTTTGCCGCGCTTGCGCCGCAACGCCGCCCGCGCTCGCAGGTGCGCGGCCAGCCGCCGGATTTGCTCGCGCAAGACTTCCGCCTCCGCCTCGGACAGGTTGCGGAAGGGGCGCTCCATCAGGTCGTCCATATTGGGGCGCGGCTCGAACTGGTCGGCCTGGTTGCGAGCGATCTCGCCGCCGACATAATGGGCGATCTGCTCTTTCCATGCGTCCAGATTGTCGGCGATGCCCTGGGCCAGCAATTGCGCCTCGATCGGGTCCATGCCCTGCTCGGCCAGTTCTGCCAACAACGCCTGGATTTCTTCGAGCAATTTGTCGAAGCCCATCTCGCTGAGCATACGCCGCGTGAACCAGCGCTGTTGGTAGGGATGGCTGGCGTTTGGCAGACCCGCCTGTTCCCCGGCCTGCTGTAACTCATCCGGGCGCAGGCGCTCGCCCCGCAGCAATCTTTCCAGCATGTCGCTGAGGCGGTCGCGCATGTTTTCCAGCGCTTCTTGCAACATCGACTGCGTGTCCGGGTCCATGTCCTCGGTCAGGTCCATGGTGGGCGGGCCGTCGCCGCCAAAGTACAGCGGGAACAGCCGTTCGAAGATGGGGATGTCGGCGGGGTCTTTGACGAGGGTGGCGGCGAGGAGATGCTCGAACTGGTCGCGGCGCTGCACGCCCATCAAGTCCACAGCGCGCCAGGCGTCGGCGCTCTCGGCCAAAGAGATGCGCACGCCCGCGGCCCGCAGGCCGGTGATGAAGTCGATGATGCGTTGTTCCATGGAAGAGGAAATCAGGGCACGGAGATCACAGAGGAGGCGCAAAGATCATAGGGATTCTTTAAATGCTCTTGGTTCTCTGTGTCGATATCTAGTGCGTGTTGCGTGAGGCTGGCAGCGATTTTCTACGCTGCCAACAACACTCGCTCGGCTTCTTCCGGCACCTGGATGGCGGCAAACATCGAAGCTGGATATAGATATCCTTCCGGCTCCGATTTATCCTCATCGATGACGCGAAGCATGTCTTGGGCGTTTGCCTGCTCATCAGGCAATGTGCGATAGACTTTGCCGACGATCAGGCTTGCCGGATAATTCGTGTTTTTGAGGCAAATTACGAAGTCATTCATGGGATTGGATGATTCTCTTGATTTTGAATTCTTTGCGGCCAATGCCATGCGCCTCGTACCAGTGAACCTCGGCATCGAGTAGCGCACCATTTGCGAGTTGAATTGTAGCGAAACCCTTCATCTTCCGCCACCGACCAGGACCATAGACCCGCTCAAGATGGCGTCTCTGAAACACGCCTTGCCCAGTCGCAATTGTTTCGATGTCGCTGATTTCGCTAACAATCTCAAAGTCATTCAATTCGACACCAATAACTGCAAGAGGGCGGCGGCGTAGGCTTCGGATGCTTCGAAATCGGCGAAGGAATGCGTCTGGCCGTGGCGATGCAGGTCGCAGCGGTAGCCGAGGGGCGTGGTGGTGAGAGTGAGAGCCGAGTCGGGCTGGCCGATCAGCCGTTCTTCGATGGCCTCGCGCAATTGCTCTTCGCTCGGCAACCAGATCGCCTCGCCCGCCCACACGTGGTCCAGCGCCCATTCGGTGACGCCGTGAAAGGTGAGGGCCAGTTGCTTTTGGATCGGTTCGGCCATGACGGTGATGCTGGAGACCACGAAGATGTGCTCATCCAGATCGGGCAGGGGCACGGCAAAGAAATCCAGTTCGGCGGGCTGCCAGTTCAGCCCTGCTTCACGCAATCGTTTGGCCGTGGCGAGCGATAACATCACACATTGTTGATGGTTCGGAACTAACCTGATGTCAGTTTGAGACCACTACTTTTGACCAACCGTTGACGATAGACCATTAACGATGGACGATGGCGGATGCACTGACAAAACGAACTCGATCGTCAATCGTCTGTCGTCCATCGTCGAGTAAAAACTTCTGTTCTCGTTGTGGCTTCAGGTTAGTACACAGATTGAACTGATGACAACTGATTCACACAGATGTTCAAGAGAGATCGGTGAAAATCCGTCCTCATCAGTGACATCCGTGTACCATCTCGTTTCTCTTGACGTCAGTTGCGCCAGGAAGGGGGCAGGGCGTCGGGGCCGCCGCGCCCGCGGCGCTGCAATTGCCTGCGGGCGCGCTCGATATCGCTTTCGTGCTTGAGCAGCACGGTGATGGTCGTCTCCAAAGTCTCCTCGTCGAGCTGGTCGGCGTTGAGCATGAGTAGAGATCGGGCCCAGTCCAGCGTCTCGGAGATGGAAGGATGCTTTTTCAGGTCGAGGCGGCGCAATTGTTGCACCAGTTCCACCGCCTGCCGGGCCAGTTCCGGAGCCAGGTTCGGCGCCTTCAATCGCACGATACGCAACTCGGTTTCGGGCGTGGGATAGTCGAGGAACAGATAGAGGCAGCGGCGTTTGAGCGCTTCCGAAAGCTCGCGGGTATTGTTGGATGTGAGCAATACCATGGGCTGGTGTTTGGCCCGGATCGTGCCCAGTTCCGGCACCGAGACCTGGAAATCGCTGAGCACTTCCAGCAGGAATGCCTCGAATTCGGTATCCGCCCGGTCGATCTCGTCGATCAGCAGCACCACGGGTTGGTCGGAGGTGAGGGCGGCGAGCAGGGGCCGGGGCAGCAAAAAGCGCTCGGAGAAGAAGACTTCCTCTTCGGCGGCGATGCGGTCGGCGGCCTCGCGCAGGTTGCTGGAATCGGCCATCACCTCACCCAGCTTGTCGCGCAAAAGCTGCGTGTATAGCATTTGCTTGGCGTATTCCCACTCGTACAGGGCCTTGGTCTCGTCCAGCCCCTCGTAGCATTGCAGGCGGATCAGGCGGCGACCGCTGGCCGCGGCCCAAACCTTCGCCAGTTCGGTCTTGCCCACACCGGCCGGGCCTTCCGAGAGCACGGGTTTACAGAGCTGCTCGGCCAGATAGAGCACGGTGCAGATGCGGTCGGAGGGGATGTAGTTCTGGCCGGTGAGGGCGCTGGCGACGGCGGATGGGTTATTGAACATGGGTATTGGGTTGATAGAGGATATTGGTTACTGGATATTGGTGAGGCGGGATGGGCGCTTGGAGTGAGTATGGGGGTGAGGATGGGCGTCAATATCCAATCTCCAATACCCAGTATCCAAGCTGTGCAGACAGCATAGCGCAAGCGGTTGTGCATGTCGGTAAGCGAGGGGGCGATACGACGATCTGTACCTTGAGCAGATTCCAAGATTCCCTCCCAAACATGATGTAGATCAGCGTCGGGCGGTGAAAAAGGGCGTATGATGGTTGGGATAACCGTTGTCCAAATACGTGAGGAGACCAAAACATGTCACGAATTCCGATTACGCTAGATGGCAATGAGGCTGCTGCCTATGTTGCCCACAAAACAAACGAAGTCATAGCAATCTATCCAATTACACCCTCATCGCCGATGGGAGAATGGGCCGACCAATGGAGCGCCCAACACGAACCAAACATCTGGGGCACGATCCCGCTGGTGCAGGAAATGCAGTCGGAAGGCGGCGCGGCCGGCGCTGTGCATGGCGCTTTGCAGACCGGCTCGTTGACGACCACGTTTACGGCCAGCCAGGGCCTGCTGCTCATGATCCCCAATATGTACAAAATTGCCGGGGAACTGACCAGCACGGTTTTCCACATCGCCGCCCGTTCCGTGGCCGCGCAGGCGCTTTCCATTTTTGGCGATCACAGCGATGTGATGGCCGCTCGCTCCACCGGTTGGGGGATGCTGTTCTCCAATTCCGTGCAGGAGATCATGGACTTCGCCCTGATCGCACAGGCCGCCACCCTGCAAGCGCGTGTGCCTCTCCTCCATGCCTTCGACGGCTTCCGCAGCTCGCACGAAGTGATGAAGGTCGAGCGATTGACCGACGATGACATGAAGGCGATGATCGACGATGATCTGGTGCGTGCCCATCGCGCACGCGGCCTCTCGCCCGAACGCCCGGTGATCCGCGGCACCGCCCAAAACCCCGACGTCTTCTTCCAGGCCCGCGAGACGGTGAACCCCTATTATGTGGCCGCCCCTGCCATCGTGCAGAAGGCGATGGACAAATTCGCCGGATTAACTGGCCGCCAATATCACCTGTTCGACTACGTGGGCGCACCCGACGCCGAGCGCGTGCTGGTCCTTATGGGCTCTGGCGCGGAGGCGGTGGAGGAAACCGTCGAGTATCTGTTGAAGCAGGGCGAAAAGGTAGGCGTCGTCAAAGTGCGACTTTACCGGCCCTTCGCCGTCGAGCAATTCCTGGCGGCGCTGCCAGCCACAACTCGCGTGATCGCCACACTCGACCGCACCAAAGAACCGGGTGCGGCGGGCGAACCGCTCTACCAGGATGTGGTCACGGCTTTGATGGAAGGCTGGCAAGACGCCAAATCAGAGGTGGCCATGCCCCGCGTGATCGGCGGGCGCTACGGCCTCTCGTCCAAGGAATTCACTCCGGCCATGATCAAGGGCGTGTTCGACGAGATGTCGAATGCCAGGCCCAAGAATCATTTCACGGTCGGCATCGTGGACGATGTCAGCCACACCAGCCTGGAATGGGACCCGGATTTCGACATCGAGAGCAAGGACACTGTTCGGGCTATGTTCTGGGGCCTGGGTTCGGATGGCACGGTCGGGGCGAACAAGAACTCGATCAAGATCATCGGCGAAGAGACGCCCAATTACGCGCAGGGCTATTTCGTTTATGATTCCAAAAAATCGGGCGCGCGCACGGTCTCGCACCTGCGCTTCGGCCCCCGCCCCATCAAGTCCACCTACCTGATCAGCCGGGCCAATTTCGTGGCGGTGCATCAGTTCGGCTTCCTGGAACGGTATGATGTGCTGGCCGAAGCCGAGCCGGGCGCTATCTTCTTGCTGAATGCGCCATTCCCCAAAGAGGAAGTCTGGGGGCAACTGCCGCGGCCCGTGCAAGAGCAGATGATCGCCAAGAAACTGAAGTTTTATGCCATCGACGCTTACGCCGTCGCCCAGGCGACCGGCATGGGCGTGCGCATCAACACGATTATGCAGACCTGTTTCTTCGCCATCAGCGGTGTGCTGCCTCGCGATGAAGCCATCGACCAGATCAAGCTGGCGATCAAGAAGACTTACGGCAAACGCGGCGAGGCGGTCGTGCAGAAGAATTACGCCGCTGTCGATGAGACGCTGTCGTATCTGTATGAAATCCCGGTTCCCGCCCAGGCGACGAGCAACATCGCCCTGCCGCCCGTGGTTTCCCCGGCTGCGCCCAAATTTGTGCAAGAAGTGACCGCGGTGATGATGGCCGGGAAAGGCGATTCGCTGCCGGTCAGCGCCCTGCCCATCGACGGAACCTATCCCACCGCCACCACGCAATGGGAAAAGCGAAACATCAATCTGGAAGTGCCGGTGTGGGACCCGGATGTCTGTATTCAGTGCGGCAAATGCGTGCTGGTCTGCCCTCATGCCGTCATCCGCAGCAAGGTCGTGGAAAGCGAGACGCTGGCCGACGCGCCGGAAGGCTTCCAGAGCACTTCCGCCCGCTGGAAGGAACTCTCCGGCCTGCAATACACCCTTCAGGTTGCGGTGGAAGATTGCACCGGCTGCACGCTTTGTGTAGAAGTCTGTCCCGCCAAGAACAAGAAGATGGTGGGGCGCAAGGCTATCAACATGGAGCCGCAATTGCCGTTGCGCGAGCGAGGCCGGGTTCATTGGGATTACTTCCTCGGCCTGCCGGATTATCCCCGCAGCGACGGCCTCAACTTCAACAGCGTCAAAAATGTGCAATTGCTCGAACCGCTTTTCGAGTTCTCAGGCGCCTGTGCCGGCTGCGGCGAGACGCCCTATGTGAAGCTGATGAGCCAGCTTTTTGGCGACCGGGCTGTCATCGCCAATGCCACCGGCTGTTCCAGCATTTACGGCGGCAACCTGCCTACCACGCCCTGGTCGGTCAACAAGAATGGACGCGGCCCGGCCTGGAGCAATTCCCTGTTCGAGGACAACGCCGAGTTCGGCCTGGGCATGCGCCTGACCCTGGACAAGCAGAATGAATACGCCAGGGAATTGGTCAAACGCATGGGTGAGGTCATCGGGTCGGATTTGACCGAATCTTTGCTGACAGCCGACCAGAACGACGAAGCCGGGATCAACGCCCAGCGCGCTCGTGTCGCCCAACTGAAATCTTTGCTCGATGCCAGACTCTCGAACGGCCTGTCTCCCGACCTCCGCTCTCCGCTCTCTGACCTGCTGAGCCTGGCCGACGTGCTGGTGAAACGCAATGTCTGGATCATGGGCGGCGACGGCTGGGCCTATGACATCGGCTACGGCGGCCTGGATCACGTGCTGGCGCAGGGACGGAATGTCAACATTCTCGTGCTCGACACTGAGGTCTACTCCAATACTGGCGGCCAGTCATCCAAGGCGACGCCGCTCGGTGCTGTGGCGAAATTCGCCGCCGGCGGTAAGCCGACGCCCAAGAAAGACCTGGGCAAGATGGCGATGAGCTATGGTTATGTCTATGTGGCGCAGATCGCCATGGGCGCCAGTGATGCACAGACGATCAAGGCTTTCATCGAGGCTGAATCCTATGAGGGGCCTTCGCTGATCATCGCATACAGCCATTGCATCGCCCACGGCATCAACATGGCCAAAGGCATGGAGCAGCAACAACTGGCCGCACAGACCGGCTATTGGCCGCTCTATCGGTTCGACCCACGGCTGGCCGAGCAGGGCGAGAATCCTCTGCAACTCGATTCGAAAGCGCCGAAACTGCCTTTGCGCGATTACATGTACAACGAAACGCGATTCCGCATGTTGCGCCAGACTGATCCCGCTACAGCGGAGAAGTTCCTGGAGCACGCACAGGAATTCGTGAACAAGCGCTGGCAAGAGTACGAGCGCCTGGCATCCATCGCATAAGACGCAATGCGGGCAGCGCATCGATAGGGTGCGCTGCCCGTCCGCCACAAAAGGAAGGTAGATAGTATGACCGATCTAAGCACAACCTACTTGGGACTGAAACTCAAGAATCCCCTGGTCCCTTCATCATCGCCCATTTCCTACAAATTGGATGGCATCAGGCGCATGGAAGATGCCGGCGCCGGCGCGGTGGTCATGTATTCCCTGTTCGAGGAAGAGATCACGCAGGCGAGCCAACAACTTGACCATTATCTTACCTATGGCACCGAGAGCTTTGGCGAAGCCCTGAGCTATTTTCCAGACCTGGCCAATTATCATATTGGGCCGGAGGGCTATCTCGATCTGCTGCGGAAAGCCAAAGAATCGCTCGATATCCCGGTCATCGGCAGCCTGAACGGCGTTTCCTCCGGCGGCTGGACGGATTATGCCCGGCTGATCGAGCAGGCTGGCGCTGACGCCCTGGAACTCAACATTTATTACATCCCCACCGACCCGGCCATGACTGGCGCGGCGGTTGAGGAGATGTATCTGAATGTGGTCAGGGAAGTGAAAGGTTCGGTGCGGATTCCAGTCGCCGTCAAAATCAGCCCGTATTTTAGCGCCACGGCCAACATGGCCTATCGACTGGCGGCGGCGGGCGCTGACGGGCTGGTGCTGTTCAACCGCTTTTACCAGCCTGACCTGGATCTGGAAAGCCTGGAAGTCAACCCCCACCTGGTGCTGAGCAACCCCTACGCTTTGCGCGTTCCCTTGCGCTGGGTGGCCATCCTCTATGGCCGCATCTCCGCCGACTTCGCCATCACCGGCGGCGTGCGCGACCACATCGGCGTGCTCAAGGCGATGATGGCAGGCGCTAATGTGGCGATGATGGCGTCGGAACTGCTCGAAAATGGCGTGCGTCGCATTACCGAAGTGCTGGACGAGATGCATCTGTGGATGGAAGAGCACGAATATGAGTCGGTCGATGAAATGCGCGGCAGCATGAGCCAGATTCATGTGGCTGAACCCGCCGCCTTTGAGCGCGCCAATTACATGAAAGTGCTCGGTTCCTGGCGGCCCGATCCATCGGGCGTGCTAATCTAGCCCGGAGCCGTTAATTACGATTCCTATTTGTCCTGACGATAGACGGCGGACGATGGCGCGTTAATAGCCGATCATCGTCTATCGTCAGGGCTCACCTCAACACCCGCACATCTCCCTCGCGGCGGGTGATCCGAATCTGGTCGAGATACTCTAGCAGGGCAAGCGTATATTTTCGGCTGGCGCCAAACAGGTCACGCAGATCGGCCACCGTGATCTGGCCGTGTTCCCGGATGTAATTGCGAATGGCAGCGACCATCGCTTCATAGGTCGTGCGCTCGAACGCCACATCGGCGGCCACACGCACCAGGATTCCCTGTTCGATCAGGGCGTTGAAGACGGTTTCGTCTACGATCTCCAGGCTTTGCTTGACGCTGGGCGGTGTGTAGGGCTCGGCGCGATAGGCCGCAAGCAGTGCGTCAATGCCGCGCTGCTGGATCGGCGTGAACCGTACTTCGAAATCAGGCAGCGCCAGGACTGCACCCGTATCGAGTACCAGCCCTTTCGTTTGCGCTCGCATGACAATGGCATTGAACAACCTGGGCGTCCAGCCGGAATTGGGCTGTAATCGGCTTTTCACCTCTTCTCTCGGCATCCCCGCCCGCAAAGGGTTTGCCGCATGGAAAGCGCCAAGCAGGCCGACGAGTTTTTGGCTGATGCGACGCCAGCCCGCCGGTGTAATCAGCGGGGAATTTGCATCCGTTTCGTCCAGGCGTTGCGCGCGCCCGGCTGCCAACAATTGCGCCAGGGCCGCCTCGCTTTGTTCTCTGGGCAGGTCGACGGCTTGCAGGGCCTGCAATGATATGATCGGCCCCTGCTGATCGATGGCGTTTTCGAGCAGATCGGAGGCGTCGCCTTTCAGCAGCGTCTGGAATTGGGCGAAAAGCTCGGGGCGACGACGGCGATGGCGGCGGCGCGGCGCTGGATCGACGACAACGCCTCCGCCCAAAGTGGCGCTCGGCGAGGGCCTGCGGATGATGAAACGGTCGCCGCGGGCCAAAGCGATCGGTTGGTGCAGTTCGATCTGAGCCCAGGCTTCTGCGCCGGGGACGAGCTTATCATCTTCGAGCAAGCGCAGACGACCGGCCGCCTCGGCAGCGGCGTGGTGAAAGGTGATCTCCATGTTGTGCCGCAGATGTACGGGCGCGTTGGCGAGGGCGCGCAAGCGCACATCCACGCGCATCGACCCGCGCAGAACGCCGTCAATCGTCAACACATCACCGCGGCGGATGTCGTCGGGGTGGAGGCCGGTGAGGTTGACTGCCACCCGCGAGCCAGGTTGGGCGGTTTCGAGTTTGCTTTTGTGGGTTTGCAGGCCGCGAATGCGGCTGCGTCGTTCCGAGGGGATGATCACGATCTCATCTCCCAGGCGCAGACTGCCGTCGACCAGCGTGCCGGTGACGACAGTGCCGAAGCCTGCCACGCTGAATACGCGGTCGATAGGCAGGCGAGGGCGGCCCAGGTCTGGCCGGGAAGGGGATTGCGCCAGGGTTTCGGCGAGGGCGGCTATGAGTTTGGGCAATCCCTGGCCGGTCTGGGCGGAGACGGGAACGATGGGGGCAGCCCGTAACGAAGTCGGGGCGAGCAGTTCTCGAATCTCCTCTTGCACCAGATCCAACCATTCCGGATCATCCACCAGATCGGTCTTGGTCAGAGCTACGACCCCGCGCGGGATTTCCAACAGGTCGAGGATAGCCAGGTGCTCCTGAGTTTGCGGCATGGCGCCCTCGTCGGCGGCGACAACAAAAAGGGCGGCATCGATGCCGCCCACGCCAGCCAACATGTTTTTGATGAAGTCGATATGCCCCGGCACATCGACAATCCCCACCGCTTCGCCATCCGGCAGGTCGAGCCAGGCGAAACCGAGGTCGATGGTCATGCCCCGTTCTTTTTCCTCGCTAAGACGATCGGGGTCGATGCCGCTCAGCGCCTGAACCAGAGTTGATTTGCCATGATCGACATGCCCGGCGGTGGCGATGACTTTCATGCCGGTTGGAGCTGATCCTCTTCATACTTCTTCAGCAATTTCTCGCGCTGCGACGCCAACTTCTGGATATCTTCCAGCCAACGTTGGGCTGCCGATAACTGCGCGCTGCTCTGGGATTCGCTCACGCGCCAGAGGAATTGCAGGAGGGTATCATGTAAGTCTAGCTGTGCCTGGACGTGAGGGAAGCGGTCGGACACGCGGGCATTGGTTTTATCCTGCTGATCCCACCGATACTGCCATTCCAAAAGCTGCTTTTTCCAAAGCTTTTCATTCTCGGCCACGAAGTTGGCCATTTCCTTCTTCAGGCGTTCTTCCGAAAGTCTCTGCAATTCCGCAACCTGGCTTTGGTCACGCTGCAATCGTTCCTGGAATTTTTCCAAGGCCGCCAATGAGCGTTTGGACTCCTCATAAACGGCGGCAAATTCCTGGAGGCGTTGACGGTTGGCATCCATTTGCTTTTCATGAGTGGCCAATGTCTCGCCCCATTCTCGCATCTGGCGCTGGCGATCTGCATCGGCCAATTTGAGCGAATCGATGAACTGCTCCTGACTCCGTTTCAGGTTGTCCACGATGGGCGGCAGGCCTTGCACCGTCCCTTCCAGCTTCTGGTTCTTTTGTTCCAGCATTTGCAGTTTGCTGCCAGCATCCTCAGCCCGCTTGAACAGCTCCACATTCTCCTGTTGAATCTGCACAATGCGGCGGTTGTCGTGCGTTCGCTGCTCGGCCAGATAGGGGATCGTGCCGGTGCGGTCTTCGATCTCTTTGTGCAGATTGGCGGTCTCCTGGCGCAGTTCGATCACGATCTCGCTCAGGCGTCGTTCTTCAGCTTTGCGGACTGCCAGGTCTTCTTCGATCACGCGGAAGCGAGGCATTTCTTTGCGGAGTTCGGCTATCGCTCGCGAATTCACCTCGCGATCGGCCAGACGGGCTCGTTCCTGTTCGCGCTGCACCCTGGTGGTCTCTTCCATCTGATTGTTGACCAGCAGCGTGACCTCATTCTTCAAGTTCTGCAGCGCCTGTTCCAACTGCGTGAATCGCCCCAACTGAGACTGAGTGTTAGTCAGGCGGGCTTCGAGTTCTTTGACGCGCCGCGCCTGTTCCTGGATTTCGTTGGTCTGCGACTCGACGCGCTGCTGTAATTTGGCGATCTCGGCCCGATCACGACGATGTTGCTCGTCGAGCCAATTGACCATCTGCGCCAGTTGGGTGGTTTCCATAATGTTTCAACCTTCGGTAGGGTAGATTTCTTATCTCGTAGACGGAGCGCTGTACGGGAATCTGCACGCCTGCGCTCGCTCGTCAGAATCGGGCAGGGCGCTGCGGATGTCATCGATCACGTGCTGCCGCCTGCCGGAAGAGTGTCGAATTATAGCATAGGGTGTCGCAAAGATGGGATAGCGGCAGGGGCCCAGCGGGAGGAAGTTTGGCGAAATGGAAGAAAGCTGGCTGACGTTGCCGTGCGCGGTCGCTAGCCTATGAATAAGCAATTCTCAATAACGGAACCCGATCTATGAGCGAACCAATCAAACTTGTCATATCCTACAATATGAAACCTGGGGAGGAAGAAGCTTGCCAACGTTATGTGGTGGAGGAACTTGGATCGACCCTGAATGAGTTCGGATTTCGCTTTCTGGATGCCTGGTATACCATGTGGGGAGATGGACCGCAGATGATGGGCAGCGGCCTGTTGGCGGATGTGGAGACCGCCCGAACGTTATTGCTGAGTGATCGCTGGCAAGAGGTAGTCGATGGGCTGGAGCCGTACGTCGAAGATTTCTCCGTCCGCCTCATCCAGCCTGCCGGGACATTTCAATTGTAGAGCCGGATTTGGCGGAAGTCGAAAACCGCCGCCAGGGTTTTGTCTATCGCGCGAGGACAGGCATAATAGGCCTGTCCTTTCTGTTTGTATTCCCCCCTTCCTTCATTTGGCAGCAAGGAAAGACATATGATGAAACGAAAATACCTGGCAATAATACTTGCGATCCTGGCGCTGGCATGGCTGCTCTCGGCGTGCGTCGCCGCGCCCGCGCAGACTCTCCTTTCCGACAGCGCCACTAAAGCGCTGCAACCCTCTGAAACCGCCGGGAACGAAGCCGATGCCGCGGAAGATACCCCGGTTGTCGTGGAAACTAAATCGACCGCCGAGACCATTTCTGAGGTGGCGACGACCGAGGTCGTGACAGAGACTCAGGAGCTGCAACCGGCAGAGCAGACGCCGGATGAATCACAGGTCGAAGAGCCAGCCACGGCGGAATCCGAGACTGCCGCGCCCGAACCCCCGGCATCCGACGTCCCCCCGGCCAACGACGAGCCGCAGGCTGAGCCTCCACCGGAACGCATCGCCCCCTCTTCGGAATTCGTCCGTGACCATGTGCTCGATTTTCTGCGCGGCGCTTATCGCTTCGATTATCCTGCCAATGATAGTTTTGTGCAGGCAGATCTGCCGCTCGATACGCCAGGGTTTGAACTGGTCAACGCCTTCGAGAGCGCTCCCTATCAACTGTTCGTTGGCTCGCCTTATCTTGACGGCGAGCGGATCGTCACGCCGGTTATCCTCTACAATCCCAAGAGCGAGGCCCGCTGGTGGGGTGAGGTGGGTGACGACGGGTTGGTGACAACGGTCGTTGCGGCCCGGATGCCCCGCCCGCGCTCGTCACAGGTGAATGGCTGGATCGGACATCTGGTCAAGCTGCCGCCGGGCAGCCCCTATGACGATTACTTCGAAGGCGGTCGCGGCTTGCGACACGGCATTGACACCAACCGCGACAATGTGGCGGTGATGCTGGACAGCCTTACGGACTACGATGGCCGCATCCGCATTTTCGGCGAACTACGCTATGGCGTTCCCGACTACAATGGGCGCTCGATATTGGTGCGGCAGATCGAATTGCTCGACGAGCGCAACGCTCCCCCGCCAAACGAGAATTCGGCTGAAGCGGCTGCCGAGACAGAAGCCGTCTCGCCGGAACCCACCCCCTTCTTCGGCCCGATCGGCGCCATTCTCAACCCCGTGCAGGGCGATGTCCTGGCCGAGGTTGCGCAGGTGCGGGGCGAGGCCGAGGGCGTGGACGATAATCGGGTCGTCATTCGCATCGAAGCCGGTTCGGGCGAAACCCTGGGCGAGGCCCTGGTCACGACCGATGCCGCCAGCCCTGGCGCCAAAGGCTTCTTCACGATCGAAATCCCCATTTTGGAACCGCCCACAGCCGGGCCGGGCCGCGTCGCCCTGTATGCCGAAAATGCTACGGATGGTTCACTGGAATTGCTGGCCTGGACGAATATCAATCTGGCTGGCCCCATCACCGGCAAGAGCGCCACGATTTTCCGGCCTGAGCCCGACAGTCGAGTCAAGGGACGCACAGTGGTGAGCGGTGAAGCGACGAATGTGATCAATGATGTCGTCCTGGTGCGGGTGGAAGATCTGACCGGCGAGGTTTGGGGCCAATCCCGCGCCCGCGTGCAGGTCTTTGAAGCGGGCTCTCCCGGCGAATGGGAAACCAGCATTGATGTGCGACGCCCGCGCACGCCGCGGGCAGGCCGCATCGCTGTCTACGACATCAATCCCCAGGACGACAGCGTGTCATTGTTGGCTGAAATCGGGGTACGGCTGGCGCGATAATTTCGCCATGAAGGTATTTGGTGTTGGCATGAACAAAACGGGCACGACCACGCTGGCGGTGTGCCTGAAACGCCTCGGCTTTAAACACACGAGCTACAGCCTCGATCTGTTGCGCCACGTCAAACGGGGTGAGTGGGAGCCGGTCTGGGCGGTCAGTGACGCATTCGATAGCTTCGAGGACTGGCCCTGGCCGCTGACCTTCAAAGAGATGGATGAGCGATATCCCTACGCCCGCTTCATCCTCACCGTGCGCAAGGACAGCGAGACGTGGATATCGAGCCTGCTCAAGCATGCCGAGCGTACCGGCCCCACCCAGATGCGCGAGTTGGTTTACGGCTACGCCATGCCGCAGGGCCACGAGGCGGAACACATCGCCATTTACGAAGCGCACAATCTAGCTGTGGCCGACCACTTTGCGGATCGACCGGAGAAATTGCTGACGCTCTGTTGGGAGACCGGCTCGGATTGGGCTGACCTCGGCCAGTTCCTGCAAATGGAAGTGCCGGATGAGTCAATCCCTCATGCCAACAAAGCCTCGACTGCGTCCTGGCGTCGCTTGCAGAAACGCGTCAAGCACGGGCTGAAGGGAATCCTGACTGCCGACTGACCCGGTTCGCTAGCGAGCGGGCATCACCCGCATGCCCTCGCTCTCCCCGGCGATCACGCGCAAGGCCTGCGGCAGAATGCGGATGTCGAGCTCGTGGGCATCGCGATAAATGATCTCCCCATCGGCCAGTACCGGGATGGGGTCGGGGCTGGTGAATCGCAGCCAGGTGCAGCGCCCGCTGTGCACTCTGGCGTCGTGGATGTGGCTGCCATTGAAGGTTTTGGGCAGCAGCCTGACGATTTGCGGGCGGCTGAGGGCGTCGGCAAAGATGAAATCGAGCAGACCATCGTTCAGCCGCGCTTCGGGCGTAAGATGAAAGACGCCGCCGGTGCGCCAGCCATTTCCCACATATGCCAGCGGCGTGATGTGGTTCTCGACCCGACCGTCATCCCAGGCGATGGTGGCGGTGGGCGATCGGTAGCTGGCAATGGCTTTGAACGCGCCCGCCAGATAGAGCATCGAGCCGCGCAGCCGCTTGATTTTGGCGGCCTCGATATTCACCCGTGCACCGATCGCAATGGTGACGTCGTTCATGATGAACCGGTCGTTGATGCGCCCGGCATCGAGTGTCAGCACATGTTCGGCGGCAACCAGGTTTTTGCAGGCGGCTTCCAGGTCGGTGGGGATGCCGAGTTGGAAGGCGTAATCGTTGGCCGAGCCCAGGGGCAGGATGCCAAGACGGACTGGCGATTGCGCTTTGCCTGCTAGCAGCCCATTTATCACCTCGCTGATCGCCCCATCTCCGCCCGCAGCAACGACCGGATCGAAACCAGCCTCGACCGCCTGAGCAGCCAAATCGATGGCCTGTTCCGGCGCTGAGGTGATGACCAGTTCGAAGTCATAGCCCAGGTCACGCAGAATGCGTTCGACATCGCCCGCGCGTTTGCCCGCGCCCCAGCGATTGGAATAGGGATTGAGGATGATTTTGGCGGGCATGATGATTCCTTTGTGTAGTGGATTCTTGCGCTGACCTGATAGGCATTATAGCAGCTTCCATCAGCCTGCCAATTCAACCGCCCTCACCCTCCCATGCTATAATACACCGTCAATCTGCATTCATCGAGGAGAGCATTCGTGGCCCCCATCATCCGTATCCGAGACGCCAAAGACCATGTCGGCGAAGTCGTATCTGTGCAAGGCTGGCTGCAACGCCGCACGGGCAAGGGCAAAATCAATTTCCTGCGCTTTCGTGACGGCAGCGGCATCTTCCAGGCCGTCGCTTTTCGTCCCAATCTGGGCGACGAGAAATTCGAGCTTGTCACCAGCCTGACCACCGAATCCTCCGCCATCCTCACCGGCGTGATCAAGGCCGACGAACGCGCCCCCGGCACGCCCGGCGGCTATGAAATGGATTTGAGCGATATTGAGATCGTGCAGGTGGCCGAGGAATATCCAATCACCCCCAAAGAACACGGCGTCGAATTCCTGCTCGACAACCGGCACCTGTGGCTGCGTTCGAACACGCAATGGGCGATCCTGCGCGTGCGCGCCGCCGTGATCCGGGCGATTCGGGATTGGCTGGACGACAACGGTTTTCTGCTGGTTGATACCCCCATCCTCACCCCGGCGGCCGGCGAGGGCACGACCACGCTGTTCGAGATCGATTATCACGGAACCCCCGCCTTTCTGGCTCAGACCGGCCAGCTTTATAACGAGGCCAACATCTTCGCCTTTGGCCGGGTTTACTGCTTTGGCCCCACTTTTCGGGCCGAGAAATCGAAGACCCGACGCCATCTCCAGGAATTCTGGATGGTGGAGCCGGAAGTGGCATTCTGCACGCTGGAGCAATTGCTGGAGATCGAGGAGCAGTTTGTCTCGTATATCGTGCAGACCGTGCTGAAAGATTGCGCCGACGAACTGGCATTGCTAGAGCGCGACACCACATTGTTGCAGAACGTACTCCCGCCCTTCCCGCGCATCAGCTACGACCGGGCGGTCGATATGATCAACGAGGCCGCCACCCAGGGCGTTATTGTGCCGCCGAACGACGAACCGGTCCCGGCCATCCCTTGGGGCGAGGACTTCGGCGCGCCTCACGAAACCTTTCTTGCCAGCAAGTTCGACCGGCCCGTGTTCGTCACGCACTATCCCACGCAGGTGAAGGCGTTTTATATGGAGCCGGAACCAGGACGGCCAGAGGTTTGCCGCAGCGCCGACATGCTGGCCCCTGAGGGCTATGGCGAGATCATTGGCGGCAGCGAGCGCATGAGCGATCCCACCATGCTGGAAGCGGCAATCAAGAAGCACAAACTGCCAGAGGACGCCTATGGCTGGTACGTCGATCTGCGCAAATATGGCTCGGTTCCGCACAGCGGTTTCGGGTTGGGCGTTGAACGCACAGTCGCCTGGCTGACCGGGATTCATCACCTGCGCGAGGCTGTACCATTCCCGCGCGTCCTGGGCCGACTCACCCCTTGAGCAATCGACAAAATGGCAAGTGGTCAATGAGTGCAATCTGGTTGAGCCAATCATTGGCGGTTGATAGTTGACGGTTGACCATTAGCCATGATCTTGTGGCTTTCACCCATCCTTGCCTTTCTGTTGGCGCTGGCGCTGACGCCGGCCAGCATGAGCCTGGGCCGAAGGTGGGGCCTGGTCGACCGGCCGGGGGGACGACGCCAGCACGAGGGTGTGATCCCGCGCATTGGCGGCCTGGGCATGGCGCTGGCCTTTATCGGCAGCCTGCTCTTGATTCGCTCTCTACCCGATGCCTGGCTCCCTGCCAGCCTCGACCCAAACGAAGCGAAGCGGTTGACCGGGCTGCTGCTGGGGTGCGCATTCGTCGCCGGTTTCGGTCTGCTCGACGACCGCTACGAGTTCGGTTCCGGCCCGCAATACCTGGCCCAAATCCTGGCTGCTGTTATCAGCATTTTCTTCATCATTTTTATCGAGCGTATCAACAATCCTTTTGGCGGCGGCCAGATCGTTTTTCCTGACCCGATTGTCTGGATTTTGACCATCGCCTGGTTCATGGGCGCTATGAACACGGTCAACTGGCTGGACGGCATCGATGGACTGGCCAGCAGCGTCGCCGCTATCGTGGCTGTGGTGCTGGCTGTGCACATGCTGCGGACAGGACAATACAGCGTGGCCGTGTTGGCACTGGCGCTGTTGGGCTGCACCGCCGGGTTTCTTGCCTTCAACTGGCCGCCCGCCAAAGTCTTCATGGGCTCTGTGGGCGCCTACTTCCTAGGTTACACGCTGGCGGCGCTCGGCCTCATCGCCGGCGCCCGTGTGGCGACCGTGCTTCTGGTGATGGGCCTGCCCATCCTCGATGTCGCCTGGCTGATCTGGCAGCGGCGGCGGCAGGGCAAGCCCGTGGGCCAGGGCGACCGCAACCACCTGCACTATCGACTGCTCGACAAAGGTTACAGCCAGCGCCAGATCGTGATCGCCTATGCCTCATTCTGCGCCTTGTTCGGTTTTATCAGCCTGATGACTGCGAGCACGCCGGTCAAACTAGCCGCCCTCCTGGCGTTGCTAGTGTTGGGCGGCTTTGTGATCTGGTGGGCATCGCCGCGAGAAAAACAACCAGTCGATGGCAAGCCGTTGAATAAATAGCATCATCGAATGAATTAATTCTTCTTATAATCTTCGTCAATTATCATGTTTGAACTTACTTTTCTTGGGACATCCGCCTCAGCGCCTTCTGTTCATCGTGGACTGTCCAGCGCCATCATTCAATTCCGCAACCATCGTTTCATGGTGGATTGCGGTGAGGGGACACAGCGCCAATTGTTGACCGCCGGTCTGGGCTTTAAACGCCTCGACAAGATATTGCTCACGCACGGTCACCTCGATCACATCCTTGGGCTTGGCGGCTTGATCTCGACCATGGCGCGCTGGGAGATGATGGATCGGATCGATATTTACGGCGGAGCGTTCGCGCTGGATCGGGTGGAGAGGCTGTTTGGGGTGGTGTTCGGGCCGGGCGAGTTGCCGATGGAGATTGTCTTTCATGTGCTCGAACCGGGCGTTCTGTTCGAGGATGAGCATGTGCAGGTGGAAGCGTTTTCGGTCGAACATCGCGGCCCCGATTGCTTCGGTTATCTATTTAGCGAAAAGCCCAGGCGTCCTTTCCTGGTCGAGAGGGCGCAAGAGCTTGGGGTTCCGGCGGGGCCGGTGCGCCGGCAGTTGGTGGCGGGCGAAACCGTTGTGCTGCCCGATGGACGCACGATCTCGCCCGACCAGGTCCTGGGCCCGGAAGAGCCGCGCACGCGTCTGGCCTTCATCGGCGATCTCGCGCGTACTCGCGGCCTTGGCGGGATTGTCGAGGGCGTCGATGCCCTGGTAGTGGAAGCGACATATCTGGAGGAGGATTGGGAGATGGCGAAGCGTTTCGGCCATCTTACCGCAGCCCAGGCGGCCCAATTCGCCCAACGAGTCGGCGCGGGGCAGTTGATCCTCACCCACCTGTCCCGCCGTTACCACACGCGCCAGGTATCCGATGAGGCGAAATCGATCTTTCCCAACACGACCGTCGCCAATGATTTCGACCGATTTGAAATTCGCCGCGCCGATGCAACTGAGCAGGCTGGCGAGATCAGCTAACCGTTACCTGTAGGGTGCGCGCGGCTCCCGCGTTTTTTAAGGCCTTGATAATCGAATCGGTATTTTCCGGTTTAGTCAGTGCGATCATATTTCCACCCCCGCCCCCGCCGCTGAGTTTTGCGCCTAACGCCCCGGCTACGCTTGCCGCCCGGCATAGCCGATCCAGTTCGGGTGAAGAGACGCCGATTTGGCTGAGTAAAGTCTGATTCTGGGTCATCAATTGGCCGAGCGCTGGCGCATGGCCGGACCTGATTGCATCACGGGCGGCGTGACAGATTTCGGCGATAGCGTCGAACAGTGATTCGTAGTGCGATTTGTTGGCCTGCCAGCCCTGGCGGACGGCGGCCACGGTGTGGCGCGTGGGGCTGGGAATTCCGGTATCGGCTACGAGCAAATGTAAGGGGCTGCCAATCGAGAAAAACTCCGGTTGCTGGTCGCGCACAAACCAGATGGGCCGTTCGTACACAACCACATTGTTATCGATGCCGCTGGGCGTACCGTGGTGCAGTTTCTCCACTTCGTAGACCAGGGCCGAGAGACGGGAGGGTTCCATCTCCGCGCCGAATCCGGCCAGCAAAGCCCGGGCGATGGCGGTGGCGATGGCGGCCCCGCTGCCCAGACCGGAAGCGATGGGGATGTCGGAGCGAACGTCCAGACGCCAGGCGGGCAATGGTTGACCCAGCTCGGCGCAGAGGAGGCGGACGATGAGGGCGAAGGGATCGTCGTCCGCCGCAGCGCCCACATCAACCGTGCGGTTTAGATCGAGCGCCCGCACCCGGCACTTTTTGGCGGGGAAAACTGAAGCATAGGCGCGCACATCGCTGAGCGGCACAGCGATCGCCGGACGGCCATAAACGACGGCGTGTTCGCCAAATAGGATGATTTTGCCTGGCGCATGGGCGGCGGCGATGAGTGTCTGTTCGGGCATATCCGCAGTATAGCACCCGTCTTGGCAGGCGTCAGCTTGAAGTCGGGAATTGGTCTGGCATGGGCCAGAGAATGTGCTACCATAACATTAGTTCACATTGCATTCCTCAGGTCCGATTTTCTCGCCGCATTTATCTGGCGGCCAGGAGTAAGTTATGGTTCTCAATACCTTTGTCTGGGGCTGGCTGATTCTGGCTATGATTTTATTTGTGGCCGAGATTTTCACCGCCGGTTTTGTGCTGGCCGCTTTCGGCGTCGGCGCCCTGGCCGGGGCGCTTGCCGCCCTGTTCGGTCTATCAATTCCCGTGCAATTGATCGTGTTTGTGGTCGTTTCGGCGGCGGCAGTGCTGCTTTCACGGCGATTTGCCGATCGGGTCAGCGGCGAGCAACCGCAGAAGGTCGGTGTGGATCGAGTGTTGGGTAAGCAAGCCGTCGTGCTCGAAGCCATCGACCCTTTGCGTGCCCACGGAATGGTGCGCGTGGATCGTGAAGAGTGGCGCGCTCAGAGCCAGGACGGCAGCATGATCCCTGTCGAATCGGTGGTGGAAGTGGTGGCCGTGGACGGCACCCGTTTGATCGTGCGTCAGATAGCCGCGCCGCCGGAGTCGTAAATCGCTTGCAAGATTCTCATCTATTCTCTTTCCTCTCAGGAGGTTCCCATGTTCGAAACAATCCTATTTTTCGTGCTGTTAGCCGTCTTTGTCGTCATCGTCGGGGCGGCGTCTATTCGAATTGTCTCTCCCTATGAAAAAGGCGTGATCGAACGCCTGGGTCGATACCGCCGCACGGCCGAGCCTGGCCTCACGCTGATCGTCCCCTTCCTCGACAAATTGCGGAAGGTCGATATGCGCGAGCAGGTCGTTGACGTGCCGCCGCAGGAAGTGATCACCAAAGACAACGTGGTCGTGACCGTGGATGCCATCGTTTTCTACGAGGCGACCGATCCCGTGAAACTGGTCTACAACGTCGCCAATTTCTTCGACGCCGCCACCAAGCTGGCCCAGACCAACCTGCGTAATGTGGTCGGCGAAATGGAACTCGACCACGCCCTCACCTCACGCGAAACGATCAATACCAAGCTGCGCGAAGTGCTCGACGACGCCACCGACAAGTGGGGGACACGCATCGTCCGGGTCGAGATCAAACGTATCGACCCGCCGGTCGACGTCACCCAGGCCATGCACCGCCAGATGAAGGCTGAGCGCGAGAAGCGCGCCAACATTCTTGAGGCCGAAGGCATGCGCCAATCCAAGATTTTGGAAGCCGAGGGTGTGCGTCAGTCGACCATTCTCAAGGCTGAGGGTGACGCCGAAGCCGTGCGCCGCGTGGCCGAAGCCGAGAAATTCCGCCTGCAAACCGAAGCTCAGGGCCAGAGCGAGGCTATCACCCGGGTTTACCGTGCTATCCTCGACGCCGAGCCGGATGACAAACTGATCGCCCTGCAATATCTCGAATCGCTGAAATCGGTGGCGGATGGCCGGGCCACAAAGATATTCCTGCCCTACGAGGCGACAGGCATCCTCGCCAGCCTGGGCGGCATCGGCGACCTGCTCAAGGATGCGCAAAGCCCTTCCAACGCCGTTGCTTAATTCGGCCAAACCGTGATCGAAGCCAGAGCGCCAGCAGCAATGTTGGCGCTCTGCGCGTTCAGTGAAGCTCTCATTATGCCAAATCGGTTAATCCTATACTTGCACGCTGCGACAAAAATGATAAGCTGGCAGCGCCTGGAAAGATCGCCTATCGAACTATCAGGAGCGTGAGATGAAAGGAACCTGGCTGCCGGTCCGGCTATTATCAATCTTTGTGGCAATAACGTTGGTTGTATTTAGTGGGATGACTGTCGCTGCTATTGGCGAGACGTACGTGCAAGGTTCTGACGCGTCAGTGGTTGTATCGGCGGATGCCGCGGCAGGCGTGGTGTTCGCGAATGATTTGCCCTCGAATACCAGCCTGTTCCTGCCCTTTATGCTCACCCGACCCTTTGTCCCCACGGGCGTGCTGACAGGCGGTGATGTGGTGACCAGTCCCGACGGGGTCAAGCTAGGGGCGGTTGCAGGCGCTCTGGATGAAGACCTGGCGGTTTCGATGGCGAAAACGGTTGCGCCTTCCCATCCGATGCCCGATCGGACTACGCCGCTGGGCGATTATTTTCTCATCGCCGCCGCTCGCGAGGTCGTACAGCCGTTGGACAAATCCTTCATCCTGGCCCTGCCTGTGCCCGTCGGCGCCGAAACCGACCACCTCGCCATAGCCCTCTATACTTCGACCTCCGGCCTATTAGACCAGGATTATACTGACGGTTATTATTGGCAATTCTTGCCCGGCGTCTATGACCCCAATCAAAACCTGCTGATGACGCCATTCCCGTATCTGGCGCAGCATGGCGAAACGGTTGTACTGATCGAGCATCCTGATATGCCATCGCCCGTTCGTGGGGAAGCTTCGGACGATGTTGCAGCCAGGAGCTTTGACCAGTTCTCGGGGAATTTTGGTGTAGCTTGCACCACGAGTATCGTCTGCTCCGACGAACTCCGACAGGAAGTCGCCAACGAACTTCAGCAAAACTATGCAGAGTTCCTGAATGTCCATGGCTATAGCTTGCCTCGTCTGGCGGGTTCCGGTTCCGATCTCTCCATCGATCCTCCCGAACTCAATACGCCGTCCGATCTGTATTACGGCTTTATCTTTTCGAATCAGCAGGCAGGATGTACCGATCTGGGCGGTGCGACAGCATATGCCGGGAAATACAATGCCCGAACCGGCTCGCTCTTTATTTGCCTTGCGCCAGGCAGCGATCACTTGAGCGATTTCGAGAAGGACACGGTGCGGCACGAATATTTTCATGCCCTCGAATTCGGATATGATAGCGTGCTCGACGATTGGCAGGCAGGTGTGAGCGAAAACTGGATTGTGGAAGGATTGGCGGACGCCGTCGTTAAGTCGAGCGCCGATTGGAAACGCTCAGGTTCCAACGCCGTGCGCCCTGTCGACAAACCCTTGCGCGACGATTCCGATTTGCTGGAATATCAAGCTGAAGACCTGTGGGTGTTTATCGGGCGGAATCGCATCCCCGCCTTGATGCAGCGGCTGAAGCAGGTGCTGGTCATGGGCGCGACCTTCGACGATGTGTTCACCAATATCGATTTCGCCACCGATTTCTGGCTGTGGGTGCGAAACCAGGCGCTGGAAAAAAGCGATGATATGGACGGCGCATTGGGGGATGAGTGCAAGCTGGAAGAACAGGCCGTCTCCGACCTGCGCGTCTGGGACATCAACCAAAATATCACCGACGATTTCATCGGCAGCACGCCCATCCTCAGCAGCACGGTGGTCGAGTTGAAATTCGATGAAGGTGACTGGGCAGGAAAGGAGGCGAACATCTACGCCGTGACCCTGCCCGAAGGTGACTTGCCGCCGCCCTATTTCCAATACAAAGTCTATCGCACGCCCTGGCCCAATTGCAGCGGCACGCCCGCCAACATCCCCCAAAAATACGAGGTTACGCCCGGCGAGCGCTACTTCGTCCTCATTGTCAACTGGTATCAGGACGAAGCGGTGACGTGGAAAATCCTGTTTGAATAGCGGTCGCGGCTTGCATCATGCTCTGAGCTGCAACCGGCTGTTCTTTTCTACGATCTCCACAAACACTGCCCGCTCATCCGGCGTGTGGTTGGGCCGGTGGAAAGTCAACATCAATCGCCCGTCCAGCGTTCTGAAGACCATGCCGTGACCGCCATCTTCCGCCCAGAGCGGTTCGGGGTCATGTTGCCAGAGGCCGGTGATCTCCCCATTTTGCGAGCGGCTCACGCCCATCGCATAGCCCCTGTCCCCGAAACTCGACCACAACATCAGCAGCGTCCCATCCTGCGTGCGATGGAGAAAGGGGCCGTCGGTCACGTACGCGGGGAATCGCAGTTTTGCAACTTCATTCCGCCTTTCGAATTCTCTGACCCAGGGCGCTTCCGAGGCATTGAACAAAAACACGGGTCGCCCGGCGGCTTCCTTCAAATCGGGCGACAACTTCATGGCGCAAATCGAGCCGTCATGAAGTTGCACCCATTCATGGCAGAACACGATCCAGGGATCACCGCTGGCATCCACATGCAACGTCCCATCCAGGCATTGCCAGTGGCGCGGCGTGATCGGGCCACCAGTCAGCGGCGCATACGGCCCCGACACCTCGTCCGCTGTCAATATCTGCGTGCCGCGCAGACGTCCCTCGGCGATGAATGTGGCGAACATGTAAAATCGGCCATTGAATCTATGCACTTCGGGCGCCCAGAAATTCTTCTCCGCCCAGAAATCACTCGGCGGCCTGAACGCTGGAATGGGGCCGTCCCAAATTTGCAGGTCTTCGCTGCGGTAACAATCGAATCCCTGGCCGGGCCCTCGCCAGCAATCTCGGTCGGTGGTCCCGAACATGAAGTATGATTGCGTTTCGTGATCGACAAAGATGAATGGATCACGAATCTGGATGTCACGGGTTTCCAACATGCCGCTCAGTCAATAATGTCGTGCGTGGGGAAATTATCAACGCGAAACCGGTATTGGCCTGATCCCAAAGTGACGACAACCGTTTCGCCATCCTCCCGGATTTCTCGAACGCCTTCGACTTGATCAAGGGCCTGGCCCTGCTCGCTGACATCTGCGAGCGATGGGGCGGGCAAATAGACGACGCCCTCGGCGTTGGCCGGGATAGTCACATTCAGATGAAAAGCGTCGTCCGCAAACACCCAACCGGACTCAATCCAGCCGACCATCGATTCCAGGCTGGCCCTGGCGTGGGTGAGAGAACCGCCTGGTTGAGGTCGAAAATGAATTCGCTTATAGCCGGAGATGTCGGGGTCCACCTCGATGCCCGCCGCCACGCCATAGAGCCAATCGCCGATGGCCCCATAGGCATAGTGATTGAACGAGTTCATGCTGGCATCCTGAAAACTGCCGTCGGGCTTGATCCCATCCCAGCGCTCCCAGATGGTGGTAGCGCCCTGCGTGACAGGATACAGCCAGGAGGGATAGTTCTCCTGCTCCAACAATTTATAGGCGACCTCGGTGAAACCGAAACGGCTGAGAGCGTGACAGAGATAGGGCGTACCCACAAAGCCCGTGGTCAGATGATAATCGGCCTGTCGAATCGATTCCGCCAACCGTGCAGCGGCCAGCGGACGCAATGCCTCCGGCAGCAGGTCGAAGTGCAGCGCCAGGGTGTACGCCGTCTGGGTGTTGGAGCCAACCCGGCCCGAGGGCGTTACGAACTCGTTGTTGAACGACACTCTCACCCGATGAGCCAGATCCGCATAGCACCGGGCGTCATCGCCTTTGCCCAAGACCTGGGCGGTCTGCGCCAATAGTTGGGCGCTGTAGGCGAAGAATGCGGTGGCGATCAATTCGTTGTTCGTCACCGGGGTAGGCAGACGGCTATCGACGCCGCGATAATCCAGCCAGTCGCCGAATTGAAAATCCTTGCGCCAGATCAGATCCTCATCGACCCGACTGTGGACGAAATCCACCCACCCGGCCATGCTCTTGTACTGCGCTTCCAGCACGCGCCGGTCGCCATAACACTGGTAAATCGTCCACGGGCAGATTACAGCGGCGTCGCCCCAGACAGCGGCCCCTGAACTACGGAAGGTTTTCGACGAAGGATCGTTGATTTTGGAAAGAACATCCGGCGTCACGAATTTCACATTGCCGTTGGGGAGTTGGTCGACGGCCAGATCACGCAGCCACTTCGTGAAGAAGGCGGCCACATCCAGGTTGAAACAGGCGGTACGGATGAAAACCTGGGTGTCGCCGGTCCAACCCAGGCGCTCATCGCGTTGCGGGCAATCGGTTGGCACATCCACGAAATTGCCTTTCTGACCCCAAAGGATGTTGTGCTGTAATTGATTGATCAGCGGGTTGGAGCACTCGAACGCGCCGGTCTGCGGCATGTCTGAATGGATCACGACGCCCGTGAAATCGTCGAGCGACAGGCGGCCAGGATATCCCTCCACCGCCACATAACGAAAACCCTGAAAGCTGAAATGCGGCTCGTACACCTCGTCAACATCCATCAGGCCTTTCAGGGTGTAGCGCGTGACCTGATCCGCCGTGCGCAGATTATCGGTGTAGAGATTGCCATCCTGATCCAGCACTTCGGCGTGGCGCAGGGTGACGGTTGCGCCTTCCGGCCCGCGCACCCGCAATCGCACCCAACCGACCATGTTCTGGCCGAAATCAAGGATGGTTTCGCCTTTGGGTGAGTGCAGGATTTCGACTGGCCGGATCTCTTCCTGCCGACGGATGAGAGGGCCGTCCTGGGCGACGACGATATCTTTGGAATGATAGAGCAGCCGCACGCCCTGCCAATCGTCATCATCGTAGCCTGGCTCGTCCCAACCGGTTTTCTCCAGCCGGGCGTCGTATGTCTCGCCCTTGTAGAGATCGGACATGCGGATGGGGCCATAACTTGCCCGCCACGTCTCGTCGCTGCCGATGATCTCGACTCGGCCATCGGCATAAGTCAGATGGAGTTGCACCAGCAGGGCCAGCCGTTCGCCGTATACGGCTCGATGCCCTCTGTGGCCCAAGTATCCCCGATACCAGCCGTCGCCCAGCATGGCGCCCAGGGTATTGTCGTCTTCTCGAATCGATTTGGTGACATCGTAGGTTTGGTATTGGAGGCGATTGTCGTAACTGGTCCAACCGGGCGTCAGTACGGCATCGCCGACACGCTGGCCGTTCATCCAGAGTTCGTAGAGCCCAAGGCTGGTGGCATAGATGCGGGCGGCCACAACGCCCTCGCCAGCCTTGAAGCTGCGGCGCAGCAGCGGAGCCGGTTGCATCTGGCTGGCGTCCTCATCCCAGCCCGGGGTGATCCACTCCGCCCGCCAGTTGTCGCTCTCGATTAACCCCATCTCCCAAAAGGCGGCGTCACTCCAATCCGAGACCCGATCGTTTCCATCCCACACACGCACACGCCAATAGCAGCGCTGGGCTGGCTGCAACGGCGGGCCAGCATAGGGGATGTGCAGGGTGTTGTCCGACATCACCTTGCCGGTGTCCCACAACACCCCGGCAGCGGAATCATCCCTTAACGCCGGATTTGAACCCATCTGGATTTGGTACGCTGTTTGGCGGGCGTCACGCTCGACGGAATTGACTCGCCAGCTCAAGCGGGGTCGCCGTTCATCCAACCCTAGTGGATTCGTGAAATATTCGCAGACAAGGTGGTCGGGGAAAAGCATGTCAAATCAAACGTAGCAATACAAGGCAGGGGTGGAATAGGACGCGGATAACGCAGATGGTCGCAGATTTTTACGGTAAATAAGCATCCGTGTCAATCCATCCAATCCGTGCAAATCCGCGTACCATTCTGCTTGTGCTGACCAGTTACAATCATAAAACGAAAAGACGATGGAACGAAGTGACGAGAACGATTCGTCCTGCCATCATTTCGTCCCATCGTCAGTCGAAACGCGGCCCCAAGAAAAGGCTGTAACTAAGGCGCAGGGTCTCCCGACCCCACGCCCTCAGAGGTCGCCATTCCTGGTTGGGTTACTTGACCGCCAATCGCTCGATCAACGCCTGCAAATTCTCGGCAGCTTCGTCCACTGTGGACTCTCCAAACGCCACCTGCTGGCCGATCAACTCAAGCTCGTTCACGAACTCCTGGTCGTTGGGCAGGTTGGGGTCCTGCGGGATGGTGCGGTCGGCTACGGCGTCGTAGATTCTGTAAACCTGCGCATCGGTCTTGGTGGCCCCGACGTCAATCGCCTGGCGCACAACCGGCGAGGACGGCACGCCGCGATTGGTCTGAAGCACCGCGCCCGCCTGTGGCGCAGTCACGAAGAAGTTGATGAACAGCGTCGCCGCTTCCTTATTCTCGCTGGCGTTGTTCATGCCCAGATACTGGCTCATTTGGATGGCGTACGATGGTTCGCCGCCCGCGGGCAGGGTCGTCATGCCGAGTTCATCGGTCATCGCAGCCTGATAGGATGCCCCCTGATTGCTCCAGATCAAACCCATTGCCGCCTTACCCGACACCAACGCCGAGCTATCCGGCCCATCTTCGGTATAAGTGTAGGTGGTTTCCGCGTCGGGGATCAGCCCTTCGGCTCGCATATCGGCCCACATCTGCAACCACTTCTGAGCGGATTCAACCGTTGCGTAGGATTTACCGCCGTCGTCGGACGTCCACAGCGGGGTGCCTTGCTGGCGATAGAAATAACTGAGGTAGTTCGCCTGATTGGTGCTATTGTCCACGAAAGGCGCCACGCCCTCCGGGAGTTTGTCCTTCAACTCGCGACCGTAAGCCAGCAACTCGTCCCAGGTCATGTTGTCATTTGGCGGCTCCATTCCTGCCGCTTCGATCATCGTCTTGTTGTAGGCCAGTACGAGCGTGTTTGTGCCCAGGCTGATGACAAATAGATTGCCGTCGGCGTCTGTCGCCGGGATCAGAGCGGTCTGATCAAAGGTCTCAGGCGTGTCGATCATGAGCTGTTGGCCGAGATAGCCGTTCAGCGGTTCGAGATACTGCTTGTAGTCCGGCCAGTTGCCGCCAAACTGGATGATGTCGGGGGCGTTGTTCGCCGCCAACTGCGTATCGAGAATCTGGAAGTGGTCGCCGGCGCCGCCATTCGGCTCACCCATGATCTTGATCTCAGGATACGCTTGCTGGAATAGCTCGATCACCTGGAGGGTGCGGGCAGCGCGGTCATCATTGCCCCACCATCCCATGCGGAGCTCGGCAGGGCCGCCCGTGTACATCGGCAGCCCATCAGAGCGAGAGGGTACGGGGGTGACCTCGACGATGACTTCTTTCTCAACGATCTGGGTCTGAACCACTTCGACCGTCTGAATGACTTCTTTCTCGACAACCTGGGTCTGGATCACAACCTGGGGTGTCGCTACCGGCTGGGCGCAGGCCATGAGAATGACGGCGAACAGCGTCACAAACAAGATTAGATAGAACTTTCTCATCTTCGGATTCTCCTGTGAAAGGTAAGTGTCAGTTGATAAACTTGGAATGCGGTTGCGGCGAGGTTATTTCATGTTCAAATCCTCCTGATTTCCGGCGTATAAACTGAAAATTGACGATTAATGATTGATTTGGATATTGTCAGAGCCGATCGAACTTTGATGCTTATCTTCAACCGCTGTTCTAACCCTTCAGTCCCGTGGTCGTGATGCCCTGGACGAAGTATTTCTGCAGGGCGAAGAACAGGATGAAGGGGGGAAGCATCGAGAGTGTGGACATCGCCAGCGCACCGCCCCAGTTGGACACCGCTCCGGCGTCGCCGACGAATGTGCGCAGCGCCCGCGATACACTGAAAATCTGCGGATTCGTCAGGTATAGCAGGTGGTTGAAGAAGTCGTCCCACGTCCACAGGAAGGTGAACAGCGCCGTCGTCACCAGGGCAGGGAGGGCCAGCGGCACGATGATCCGCGTGAACACCCCGATCTTGCTGCACCCATCGATGATCGCCGCCTCGTCCAGTTCTTTTGGCAGGCTGCGTATGAATTGCACGAGCAGAAACACGAAGAACGCGTCGGTGGCCAGGAATTTCGGCACGATGATCGGCAGGTATGAGCCCACCCAGCCGAAGGTGTTGAACAGGATGTAGCGGGGCACGATCGTGACATGGCCCGGCAGCATGAGCGTGATCAACATGATGGCGAACCAGAATCTCCGGCCCACGAAATCGAGCCGGGCAAATGCATATGCCGCCATCGTGCAGGCGATCACGTTCCCGATCACGGCCATTGCGCACATGAAGAGCGAGTTGATGAAGAATTTGCCAAAGGTCACGCCCGCATAGCCCTTCCATCCGGTGATGTAGTTCTCGATGGTCACCGATTTCGGGATCAGCCCCGGATCGCTGAAAATCATATTGTTGGGCTTGAACGAGCTGACGATCATCCACGCAATGGGGTAGATCATCAATAGCCCCAGGACGATGATGAATAGATGGGTCAGGGAATGGCGGGCGGCGATTCTGGCTCTCATGTCATTCACCGGTCCCATACGAAACCCAGAGGCCCGACGATTTGAAGACGATCGCTGTGAACAGCCCGATGATGATCAGGAGCACCCACGCCATCGCAGACGCGTAACCCATCTCGTGGTAGGTCCAGCCCTGGATGTAGAGATGAAGGGTGTAGAAAAGCGTGGAGTTGAGCACGCCGCCGCTACCGCCGCCGATGATGTACGCCTGCGTGAACGCCTGGAAGGTGGTGATGATCTGTAAAACCAGGGTGAACAGAATCACGGGCGAGAGCAATGGCAGGGTGATGAAGAAGAACTGACGCACCCTGCTGGCACCGTCTACGGCGGCCGCTTCGTAATACTCTTGCGGAATTTGCTTCAACCCCGCCAGGAAAATGATCATCGACGAGCCGAATTGCCACACCGTCAGCAACACAAGCGTCCACAGTGCATAATTGGGGTTGGTGATCCAGCTGGGGAGGTCGGTCAAGCCGATGGAGCCCAACAAGATGTTGACCAGCCCGTCTTTCTCGAATAGCTTGCGCCACAGCACAGCGATTGCCACCGAGCCGCCAAGCAGTGTGGGGATGTAATACACGCTGCGATAAAAGGATACGCCTCGCAGTTTTTGATTCATCAACACCGCCACAGCCAGGGCGAAGATCAGTTTCAGCGGCACAGACACGAACACATAGGTGAATGTCACGGACAGCGCTTTCATATAGTACGGGTCGCCGCGCACGGCTTCACCCGATGGCGCCGTGAAGTTCTTCAACCCAAACGTCGGCCCGAACATCTTTATGTAATTGCTCAGGCCGATCCATTGGGTTGCAGCGGGTTGCGTGAAGTCATAATTCGTGAATCCCAGCCACAGCGAATAGAGCATCGGGTAAAGCGTCAGCACGAAGAAGCCAATCAGCCAGGGCGTCAGGAACAGGTAGCCAGCAGCGTTGCGCCTGATAAATCGGCTGACGCTAGACGTCTTGCTGATCGAGACGGTTCTTTCCGTGACAAGCGGCGTCGATGTCATGGGGCTGGTCCCGTCGATTCGCGCAGAATTAAGCGAGCCGGAAGCCTGATTTTCTGGCGCGGCCGGTCGGGATCCTGCAGGCGGGCCAACAACAGCCGCACAGCTTCTCGCCCCATTTTTCCCCCATCTTTGGAAGCAGTGGTGAGCCGCGGCACCAGATATTTCGCCAGCGGGATATTGTCGTATCCGACCAGGGATATGTCCTGCGGCACATTCAGGTTCAAATCCCGGATTGCCCGCAAAGCGCTGATGGCAAGCAAATCATTGATGGTCAGCAGAGCGGTGGGAGGCGAGGCAGATTCCAGGAGTTGTCGGGTGGCGTGATAACCGTCTTCCATCGTGGGCCCGCACTCGACGATTAATTCCGGATCGACCGGCAGCCCGGCGGCCTCCAGGCTATCCTGGTAGGCCAACAATCGATCATTCCCCAGGTCGGGTACGGCGATGCCGAAAATAAGCCCGATCCGACGATGCCCTAAAGTCAGCAGATGATTCATGACCTCGGTCGTTGCGTCCCGGTAATCCGAGATCACACGGTCGATCTTATAATCCGAATCACCGTACTCGGCCATCATCCCCACGATCGGAACCTTGCGTTTCAGCAGGTATTCCAGGGTTTTCTGCGCCTCCGCCGAGTGATAGATGAAGCTCGGCACCATGACCAACCCATCGATGCGACGGTGCGACAGGTTCTTGAAAATTTCTTCGGCATGTCTGTTTTCGGGCGAGATGCTCGACAAGAGGATGTGATATCCGGCGGCAGCCGCCTCCTGCTCCACGCCGTCGGCGATCTCCCAAAAGTGCGGGTTATGAATATCGGGGATGATCAGTCCGATCGTTTTGGTGTCGCCCGAACGCAGCGCCTGCGCCCTGGCGTCCGGCACATAATCCAATTCTGCTACAGCATCCAAAACCCGGCGTCGCGTTTCCTCCGAAATCGGCACCCGACCGCCAGTTTGATCGTTCACCACGTAGGAAACGGTTGCGCGTGAGACGCCCGCTAATTGGGCTACATCGGCTTGGGTTGGTCGTTTCATGATCGCACTGCTGATGGGAAATCGATCCCGAAGAGGACGTTCTTCATGAACGCCCGTTTTGATTTACACGAGTAATTTGTCACGTATCGCCTGACACGTGTAAATTACCATAGCCGATGGTATCACGCATTTCATCCGGCGTCAAGATGCAGATTTCCAGCAGTCGCAAATCGATTCTCGACCTGTCAGGACTTGGTGTTTTCTGGTATGATGTTAGGGATCAATCGACAGTCTTTCCAACTCGAAAACCTTTGCCCTTCGATTACGAAAAGCGTATTGCACGGATGCCCATCGGCCACTAGAATCGCTCACTACTCACTGCTCACTGCTCACTGCTCACTGCTCACTGCTCATCATGTCTCGTCGCACTATCACCGCACTGGTGGCCTTAGCCATCATCTTACTGGGCGCCATCGGCCTGCTTTATAATTTTGGCTTGCTCGCCGACTACCTCGATCTGGCTGCGTACATTGCCGCCGGGCTGTTGGCGGCAACAGGGCTGGCCTTTCTGGTGCTGCTCGTCTTTCAGCAAGACCGCTGGCTCTATGCCGTCCCCGCCACCAGTTTTCTCGCTTTGGGCAGCATCGTTTATCTGGCCACGCTTGAGAATATCGAGCCTGCCTGGCTGGCGGCGTTATTCCTCGCCGGCATCGCCGCCGGATTCCTGTTGTTGTTCATCAGCAATCGGCGCGAGCGGTGGTGGGCATTACTGCAAGCGGGAACCATCGGCGTCATCGCTCTTGTCGGCCTGGGAATTGGCGTGCCCGCCGAATCCGAAGCCTTGATCGGAGCGGCGCTGTTTGGCGGATTCGCCGTGAGCTTTCTGTTGGTGTTCTTGCTGGCGGGCGACATGCGGCGATTTCTGTGGGCGCTGATCATGGCGGCGGCGCTGGCGATCTTTGCCATGACCATCCTGATGATCTCGCTGGGCGAACAAAACCTTGTGATCCGGTTGTGGCCTATTCTGTTGATACTGATTGGCGCTTACATGATCGTTCGAGTCATCACCGGGCGGGGCAGAGCGCAGCCGGGGACGCCCAGTCTGCCCGCCGAAGACCTGGAAGTGGTGACGCCGGAGCCGGTCGCCAACGAGCCCGCCCGCATCGTGCGTCAGGATCGTCCGGCCTCGCCTGCGGACGAACCCAGACCCGCGCCCGCAGCAACGCCCGAACCCGCTGCCGATCCCTTGCCGCCCGACCTGCCCGCGCTCGATCCCAACGACCCTGCCGCCTCTCTCGACGCCCTGCTCGAGGCCAGCCGCAAAGCCGGGGGGCAGTAAGCAGTTGGCAGTTAGCAGGTTGCGCCTGACACCTGACACCTGACACCTGAAACATGCTTCTTTCTCTCGCCCAAATCGACATCACCCTCGGCGACCGTGACGCCAACCTTGAGCGTGGACACGAACTCGTGCAGGAAGCGGCGCGGACTGGCTCCGACCTGCTGGTCTTCCCCGAACTGTGGACGACCGGCTACGACCTGGAACGGGCGGCGGAATTGGCGGAGGACGTGCCGGACGGGTTCACCGCCCGCACGCTGGCCGCGTGGGCGCAGGCCTATGGCCTGTGGATCACCGGCTCTTTTCTCGCCCGCGGCGAAGGCGGCGTTTACAATGCCGCGCCTCTTTTCGGGCCGGGCGGCGAGGTGTTGGGGCCCTACTGCAAAATCCATCGTTTTGGCCTCATGGCCGAAGACCAATGGTTGCAGGCGGGTCAACAGCCGGGGCTACTCGACCTGCCCTGGGGCAAGACCGGCCTCGCCATCTGCTACGACTTGCGCTTCCCCGAACTCTTTCGCAGCTACGCCCTACAGGGCGCTCGCCTGGTTTTGCTGCCTAGCGAATGGCCGCATCCCCGTCTCGCTCATTGGCGCACCTTGATCCGCGCCCGCGCCATCGAGAACCAGTGCTTCGTCGCCGCCGTGAATCGCGTGGGCAGCGACCGCGCCAATAGCTTTTGCGGCCATTCCGCCCTGATCGATCCCTGGGGCGAGACGGTTGTTGAAGTAGACGAAACACCCCAGCTTTTGACCGCCGCCATCGACCTCGACCTGGCCGACGCCGTGCGCGCCCGCATCCCCGTTTTCGCCGACCGCCGCCCAGACTTGTATTCACTCTAAACTGAAGTCACGACGAAACCAATAGTTTTGTTCTCGATGATAGACGGCGGACGATAGACGATGGAGCACGTTTTGCCAGTGCATTTTGCCATCGTCCATCGTCAATGGTCTATCGCCAACTGGCTGACAAAAGTATCGTTTTCATTGTGATGTTAGTTTAAGTGGTCGTCCTTTTTCACCCACAGGAGCCAACCCGTTGACAGACCCCGAACTCAAGCGCTTCATTGGCCCCGGCGATGCGCAGGTGGAGGAACTGCCGCGCGGGCTGCACGAATGGATCAGCCGCGCCGGTTTGACCGCGACCGAACAGATTATTTTGGTGCGGGTGACGATGGCTGCGGGCAAGGGTCACGCCTTTCATTGCCATCCGCCCATGGAGGAGATCGTTTACGTGCTGTCGGGGCAGGCCGAGCAATGGGTGGAGCGCGATTGCCGCATCCTGGGACCGGGCGAGGCCGTCCATATCCCCAAAGACGTGGTGCACGCCACGCACAACGCCGGCGACGCCGAACTCGTCTTCCTGGCTATCCTTTCGCCCGCCAATGCGGAGGGGCCGGGTATGATCGATGTTTCGGGCGAGGAACCCTGGGCGAGCCTGCGCGGGAAAACAATACACTGATAGCGCAGATGCACGCAGATAGCCCCATATTTTTTGGGGATTGCTTGCGAACATCAGCGATTTATCCGCGTCATCCGCGTACCAATCCTTACCGCTTTTTCAGCGAATCAAAATAAAGGAAATCATATGCCTGACATCACCGTCCTCGGCGCTGGCCTGGTTGGCAGCGCCATTATCAAAGACCTGGCAAAAGAGCCCGGATTCAATGTCACCGCCGTTGACCTGAACGAGACCGGGCTGCGTAAACTGGCATCCGTGGCGCGTGTGCAAGCCGCCGATCTGCGCCAGCCGGGCGTGGTCGAATTGGTGATCGCAGACAGTGATCTGGTCGTGTGCGCCGTACCCGGTTTCATGGGCTTCGAGACATTGCGGCGCATCATCGAGACAGGTAAGCCGGTGGTCGATATTTCCTTCTTTCCCGAAGATGCGTTCTTGCTCGACGATCTGGCCAGAGCCAGGGGCGTGACCGCCGTCGTCGATTGTGGCGTCGCCCCAGGGTTGTGCAATCTGCTGCTCGGCTATGCGGACACGCAACTCGACGCCATCGATAGCTATGTGTGTTATGTGGGCGGGCTGCCGCAGGTGCGACACTGGCCTTTCGAATACAAGGCAGTGTTCTCGCCCATCGACGTGATCGAGGAATACACCCGCCCTGCCCGCCTGATCGAATACGGCCAACAGGTGGTGCGCCCGGCCCTTTCCGATCTCGAACTGCGCGACTTCCCCGGCATCGGCACGCTCGAAGCTTTCAACACCGACGGCCTGCGCTCCTTGATGCGCACGATGGATATCCCCTTTATGAAAGAAAAGACGCTGCGCTATCCCGGCCACGCCGAACTGATGCGCGTCTTTCGCGATAGCGGCTTCTTTGACGAAAGCCCCATCGACGTGCGCGGGCAATCCGTCCGCCCCATCGACCTCACCTCGCGGCTGCTCTTCACCCAATGGCACATGCAGGAAGGCGAGGAGGATTTCACGGTTATGGAAGTGGCGATCACGGGGTGTCGCGAAGGCCGGGAAATGCGTTACACCTTCGACCTACTGGATCGGTACGACCGCGCCAGCCAGACAACAGCCATGGCGCGCACGACCGGATACACCTGCGCCATCGCCGTGCGTCAGGTCTTGGCCGGGCGTTTTCGCCAGCCGGGGATTTACCCGCCCGAATTCCTGGGTCGGACGCCGGGCCTATACGAGATTTTCCTGGGCGAGTACGAAAGCCGGGGCATCAAAATCACGGCGAATGTCACGGAAATCTGAGACGTGGGACGGATGCTTTGATGCTTGACGCTGCCCATCCCAGGTGATACCATCCAATCCGCAATCCGCAATCCGCAATCCGCAATCCGCCATCCGCAATACTCAATCCGCACTCCGCAATCCGCAATTTTCCATCGACCCCCGCACTCAATCCTCCCTCACCCCCCCAGACCCTCTCGG
>JAGFJG010000018.1 GCA_024102915.1 Caldilineales bacterium
TCACCAAAAACGAAGACCTCGGCTCCACCACCGGCGCCGGAGCCGTTGAGTTCATCAACAGCCAACTCGGCGGCGAGGCCAAGATCGGCCTGCTCAACTGCGACCAGTTCGAAGGCTGCCCGCCCCGCAAGGCTGGTTTCCTGGAACTGGTGGAAGCGCTGCCCGGCGTGGAAGTCGTCGCCGACCAGGCTGGCTGGATCGCCGATGACGCCCTGCCCGTCTCCGAAGCCATGCTCGAAGCCAACCCCGACATCAACCTGTTGTGGGCGGCCAACGAGGGCGGGACCGTCGCCCATGCCCTGGCCGTGCAATCTTCCGGTCTGGCGGGCAAGGTCTTCGTCTTCGGTACCGACATGAACAACCAGATGGCGCAGATGCTTCAGGCCGATGACAACATCTTGCAAGCCGTCACCGGCCAGGCCCCCTTCCAGATGGGCTACGACGCTTTCGTGACCACACTGAAGGTGCTGGCCGGGATGGATGTGCCTGCCGTGCAGAATACGCCCACCATCCTCTTCGCCCGTGGCAATGACGATCTGATCAATCTCTTCGTCGAAACCGAGGGCATGGCCATCTTCGAATAACCTCAACCTCTCACCACCGCCTGCCTGTACTCTTGCCCTGGGCCGGGTGCAGGCAGGCTCATTTTCCGGCGGTCTGTTATGACGCAACCAATCCTGAAGCTGGAACAAATCAGCAAACAATATCCGGGCGTCAAGGCGTTGGACGAGGTCGATTTCGTGGTCGCAGCGGGAGAAGTGCGGGCTTTGTTGGGTAAAAACGGGGCCGGGAAATCGACGCTGGTCAAAATCCTCAGCGGCGCCGTCATCCCGGATAGCGGCAAAATCCTCGTCGATGGCAAGGAAGTCACCATCCACACCCCGCAAGACGCTTTTGCGCAGGGGATCGCCACGGTTTACCAGGAGATGAGCCTGGTGCCGGGACTGACGGTGGGCGAAAACATTTTGCTGGGACGTTGGCCGCAAACTCGCACACTCGGCCTCGAATTTATCGACCGCAAACAAATCAATATCCTGGCGCAAGCCGCCCTGGATGAACTCGATGTTCATATCAATGTCAATCATTTAGTCTCACGGTTGAACGTGGCGCAGCAGCAATTGGTCGAAATCGCCAAAGCTATTTCATTCGATCCACGCGTCATGATTTTGGACGAACCGACCAGCGCCCTGGCATCGGAAGAAGTCGATACCTTGCATCGCGTGGTACGGCGTCTGGCCGAGCAGGGACGGGCGATCATTTATGTCACGCATCGCCTGCAAGAAATCCCACGCGTCGCCGACAGCGTGACCGTCCTGCGGGATGGGCTGCATATCGGTACCATTCCTGTAAAGGAAGCGACGCCCGAACGCATCACAAACATGATGATCGGCGGCGATTGGAAGAAGAGCGAATGGCAGCGGGATGGTCATATCGGCGAGACCAAACTGGCGGTGCGAAATCTCAGCCGGGCGGGGGTGCTGCACGACATCTCGTTCGATCTGCACGAAGGCGAGGTGCTGGGCATCGCCGGATTGCTTGGCTCAGGGCGCTCGGAATTGCTACGTTCGATTTTCGGGCTGGACCCGATCGACAGCGGTGAAATCTATGTGCGTGGCGTCCGCATCGAAAAGCCCTCACCGCTGATGATGAAACAGCATCGCCTCAGCATGACGCCCGAAGACCGCAAACGTGAGGGACTGGTGCTGATTTTCTCGGTGCGCAACAACCTCACCCTGGCCAGCCTCGACAACCTCACCAACCACGGGCTTTTGCAGCCACGGCGAGCGACCGTCCTGGCCAATGAAATGGTGCGGGGCATGGATATCAAAACCTCGAGTCTGGAAGTCATCACCAAAACGCTGAGCGGCGGCAATCAGCAAAAAGTCGTGATCGGCAACTGGCTCAACACCCGCCCCGAAGTGCTGTTGATGGATGAACCGACACGGGGCATCGACATCCATGCCAAGGAACAGATTTTTCAGCTTGTGCGCGACCTCGCCAGCCAGAAAATGGCTGTGCTCTTTGTTTCGTCGGAACTCGAAGAGGTGCTCGATGTCGCCGACCGCATCCTGGTCATGAACCAGGGCCGCATCACCTATGAATTCATGCATGATGACGTCAATCTCGAACAGTTGATGTCCCTGGCTATGGAGGAGGCAGAGCATGCCTGACGCAGCAGCAACCACTACAAAAATGCAATCTGATTTTCGTTATCGTCTGGGAGAGTTTCTATCCCGCTCCGGTCTTTTACTCGGACTGATTCTGCTTTTTATCGCCCTGGCGGCTTTCGCCCCCAATTTCCTCTCCTCACGCAACCTGCTCAACGTCCTGCGGGCGGTCGCCTTCAACGGCATTATCGCCTGCGGCATGACCTTCATTATCATTCAGGCGGACATCGATGTCAGCGTGGGTTCGGCGGTCGCCTGGTCTTCGGCGCTTTTGGGCGTGCTCGCCATCAAGCTGGGCTGGCCGCTGTGGCTGGCCGTCATTGTCGTGCTGGCGCAAGGGGCGCTCATCTATTCAGGTGCGGCGTACATCCGGGTGCGGTGGGCTGTCCCGGCCTTTGTCGTCACCCTGGTACTCTTCATGAGCCTGCGCGGCGCGGCCAGGTTGATCACCAACGCCTATCCCATCACGCCATTTCCCGATTCGTTCAACTTCTGGGGCGGCGGATATGTGCTGGACGTGATCCCCGTGCCCGTGATCATCATGTTGGCGACCTTTCTCATCTTCCATTTCATCAGCAAGCGCACAGTGTATGGCCGGTCGGTTTACAGCGTGGGCGGGAATGAGGAGGCCAGTCGGTTGTCGGGCATTCGTGTCTGGCGCACGCGCATCATCACCTTCGCCCTGACCGGTTTTCTGGCGGCGTTTAGCGGCATCTTGCTCTCCTCGCGCATCATGTCCGGCTCGTCGAACATCGCTGAAGGCCTGGAATTTGATGTGATCGCCGCCGTCATCATCGGTGGGACGAGCCTTATGGGCGGATCGGGAACCATTTTCGGCACGTTCCTTGGCGTGATTTTCATCGGACTCCTGGGCAATGGCATGGTGCTAATGGGCATCAATCCTTTCGCTCAGGAAGTGGTGCGTGGCCTCGTGATTCTCGCCGCCGTGCTGATTAGCGTCATCCGCGTGCAGGGCGGCACGGCCAAATAACGGCGCTTCCGTCCAAATGACATGGCGATGATCTACACCGTCACTCTCAACCCAACGCTGGACAAAACCCTCAGTGTGCCCCAACTTCGTCCGGGCGAGGTGCACCGGGCGGAATTCGTGCGCCAGGATATCGGCGGCAAGGGCATCAATGTCTCGCGGGCGCTGCGGCTCCTGGGTATCGAGAGCACGGTCATCGCCATCTTTGCCGGAGCTACGGGCGAGACCATGCGGCGGGGATTAGAGGCAGCCGGTTTCGTCGGGAACTATGTGTGGGCTGAGGGCGAAACCCGGCAGAACATCACCCTGCGCGACGATTCCGCCAATCTTTACACGAAAATCAATGAGCCAGGCCCGTTATTCCGCCCCGAACATCTCGATTCGCTGTTGAGTCTGATCACAAGTCGGGCAAAAGCCGACGACATCTGGGCATTTTGCGGCAGTTTGCCGCCCGGCGCACCCAACGACCTCTACGCGCAACTCATCACGGAAGTGCAGCGACGGGGTGGGCGGGCTTTTCTCGATGCCAGCGATGCTGCATTGCGCGCAGGCGTCCTGGCCCGACCTTTCGCTGTCAAACCGAACAGCGAAGAGGCTGCATTGCTCGTCGGGAGACTGCCGGTCGACGACGATGATCATTGTGATGCAGCGATCCGGCTGGGCGAATCGGGTGTCGCACTGGTCGCTCTCTCGCGCGGCGCTGATGGCCTCGTGCTGGCGCTGGATGGCGAAACCATTTTGGCAACGCCCCCCACCATCTCGGCGCGCAGCCCTATCGGCGCGGGCGATGCCACCCTGGCCGGGCTGATTTGGGCGGTGCGAGATGGCTGCGACGCGCCTGAGACCGCTCGTCGAGCCACGGCCTGCGGGACCGCCGCCGCCATGCAAGAAGGCACAGGCCTGGGCGATCTTCCTCTTATCAACGAACTCAAACATCGAATCCAACTTTCACCATGTCCTCGGACACAATAACGACCATTCACGCATTTTCTGGCTCGGCCAGATTAGGAGTCAACATGGATATTTCTGAATATGACGTGCCCGGCAACCGCCGGGAGCGCGTGCTCAAAGCGGTAGCCCACCAGGAAACCGATTACGTGCCCTATAATTTTCATTCCATCCCCATGGTTTATCACAACATCCGTGATTATTATGGATTGAAAGACAGCGAAGCGGTCGCCGATTTTATCGGCAATCACGTGGTCAAAATCGGCACGGATTTCAACTATAACCCCTGGGCGGATGAAATCCGGCAACTCGACCTCACGCCCAGCGGCGGGCCCGTGCACACCAACCTCGACGCCAAAGGCGAATTGCACAAAGACGAATTCGGCTGCGTGTGGGACCGACATTCGGGCATGCCCCACCCGGTGGCCTATCCCCTGGCCGACGACCCGCCCAACCTGGACGCCTATGTGATGCCCGACCCATTCCGGGCCGGACGCTTTGATCAGGCTGCCGCCCTGGCCGACCGCTGGCGGGACAAGGCGTTCATCTTCGGCAAACTGGGCATGGTTCTGTTTGAGCGGGCCTGGAGCATCCGCAGCATGACCAAGCTGATGGTGGATATGATCCAGCGTCCGGATTTCGTCCACGAGTTGATGGACCGAATCCTGGTCGAGTGGGATATCCCCATCATCGATCAGCAAATCGACATCGGCGTCGATGGATTCTATTTCGCCGACGACTGGGGCACTTCATCCGGGCTGATGTTCAGCCCTAAGATGTGGCGCAAATTCGTCAAGCCCCGCCTCGCCAAAATCTTCGAGCACTGCCACAACCGAGGCGTCTACGTTGGCCTGCACTCCGACGGTCGCATCGGCCCGCTGTTCCCCGAACTGATCGAAATCGGCCTGGACATTTTCAACCCTCTGGAACCGGCCGCCATGGATAGATTGGAGATGAAACAACTCTACGGCGATAAGATCACTTTTTACGGCGGTCTCGATGTCGAGCACACGATGCCGTTTGGGACGGCGGACGACGTGCGGGAAGAAACGAAATGGCTGGTCGAAAACCTGGGCAAAGGCGGCGGATACATTTTGCAGACCAGTCATCAAGTGCTATGGGACACGCCGATGGAGAATATCGTCGCTTATATCGAAACCGTGCGGGCGATGGCGGGTTTGGAGACGCCGAGAGTCAATGGCGGTTGATTTGTGTTCCACGTCGAGTCAATGTGAGTGAGCGTTTTGAAATGAGTTTGACAGGAAACCGCACGTTCGTCGGCTTTGGATTTGGCGCAATTCAGGCCGGACTGTTTCTGTGGGAGGCCCAGCAGTCGGGCAATTTCGGGCGGCTGGTCGTGGCCGAAGTCGTGCCGGAGGTCGTGGCAGAATTGCGGGCGGCAGGCGGCATGTACGGCCTCAATATCGCCCATTCCGACCGGGTCGAAAAAGTGCAAGTTGGGCCGGTGGAGATATTCGACCCGGCGATACCGGCGGAACGTAAGGCGTTGATTGCGGCCATCGCCCAGGCTGAGGAAATCAGTACGGCCATTCCCAGCGTGGCATTCTACAAGAATGATTCGCCAGGCAGCCTACATCAGGTTTTGGCCGACGGTTTGCAGCGCAAAACCCAGGTCGATGGCCCGAATGCAGTTGTCTATGCCGCTGAGAACAATAACCATGCCGCCGAAATCCTTCAGGCCGCTGTGCAGGAGGCATTGGCGGACGGGGATCAGGATGAAGCGTGGGCCAAAGTTCGCTTTCTCAACACCGTGATCGGCAAGATGAGCGGGGTCAAGGCTGGTTGGGATGAGGTACAGGGCCAGGGGTTGGCGCCGGTCAGCCAGGGTTCGGAGCGGGCGTTTCTGGTCGAAGCGTTCAATCATATCCTGATCTCGCAGATCGATTTTCCCTCCGGTTTTAAGCGCGGCATCGACGTCTTCATCGAAAAGCCCGACTTGCTGCCGTTCGAGGAAGCCAAGCTCTACGGCCACAATGCCGTCCACGCCCTGGCCGCCTATTTGGGCGCAATGAAAAATGCCGAGTTCATTGCCGATTTACGCCACATCCCCGACGTAATGCCCTTCTTGCGGGCGGCGTTTATCGCCGAATCGGGTGCGGCGCTGATCCGCAAACATGCGGATGTCGACGAATTGTTCACTTCTGCCGGCTACACCGCCTATGCCGATGACCTGCTTGAACGCATGACCAACCCCTACCTGCGTGACTCCATCGAGCGCGTCGGGCGGGATCCTGGCCGCAAGTTGGGTTGGCACGACCGTTTGGTGGGCACGATGCGGGTGTGCCTATCTCAAGGTGTGGAACCGGCCCGATTCGCCCTTGGCGCTGCGGCGGCGCTGGCGATGATGAATCCTTCCACCCTGGAGGCTCCGCACACATCCGCCGAACTCCTGTCCAACTTGTGGGCCGCCGCCCAACCCGACCCTGATGAGATGACCGCTATTCTGGCTGAAATCCAGATGGCACTAGCGCGGCTGCGCGCCTGGCTCGATGGGGCGCCGCTCGAACCGGGTTAACCCTGCGTTTCCTCCGGCAGCGCGCTCGTATCGATAGAACTGACTTCCTGACCATTCCATTCGATGCGATAAATTCCCCGATACAGGCCCTTTTCCACCGAAATGAGTGTGCCCTGCGTGTCGGATGCCACACGGCTGCGCATCAGCACCGCCGTCTGCGGAGGCACTTTCAGCAGATCGGCGTCTTCTTTGTCTAAAGAGACGGCGCGGAATGTGTCGGATGCGCGCACAAGTTTGATATTGTGTATGTGCTCAAGCACATAATAGATGGACTGTTGCAAGCCCTCTTCCCTGAAGTCTGAAGCGGTCATAGTCGGGGCGATGCTCACGGGGATGTGGGCGGTGAGGATGCCCATCGGCTCGTCGTCGATGGTGCGCAACCGCCTGATGTGAAACACCTCAGCGTCCTCTTTCAGTTTCATCAGGCGGATGTCCTCAGCGCTGGCCGGGATGCGCTCGAAAATAAGCATCTTGCAGCCGGGCGTGAGTCCCTTGCGCGTCACCTCTTGCGTGAACGTCGTCAGCGAGTTGAGGCTTTCCTCGAAGAGAGTGGGCAGGACGACAGTGCCTTGAGAACGCCGGCGATCAACCAGACCCTCAGCGCTCAACGTCGCCAGCGCCTGCCGGATAGGCGTACGGCTCAATTGGAAATAATCCTGCAACTCATGTTCGGTCGGCAGGGTCGAATGTGGGGGAAACAGACCGCTTTCGATGCCATGTCGCAGGAATAATTCCAACTGGTGGTGCAGCGGAACCGGGCTATCTTTGTTAATTACAGCCTCAGGGTCTACGCTAAGCAGAGCGGAATGCGTGACATGGTCGCTGATCGTATTTTCAAGTGCCATGTGCGTCTCAGGATTGATCAAGAATCGTAGTAGAGAAAAGTGTGTCGTGAATCGCTTTTCTCAGCGATATTCGGCGATAGATTGATAGAGTGCAAGCAGATTTTCAACCGGGATGCCGGGCTGCACGTTATGCACGGTATTAATTACATAGCCTCCGCCTGGCGAGAAAATCTCGATATTCTCGCGCACTTCAGCTCGTATTTCATCCGGCGTTCCGAATGGCAAGGTGCGTTGCGTATCCACGACAGCGCCCCAAAAAACCAGGGACTCACCGAATCGTGCTTTGAGAGTGTACCTGTCCATGCCCTTGGCTGTCCACTGCACGGGGTTCAGTATATCGAACCCGGCGTCGATGAACCCAGGCAGCAAGTCGATGAGCGCGCCATCCGAGTGCATGAAACACTTCCATGATGTGTTCTCGTGCACCCAATCATTCAGTGCTTTGTGAAAAGGATAAAACAGATCACGATACGTAGCGGGAGAGAGGAATGGAGCGGTCTGCATGCCAAAGTCGGTGCCAGTCATATAGATTGCCGCCACCCGATCACCGACCACGGGGGCTATTTTTTGCAGATTACTGAGAGCGATTTCGCACTGCCGCTCGAACACTTCGTAAATATAGTCTCTGCGGGTGAGCAAACTGACATACCACTCCTCCACATCCCGGATGCCTCGTGGATGTTTGACCCAGGGCACGGGAACCAGGGCGATATCGCCAAAGGCTGTGCCGCCCGCGTTCATCAATATGGCTTTGTCCGTGGATTCGTACTGGCGTTTGACCTCTTGCTCGAAATGGCGGACATCGGCCTCGCCAATGGCGCCGAATTCCTGCAAATTATCTTCGGGGTTCAGATGGCCATCATCAACCGGCGGCTGACGGATAATCGTGTCGAAATAAAATCCATCATTTGGCATATGGCCGCTGGGCGGGGCGGAGCGGTCGCCTTCTGGATACATGAAAATGCTGCCGTCAGGTTCGGGCTCGGTGTTGAATGCTTCGGGAACCAGCACCGGCGTTCCATCGAACAACGTCCACGGCTTCCAGCCCTCATTGGCGAAACCGAAGAGACCATTGATGGGCCACACCCCCACGACATCGACGCCCAAAGCTTCGGCCAGATCGGGCTTGATCTCGCCCAAAATCTGGTAGGGCTCGATTACTTTGATCGGAGTTCCGGGCGGGTCGAGTTTTAACGCTTGCCGCAACAGATAGACCGAACTGGCGTGCATCCCGGTCGTAGGAGCCGAGCCGAGGTCGAGCGGCGTTTTATCGGGCTGTTCGTGATTCAGCGCCATTTGAATGCGCTGGCGAGATGTTAACATTTTAAAGTCCGCAGAAAGAAAGTGTGTAAATCGGCGCTCTCAGGCGACGACAAGTTGAGCGCCGCCCGAAACAGCGGCGTCGGCGCCGGTAGCCAGGCCCATGATGAGTTCGTGATCGGCTTCGTCGTGTTCCAATGTGGCGCGCACGCGCCCGCGATACATGGTGATCACCCGGTCGCTCATCGCCAGCACTTCGGGGAGCTCCGACGAAACCAGAATGACGCCGCAGCCCTGGCCCGTCAATTGATTCAGGATTTGATGAACCTCGGCCTTTGCTCCGACATCGATGCCACGGGTGGGATCGTCCAACAGCACAACGGTCGGGGAGAGTGAGAGGGTGCGGGCGATGACGACCTTTTGCTGGTTACCGCCCGACAGGCTTGAAATCAAAGCGTTGACCGATGAGGTGCGGATGCCAAATTCCCTGACTTTCTGGCGCATGGCTTTGTCCAACCCGCCCAGACTGATCCAGCCGAATCGCCCGGCAAGCTGGCGCAGGAGCAGTAAACCGCCATTGTCCCGAACTGACATCGGTTGAAAAAGGCCCTCGATCTGACGATCGGCGGGCACATAGGCGATACCCAATTTGATGGCATCCAGCGAGGAACGGATTTTGACGGGCTGACCGTTTAGCCAGATGTCGCCCGTGCTATTCGGATAAACGCCGAACAACGCCCGCAATACATCGCTGGTCCCCGACCCTTGAAGGCCGACCAACCCAAGCACCTCACCGCCGTACAGGTCAAACGACACGCCTTCGGCCAGTTTGGGCACGGTCAGGTTCCGCACGGAGAGCAACGGTTCGGGTGACGGCTGATGATAATCCTTGGGGAATAGGTTTGAAACCTCACGCCCGACCATCATGTTCACAATTTGTTCCGGGGTCGCCCCTTTCTTGCTGACGGTGTTGATGTATCGCCCATCCCGCAAGGCGCTGATGGAATCGGCGATCTCGAAGACTTCTTCCAGACGGTGCGAAACATACAGGATAGTCAGCCCCTCTGACCTGAGTTGACGAAGAATCTCGAATAAGTGCTCGGTTTCGTCCTTATTCAGCGCAGACGTTGGCTCGTCCATAATCAAGAGATTCGAGTCAAGCGATAGCGCCTGGGCGATTACAACGATTTGCTGCTGAGCGATCGTCAGTTTGCCCGCGACGGCTGTCGGTTTGATCTTCACCTGCAAACGGTCAAACAGCGCTTGCGTCAGCCTGTTGACTTCCTTCCAATCAATGAGTTTGTTCTTTTGCGGGAGCGGTCGTCCCAGAAATATGTTTTCCGCCGCGGTCAGGTGCGGGGCGATGGGAATCTCTTGATGCACGATACTGATACCGGCGTCACGCGATTCCTGTACAGAGTTAAATTCGACTTCCTCGCCGCGAAAAAACATACGTCCGGCATCGGGGCCATATACGCCGCCGCATATGCGAATCAATGTGGATTTGCCCGCGCCATTCTCGCCCACAAGGGCGTGAATCTCGCCTGGCGGCACCGAAAAGCTGACCTGATCCAACGCCTGCACACCGCCAAAGCGTTTGCTGATGCCCTCGAAAGTGATGATGGGAGTAACCGCATCCATATACGTAAAAGTCCTGCTAAAGATTTGGTGTCTGGTTTTGAGTGTTACTCAGATTTAGATTTTGGGAGTGGCCGAACGGTGAATCCGGCCACCCCCAAGAGACGCTGCTTCACAATGTGGGCAGCGAGCGACCTGGATTAACGGTAGTTGGGGTCGTATTCGCCATAATTGGCGGGCGTGACCACATCAGTACCGGTGTCGATGCTGCTGGGGCGTACACCAAAAGCTTCGAGTTGGTGGAGCATCATCACAGGCATGTAACCCTGCCAGTATGGGTTCTGGCCCAGGGCGAAGTCAGTGTACCCTTCAGCCAGACCTTCCTGATTGCCAGGGCCAATATCGGAACCGCCTGTGTGCAATTTGCCTTGCAGGTCGTTGTTCTTGATGAACTGCGAGATCACATGGCTGTAATAATCGACGCCGTAGATGCCGATGACATCGGGATTGGCCTGGTAGAAGGCTTCGATAGCCTGGTAGACCTGATTCTCGTCAGTGCCGGTGTTGATGATCTCGACCACATCGTATTTGTCGCCGCCTTCGGCCTCAAGCGTTTCCAGGAAGGAGCGGTTGCGTTCTTCCAGGGCATAATGGCCGGGACAGCAGTCGGTGATGGCGATCTTGCCGCCGTCGGGCAGGTCCTTGATCACCTGTCGCGCCCAGACTTTGCCGTAGTTGGTGAAGTCCTGGCCAACGAAGGGAATGGGCATTTCTGCATCGGCAGCCGGGTCGTTAGTGTTGAATGCGGCGACCAGGATGCCTGCGTCGATGGCCTGCTTGGTCACATCGTTATAGGCGCTGGGGTCAGGGCGTGTGATCATGATTGCGTCAGGTTTCTTGGCAATGGCGGCCTCGATAATGGCAACCTGCGCTTTCGGATCGTAAGCCTGCGGTCCCAGGAACTCACATTCGGCATTGATCTGCTTGCAGGCATCTTCCATGCCCCGGCGCACAGGAGCGAATACGCCAGCGCCCAGGTCATGGGTTACGAACGTAATCTGCATCTTGTGATCCATGCCATAGGTGTTGGGATCCTCTGCCGCAGGCGCTGCCGGTGCGGCCTGCTGAGTAACGGGCGCAACCGCCTGGCATGCGCCCAGGACGATCACCAATGCCAGGATGCTAAACAGCACCAAAGTCAGTTTCTTCATGGGTCGGTCTCCTCGATATTTGCGTAAGCGAGAGTGATGGATAAGACAATGGTATTGACGATTTGCGACGATGATAAGGCGGGACTCACCTCCTGGTTGTACGTAAATGTGTGTGGATCAGCACAGCGACGATGATAATCGCCCCCAGAAAAGCTTCCTGTAAACGACCTTCGCCGCCAATCTGTACCAGGCCATTGCGGACGACGGTCAATAGTGCAGCGCCGAGCAAAGTGCCGAGAATGGTGCCCTCGCCGCCGAACAGCGCCGTGCCGCCAATCACAACAGCGGCGATGACGGTCAACTCCATGCCTGCACCTGCGGTCGGGGCCACCGACCCCAGATGGGCGAAGCTGAGCGTTCCGGCCAGGAGCGCTAACAGGGCGACCATGATAAAGCTGATCACTTTGACACGATTGACGGCAATGCCTGACAGGCGCGCCGCCGAATTATTGCTGCCGGTCGCGCGCACGTGATAACCGAAGGAAGTCCGTGTCATGACGAGCCAGCCGATGATGACGATTCCAAGCATCCACAATACCTGCACCGAGATGGGGCCGATCTTGCCGCCAAAGACTTCGTAGAAGAGTTCATTCCCCTTGATGCCGGAAATCGGCCACGGCGACATGAGCAACGTCAGTCCCCGCAAGATGTACAACATGCCCAGGGTTGTGATGAAGGCCGGGATTCGGCCCTTAGTCGTGATCAGCCCGTTGATCAAGCCAATAATGATCGCCAGCACAATGGCGACTGCCAGGCCAATCCACAGGCTAACGCCGAGTGCGGCAGCGACGAGCGCCATCGTGAACGAGGTGATGCCGTAAATCGAGCCGACTGATAGGTCCAACTCCTGCGCCGTGATGAGAAAGGTCATCGCCACGGCCATGATTGTGATCTCGGACATCTGGCGCAACATGTTGAAGATGTTGGTCGGCGTCAGGAAAGTTGGTCGGACCAATGCGATGAGAACGGAAATAATGATCAAGAAAGCCAAGATGCCGAATTCTCGCGCCAGTATAATATTGCGCAGGGTTTCTTTCAGCCGTGCAGAAAACGGCGGGGGGTTGACAACGGTATCAGCGGTGGTCTCAGCGGTTGTCATGTGATAACTCCAGAAGAAATGTTCGACAGAGTCGATGTTATGCGAAACTAATCAGGCGGATAAAGCCGTCAGTGGCGAAGTCGGATCGCTGGAATAGAAACGTACCTGGCTGGCGGAATCAAACAGGTGCAGTTTCCCGCCATTGAAAGTGAGGAAGACCGGTTGATTCTCACTCACATGTTCCGTAGGCGGAATCGTCGCTTTGATGATGTCGTCTCCCAGTTCAAGATCGAGGATCGTCTCTTCGCCCAACGGCTCGACCACCGACACAATGGCCGGAAACGCTGTCTCATTCGGCTTTTCGAGGTGAACCCCGATATCCTCCGGGCGAACGCCGAGCAGTGCCTTGGCAACATCTCCCTTGTGTATATCGATCGCCTTAACCAGGGACGACTCACCTTCAGAAGATGTGAAGGAAAAACCAGGGTGAACCAATTGCACGTTGCCGTTGCTTCGGACTATGTCGCAGTCGAGGAAATTCATGGGCGGGCTGCCGACAACGGTGGCCACAAACGAATTGTTGGGATAGCGATAGATGATATCGGGCACATCGACCTGCTGTAAAACGCCCTGGTTCAGCACGCCAATTCGGTCGGCCATGGAGAGCGCCTCGATCTGATCATGCGTGACATAGACCAGCGTCTGCCCCATCTCAAGCTGCAATCGCTTGAGTTCGACCCGCATTTCCAGACGCAATTTGGCATCCAGATTCGCCAGCGGCTCATCCATGAGATACGCCTTGGGACGGCGGACAATTGCTCGGCCAATGGCGACACGTTGCCGCTCGCCGCCGCTGAGTTTGCCCGGCTTACGATCTAATAGCCGGGTGATGTGCAAAACATCCGCCGCCGCTCGCACCGCCGCATCGATTTCGTCCTTGGGCACCTTGTGTTCACGCAAAGGAAATGCGATATTTTCGTAGACTGTTTTGTTGGGATAGAGTGCCAGGTTTTGGAAGATCATCGAGATATCGCGCTCGCCGGGATAGATATCGTTGGCGAGTTGATTGTCGATGAATACCTCGCCTGCATCGGGGCGCGCCAGCCCCACAATCAGGCGCAGCGTCGTTGTCTTGCCTGCGCCGGGCGGGCCGAGAATGACGAAGAACTCCCCGTCATGGATAGTCAAATTGAGATCGTTGACAGCAACAACCTCGCCGAACTTTTTGGTTACTCCTTCAAGTCGCAGTTCTGCCACAATGCCTCCGCTTTGCTAATTATCGAATGACCTGACCTGTTTCACTGTCAAAAACATGAACATAGTCAGAGCTAAAATCAATCCACTGGTTTTCACCGATTGCTGGCCGATGATCGGCCGGCGACACGATTTGCAGATCATCGCCTCCGACGCGCACATGGACGATGGTCTTGGAGCCAAGCGGCTCCACAAAGAAAGTATTCCCCTGCCACCCGCTCGATCCGTTTTGTTGACTGCGCGCCACCAGATGCTGGGGCCTGATCCCGACCTTCAGGTTCTCTGCGCCCGACCGCTGGCTGATGAGACCCCGACGGCGGTCGTCAAGGATGATGAGCGAGGCTCCATTCTTCTGGATGAGATAGCCGGTATCTCCTTCCTGCTTGAATTCACAATCGAGGAAGTTCATGGCCGGGCTGCCGATGAAATTAGCGACGAACGTATTGTTCGGGTAATTATAAATCTCGTCTGGCGTGCCAAATTGTTGCAGCACGCCAAAGTCCATGACTGCGATCTTGTCGGCCATGCTCATGGCCTCAACCTGATCGTGCGTGACATAGATCATGGTTTGTTTGGTCTCACGCTGGATGCGTTTGAGCTCGCCCCGCATGTAGAATCGGAATGATGCGTCCAGGTTGGAGAACGGCTCGTCCAAAAGGAAAATCCTGGGCTCCATCACCATGCTGCGGCCAATCGCCACCTTTTGCATGTCGTTGATGCTGAGTCGCCCGGCATTTTGCTTGAGCATATTCCCCAGTTGCAGCAAGGTCGCTACATCTTTCACACGGCGATGAATTTCCTCTGGCGGGGTCTTGTGCACCTTCAGGCCAAACCCGATATTGTCGGCCACGCTCATGTGCGTGAAGATGGCGTAGTTTTGAAAGACGAAGCCGACGCCACGCTCGCCGGGCGGCACATCGTTGACCAGCTTGTCGCCAAAGTAAATGTCGCCTGTGGTCTGTTGTTCCAGGCCGGAGATCATATTCATCGTGGTTGATTTGCCGCAGCCGGATGGCCCCAACAATGCGGCGAATTCGCCGTTGCCAAATTCGAGATTCAATTCCTCGACCGCAACGACCTCTTTGAATTCTTTTCGTAGATTGACTAACTTAATACTTGACATGGATTGCTCCAATAGTGGAGTTATGTTCAGAAAGCGGGATCAATAACCAATTGTTCGTACTGCGTGTTTCGTATTGCGTGATGCGTAGAACGCGTCAAACGAGACACGCACCATCCTTATTTCTTGACTGCGCCGAACGTGAGGCCGCGCACCAGATATCGCTGAATCATGATGCCGAAGAGGAGCACGGGGATCAGGGCAATCACGCCCAGCGCGGCTTTCGGCCCATATTGCGTACCGGTCTCGGCTGAGACAAGTCGATTGAGAAAAACTGGAATTGTCACCCAATTGCGATTGCTCAAGAACAGCGCCACGAGGAAGTCGCTCCAATTAAGGATGAACACGAACAGCGCCGTCGCCGCGATGCCCCCTTTTGCCAGGGGCAGCACAACCTTGAAGAAAGCGCCCCAATAGCTGGCGCCATCGACAATGGCAGCCTCATCCAATTCCTTCGGCACTTCGTCAAAAAAGCTCTTCATCAGCCAGACCACGAAGGCGAAGGTGACCACGCCGTAAATAATCACCATGCCATACCAGGTATCCACCATGCGCAGCGCCGCCCACATGATCATGACAGGAATGATGATGGCGATGGGCGGGAACATGCGGAGCTGCAGAATCGAAAATGCCAAATTACCGACCGCGCCGCTATAAAACCTGCCCATCACCCTGGCTATCAGGTCATCGAGGAAGATGCCGATGATGACAATGCTGGCAATGCCATACCAGGTATTAATGATGTCAAGACGTGACCACAGAAGCATCAGCGGCATGAGCACAATCACCAGAATCGCCAGTCGGCCCAAAGCGATGTACCAGGGGAAATCGGCCCTACTGTCGTCAAATCGAGAGAGACCGTATGCTGCGAATACGCCGATGATCATGGCGAATAATGTCCCGCCTACCGAGACGATAACGCTAGCGCGAATGGCAGGCCAGGCGGAGGTGGAGGTTGCACGGAAGAATTGGCCCCGATAGGTCGATAGCAATGTGTTGAAGTTCTCCAGGGTCGGATTATGCGGCCACCAATAGATCACCCCGCCTGCGCTGGTCCACTCGGCCTGCGGCTTGAACGCCATAGACACCATCCAATAGGTGGGGAAGATGGCAAGCAGCGCCACGATAAAAACCAGGACGTAACGGAGGATCGATCTCCCATAGTTTTTAGAATTCATGTCAGTTTCTCGTGATCAGTACAATGAATCAATGAAATAGTTAAAAGTCGTCGTCAGCCTGTCCCGCCTGCAGCGGCCTGAGCGCATAGGTGGCAACGATGGTCATAATCACCAAAATGACAATCGCTGCGGCAGCCGCATAGGACCACCGAATATTGATGAAGGCGATTTTGTACATGTAAACCGAGATGGTCTCCGTTGCTCTGGCCGGACCTCCCGCCGTCATCAACATGATCGAATCGAATATCTTGATCGCTTCCATGAAACGCAAAACCAGGGCGATCACGACGACCGGCCGCATGATCGGCCACATCAGGTAACGGAATTTCTGCCAGAACGTAGCTCCCAGAATAGTCGCCGCCTTCAACTGGTCTTCCGGCACAGCCAGCAGGCCGGATAGTAGAATCAGGAACATGAGCGGCGTCCACTGCCAGATATCCGCAATGATGACAGATAACACCGACAAATACTGGTGCGATAGCCAGGGGATAGCTACTTCCAGCCCGGTGATGTTGGACAGGATCGCATTGATGGGGCCCTGAATTTGGAAAAGCATGAAGAACATATAACCTGCCACCGCCGGCACCACCATCATCGGCGTCAGGATAATCGTATGAAAAATACCTTTGCCTCGAAATTCTTCGAGAAACAGGAATGCAATCGCCAATCCAAAGATAAATTCCAGCGGAACGGCGATGCCAACGATCACAATGGTTCGCAGGATCGACATCCAGAAGGCTGAATCCTGGAATAATTCCGCATAATTCTCGCCCCACGTCCAGAATCGGTAGGACTCCCACCAGACTCCGCCCCTCGTGGGCGCCCAGGACGTCAGGCTGATATAAACTTCCATCAAAAGCGGAAATATGACGACTGCGATGAGAAGCAATTGGGCGGGGAGAATCAGCATGCGCGTGAAATTGGTCGTATTGCGCATACCGACGAATCTTTCCCAAAACTTCTCTTTGGTCTGAACAGTTGTTTCGGCTTTTGACGCTGCTGTAAGACTCTGTGACATCAGATGCCCCGATTATTTTCGAGTGAGGGAGCGGGGATTGTGTTGCAAATCCCCGCTCCTGTCGGAGTGACTGTTAAAGGCGAGTGCTCTTGCGTTGCTTACGGAAACTAAGCCCGCTCGCAATCATCAATGCACTCCACGCAGCAGATCAGTTGGAAGTTTCGATCGTAGGCGTGTCGGTAATCGAAGGCCAGCCTGCTTCCAGGCCCTGCAGAGTCTGGATCTGGATATCACGGCCGAGACGATCGGTAATCTTCTCCCATTCTGCCGCAGCATCCTTCATGGCCTGTTCAGCCGTCTTGGTTCCGGCCAGCACAGCCTGCAGGTTCTCATCCAAAGCAGCTTCATACTCGCCCGTACCATTCATGAGGATAGGGGGAGCCGCTCGCTCGATGGCGCCAACCAGGGTCGGGATGTGATATTCCTTGTAGTTTGCAACCACAAGCGGGTCTTCCCAATCTGACACCTGGAAGGGGTCAAAGAAACCGGCCGGGTTACCGACCATCCAGGTGAAGATGGAAGGACTATTCGCCCACTGCAGGAAGAGATAGGCGGCTTCCGGAGTATCAGATTGCGAGGAAACGGCGTAGGTGACGTTGGGCCACCACAGACTGCGTCGAACCAGCTTTCCGTCAATGATGTGTCCGGGCGGGAGGCCTGATTTCAGTTTGCCCACAACCTGACTATCGGCATTGGCGGGGTTATCCAGGAACTTCGGCATGTTGGGGAATGCTGCGGTAATAGCGGCGCCGCCAGCAGTCATGTTGGCATATTGCTCAGGCCAACCCCAGGTTTTGGCGTCCGGGCTGTGCCAGGCGAGGGTATCGGCATAAGCTTGGGCGGCAGCGATTCCCTCAGGGCCATCGATCAAGGGCTTCGCCGTGTCGGGATCGAACAACTTCATGACGGGGTCTGCACTGGACGCATAGCGCTGATACCAGTTTGTCCAACCCCAGCCGGGATTGCGCAGATCGGTGACGCCATACAGGCCTTCATCCGGGCGATTGAAGAATTCGGAAACCTGATCAAGTTGTTCCCACGTTTCCGGCCATTGCAAGTCCCAGCCATATTTCTCTTTGAAGGCGGCCTGTTCCTCGGGATCCTCAAAGAGGTCAGCACGATAGATCCAGGTGTGGTAATCGCCATCGAAAGAAATGCCGACATAATTGCCCTTGTGCGTATTGAATTGCTGCACCGTCTGGGCGCCGCCGGTGTAGTAATCTTCCCAGTTCGGCTTGTGCGCCGCCAAATAGTCATCCAGAATCAGCAACGCACCAGACTCAACCAGGGTGCTCAACTGATTGCCCCACATCTGGTAGATGTCATATCCGGCTGAACGAGTGGTTGTATCCTGGATGATCTTGGTGAACATCTCGGTGTCCGCCACGGGGATGATCTCGATCTCGATGCCGGTCTCTTCCATGAAGAGGTCCTTGACGGCCTGCGCGCCTTCGGGAAATGGCACTTCCAGATGGCCGACAGCGCCGTCCAACATCATCATCGTGATTTTTTCCGGTTTTTGGTCTGGCGGCAGAGCGTTCAGGGCCAGGATCGCACGACCTGCCGGTGAATCGGCGGCATACTGGTAGCGCTCGGCGCCTTCAAAGCCGGTGGGGCCGCCGATCATACCTTCAGCCAGCCCTTCCTTCATGGGCATGGCCGGTTCTTCGGGCGCAGCCGTCGGTTCTTCGGCGGGGGCTTCGGTCGGCGCTGCCGCCGGAGCCTCGGTTGGTTCTGCTGCCGGAGCTTCAGTCGGAGCAGCGGCCGGGGCTTCAGTCGGGGCAGGGGCGGGGGTGCCGCCGCCGCCGCATGCCGCCAGCAAAAGCAAAGCGCCCACGACAGCCAACACCATTATAAGGCCTCGGCGAGAGACGGGATTCTTCTTAACTTTTCGATTCTGAGACATGTTCAATGCTCTCCTTCTGAAATGAGTCGGTGACGAATTGGACGAGAATATAACGTTTAGGGCATAGGCCGCGTCCTCGAGACGATCAGACAATCAACTCTGTGGGGGACGGTGCATTATATCAGATAAATGTAATCCGCCACACTCTGTATGTAATCTGAAATACACGGAAATCTCCTGACACGGAAACCACGCAAGATAGTAATCTTGAAGTCGGTGCAGATGGTGCAACGCAGAATCTATGCTTTGCGGATTCCGTGTCAGGCTCAAAGCGATTTTTGTTAGCTGCGAACGCCCAGGTCTTGCATCATGTCATTGGTGGCGTTGTATGCCTCGGTCGCCCAGGCGATGATGCCTTCACGGGAGGGGTCGGGCGGCCATTCGAGTTCGAGGGCCACGCTGCCGTCATAGCCGGCGATGTTAAGTTGCTTCAGATATTCCTTCAGCGGCGCTTTACCACGCCCGGGCGGCAGATCGCCATGGGTGGCCAGCGAATCGGAGAAGTGGACATGGCAGATACGGCCCGACAGTCTCTGGATTTCGGTCGGCGGGATGCCAGCAAGGTCGAGATGCGAGCAGTCGACGTTGGCCATGACTACGCCCGGCATATCGACAGCATCAAGGAAAGACTCCATGGTGTCGATCGAATTGATCAACGACATGTGGAAGGGTTCAAGCTCGATGGAAATGCGCACGCCGACGGCATCGGCATGTTCGCCGATGCGTCGCACGCCATCGACCACGCTGCCCCAAATCCAGTCCTTCGTGAAGCCGGTTTCGAGTTGCCAGAAGTATTCGCCATTGACCAGGAGCACATTGTCGGCGCCGAGGTTAGCGGCGAGATCGACGACACGCTTGCCCAGGTCTACCGAGAATTCACGGGCGGCCCGGTTGGGATCGAACAGCCCGAACAGAATCAACGGCACTGAGCGAATGGGCAGCCCGACCTCTTTGGCAATAGCCACGCTGTTCTTGATCTGCGAGTCCGACATCTCGCCGTCGGCCGGGTAAATATCGATAGTGTCGAATCCGATGTCTTTGACCACCCGAATGCCGTCGGTGTAAGGGTCGATGGCTGACCCCAGGAAAATCGAGTTGATGATGCCAAGTTGCATGTTGTGGTGTCTCCTTGACGTGGAATGTGGTGGATAGTTGGTATTGGGCATTGGATATTGGATATTTGTCGGCAGGAAAATATCGGATACCCAATATCCAGGAATGGCTGTTAGCGCCTAATCCATCATCTCGGCAATAACCACGCCGCGATGCTCTTCGATCGAGCGATAGCAGGCGTCAATGAGGGCCATGGTTTTGAGGTTATCCCTTCCGCTGATCTCAGGCTCGGCCCCGGTCTGAATGGCGGTCATCAGTTGCGCCATGGTGCCTTCAAAAGCGTCCGGGAACCATACGTCGTCCCATTGGGGATTGAACCAATAGCCGGGATGTTGGACTGTGGTGAAGTGCAGGGTGCTGGGACTGCCGTTGGGATAATCCACCCAACCGATTGTGCCCCAGGCCAGACCCTCGGTTCCTTCCACCCGCCACTTGATGTAGATGTCACCCAGGCTGCCTTCTCGCACCGGCCCTGTCCAGACATCGTCCCAACTGCTGGCGCGCATGCCATTGGCATATTCGAGTATATAGAGGGCGATGCCGTCGACATGCTCAAATTGGGTACGAGGATCTTTGCGGGCGCTGGCCAGCACACGCTCCGGATCGCCAAACAGGAAACGGAATGCATCCAGGTGATGGATGCTCATGTTGAGGAAGGTGAGGCGATCGTAGTCATAGAGGAAGGGCTGCCAGTGCGGGATGCCGCGCATTTCGATAGTGGCGAGAACGGGTTCGCCCAGCACGCCCCGGTTCAGCAAGGTCTTGAGCGCCCGCATCGACTGGTCATAGCGCATGTTCTGGTTGACGGCCAGGACTTTGCCCGCGGCGGCGCACATGTCGACAACGGCCTTGGCGTCCTGGTAATTCATGGCCAGCGGCTTCTGCGCCAGAATGCCTTTGATGTGGGGTTTTTTGACGGCTTCGGCGATGATCTCGGGCTGCTGGTCGGGCGGGAAAGCGATGTCGAGGATTTCGACGCTCTCGTCGTCCAGCAATTCCTGCCAAGTTTCGTAAACAGTCTCGATACCGCGGGCGGCGGCGCAGGCGATGGCGTTTTCATGTGTGCGCGAGGCGACCGCTACGACATTGAATCCGGCGTTCTCATATGCGACCATGTGAATGTCGCGCATGATGAAGCCAGCGCCAATGCACCCGATGCCATAATCGGTCTTTTCGGGCAGATGCGCCCGAAAGTCGAGGTCGAAATCAAGTTCCGGTTTGTCTGATGCCATAGGGCATTACTCCTTGGGCCGGTCTGTGTGGGTGGGTGGGGTAAGAAAGTTCCGGGTTCCGGGTTTCAGGTTCCGAAAGACGATGCAAGATCAGCGCGGACGTCCGATCAGCACACAATAGGCATCACGCCATGAGCGCATCAAAACTGCGGCGGCATTCCGCCAGCACTTCGTGATAGTCCATCGCCCAAATCTCTCCAGACATGATCTCAACATCATAGAAGCCGTCATATCCGGTATCGGCGATGGCATCCAGAATCTCACTCAACGGGATGATGCCACGCCCCATAATGGTGCGATCATTGCCGGGTGCGTAATCTTTTTCCTCATCATTGATATGCACGGAGAAAATACGATCGCCGGCGACGGCGATGTTCTTAATCAGGTCGTCGGTCTCCCAAAGGTGATAAGTGTCAAACATCAAGCCTACGTTTTCCTCGCCCACGCGCTCGATGATATCCATTGTCTGCGGGATGGTTCGCAGGAAAGTGAAACCATCGTACTTGGGATGAATCGGCTCAATAGCCAGCTTGACACCGGCGGCCCTGGCGACCGGAGCGACCTCTTTCAATGCCGTAACTACCAACTCCTCCGCCGTCGCCTGGGTTTGGAAGAATGTGTTGGCGGTTCCTGTCAGCATCAAGATCACCTCTGTTTTCAGACGCTGCGCCAGTTCAATGGCCTCAAGAGTGTCCTGAATCCCATACTTGATTTGAGCCCTTGTGGATGCAGGATTGCTAAGGAAGAATCCAGCTCCGACCAGATTGGCGACTTGAAGAGGCGATTGTTCCAATAGCGCAATGCCCTTATCGACGCCGTAATTGTCGAGTTTGTCGCGAAAAACGCCCACTCCCTCAATGCCGTGTTTGGGGTAATTGAGAATGTCCTGTTCGAATGTCCAATTATAGGTTGTGATATCACTGACCGATAGCTTTGGCATTTTGAGCCTCAGAAGAATGAAAACGGTGCGACGCACTTCGAAGTGCGTCGCACCTGAAACGATTAGAGATATTTGTCCAACAGCTCGCGCATGGTAGCGATGCCGGTCCAGGCATCCGCCCAGGCGTCCGGCGACATGGGGATGGCGTCGCAGCCCCACCATGGACCACGGAATCCTGAGTCTATCAACGCTGGCACGATCTCATCGAAATTGAGCACGCCCCGGCCCAGGCCGAGATGCGTGCCGAACAGATTCATCCAGGTCGTGTTGTCACTATCGTTAAGGCCGACGCTGCCGATTTTGCCCTTCAGCGACTTGATGTAGCCCAATTGACCATCCTCGAACGTCTCGACCGGCTGGATTTGATTGTGGCCGAGCACACTGATCGCCTGAGCATGCCCGCAGTCGTAGTCGAGCATGAAGTTGTCAGCGCCGACATCATCCAATAGTTTCACGATCTCCGATGGTTTGACAAACACCTGGCCGGTCTCGGGTTCCCAAAGCATGGTAACGCCGACATCCGCCGCCATCTTGGCTTGCTTCTGGAAGGTAGTGACCACCCGATCCCACACGGCGTTGTAATCGACGCCGCGCGCGAGCGGCCCGAATGAGCCGGGGTCAACACGTATCTTGGACGAGCCAATATCCGCCGCCATTTGCAGACAACTGGCGAAGTATTCCTCGTAGGCTTTCAGCACATCTGCGTCGCCGGTCGCCCAGGGCATGCAATAGGGGTCGGGAGCATAACCGGCGATTTCCAGGTTATAACTGCTAATCCAGTCCACCAGTTCCTTGCGAGATTGCTTCGTTGGGAACTGGTCAGGGGCGGCATGACCGGTAAACCCTGCACCCAGGGCGATGCCGTCGAAACCGAAGGCCGAGAGCACCTTAACCACCTGATCCAACGAGGCCGGTTTGGGGAAACCGAATACGAAACACCAACTGCCCATAAAAATCTTGTAATCACTCATTTCGTAAACTCCAAAGGTAGAGAGGCCAGTCGGGCCGGGCTATTCGTTGATGATCAGGTAAGGCTTGACAGACACGCCGAGATTATTGGAACGTAGAATCGCTTCCTCCAATTCGAGCGCCCGGACGCCATCCACGCCAGTAATGGCCGGGGTCCTATCGTTGATCACGGCGTCGGCAAACTCGGCCAGAATCAGCGGGAAGGTCTTGTTGAACAGCGAACCCTCGGCTACGATGTGATCCATATCGCCGATCAAGTCGGGATAGGCAGCCTGAGCTTTGACGCCGGCATAGGTGAGGCTCATCAACGGGAAATTGTTGGCCAGCTTGTCGGTCCCGGTCACCGTGCCCAGCGCCCCATTGGCGAATTCAAAAATGGCGGCCTTGGCGAATGGGGCGGTATAGACCCAATCGCCCAACGGATAGAGGAATGGCTTGCCGTCGATGGTGAATTTGGCCGATACGCTGACCACTTCGCCGCAGAGGAAACGCAGCAGGTCGATGCTGTGGTGGAAGGTATAGCCATGGCCGCAAATGCTGATAAAGGCGAATTCACCGAACTCTCCGGCGTCGATCCGGCTCTTCAATTCCATCACGGTTTCCATGTAGCGATAGTTGTAGCAAACCATCAGCTTGCGGTCGACCTCTTTTGCCAAAGCCACGAGTTCACGGGCTTTGGGCAGGCTGTCGGTGAAAGCTTTCTCGCAGAGGACGTGTTTGCCCGCCAGCAACGCCTTCTTCGTCATCTCGTAATGCCCAGGCTCCATTACGCACACATCAATCGCCTCGATGGAATCATCTTCCAGCATTTCATCGATATTGCGATACGCATTGACCCCGAAGTCCTTTGCCATAGGCACGGTCTTCTTCTCAAAGTTTCGCTCCCGGTCGGTGAAACCAACCAGTTCGATTTCGTCCAGCGAACGGTAGCCGCTTCCGTGAAGTAGGCCGGAAGCCAGACCGCAGCCGACGACGCCTAATCTAACGCTTTTGCTCATACGACATGCTCCTGAATGGTGTGTGGGATGGAAGGACGATATATGAGAAATGGCGCCTCAGCTTTCGGGCGAAGGAACCACGTTCTCGCGCATGAGTTTACGTCGCTCGACATAAGCGGGCAGGATTTCACTCCCGCTGCCATCGGCGAACCAGGCGAAGGGGTCAGTGCTGGCCATCATGACGATATTCGCCCAGGGATTGAAGGAGCCGGAGCGGACGATGAATTTGCATTGATGGGCGATGTTGTTCACCAGTTCTTCGTGCGTGGTCAGTTTGAATGCCGCACCCGAACCGGTAAAGATTTCCTGCAATGCCGCATACAGGGGTTTGTTCTTGCTGAGGATGTCACCGGCAAACTGAACTTCCTCGACGAAGACTTCCTGGCGCATCACTCGCAGCACGTCGAGCACATCGGGCAGGCCCTCGTAGAAGCCCAGGTCGATTCGCCAGGCATCGGCGGGGATGGGAAAACCGGCATCGGTGACCATGAACAGGTCGGAATGGCCGAGTGTGGCGACAGCCTGGGCCAGTTCGGGATGAAGGATTCGTCCTGGACGCATGGGTGTTATTCTCCGTATGTGTGGTTTATGTCAACGATGTATGTGGGAAGAAATTTGGTGACGTGTTGCGTACTTCACTGTTTTTTCACGCCTGATAGTTCTTCAAGAAATCCTCGACCTCTTGACGCGTGTGATACGAAGGAACCGTATCCCAGCGCGTACAACATAATCCGGCCACAGCGTTGGCGAAACGGGCGGCGTCGGTGAGGGGCATGCCTTCAAGCAGGCCAGTCGCCAGCGAAGCGTTGAAAGAGTCGCCAGCGCCATTGCTGTCCACCGTATTGGGGATGTTGTAGGCCGGGACTTCGGTCACGCTGTCGGGCGTGACGATCATGCTGCCTCGCTCACCCAGGGTCATGACCACGGTGCGACAACCCAGGGCCAGCAACCGGCGGGCGATCTCGACATCGGGCGTGGGGTCGGCGGGATCGAAGCCGAGGCAAACCCGGGCTTCGGTTTCGTTCGGGGTCAGGATATCGACCGAGGACAGGTCTTGCGCCCGCAGGTCGTGGGCCGGGGCCGGGTTGAGGATGACGGTGCTGCCGCAAGCATGCCCCAGTTTTGCGCCATGCATCGCCGTTTCCAAGGGGATTTCAAGCTGAATCAGGACAACCGAGTCGGCGCCCATGTGTTCGGCGGCCTCATCGACATCGGCTGGCGAGAACAACTGATTTGCGCCGATATCGATCGTGATGATGTTGTGTCCGCTCGTATCTTTGATAATGAATCCTGCCCCGGTCGCCAGCTCATCCCTCGATTTCAAGTGGTCGAGATTGACCCCCTCGTCCTGCATCAGTTTGATAAACGCCCGACCGAAATCATCGTCCCCCACGCACCCCACAAAATCGACCGGCGCTCCCAGTCGGGCGGCCTGCACGGCCATGTCGGAGCCTTTGCCGCCGTAGGCTTCACGAAAATTACGCGCCAGCAAGGTCTCGCCTTTCATGGGGATGCGATCGACATCCATGACCAGCGCCACCAGATAGCTGCCGACAAGTACAATTGAAGCCTGATTCGTGTTTGGATTCGTCACTGAGTCCTCCGTGAATCTCTGCTGATTATTCGGGATATCCGGCCATGACCTGGTTGCCGGTGCTCGTTCCGATCATGCCTGCGCCGGCATTGATGAAGCGCACGGCCTTTTCGTAGGAATTCACCTGGCCGGACGCCTTAACCCGGCTCTTCGTGCCCGCAACAACTTCGGCGATCAAACCCAGGTCTTCTTCGGTGGCGGCGATGCCGCCCTCACCCCAGCCGCTGGAATTCTTGATCCAGGGCACTTCGGCTTCGGCAAGAAGGCGAACTGCGTGCCGTTTTTCCGCTTCGCTCTTCAAATAGCCGAACTCCACCATGGCTTTCATGGCATGCCCGTCCGAAGCCTTCACCAGCGCTGCGCCTTCCTCCCGAAACTCGTCGTACAGTCCGGAGAGAAACAGCGCCATATTTGGCTCGTAATCGATCTCGTCAGCGCCGAGCGCAACACACTCACGCACGAGCGCTATTTTCCCGTGCAGACTTTCCTGCCCAAACCCCAATCCAATACATGTCGCCACTTTCACGCCCGTTCCCCGCAGAACCTCTTTCGCCATCGGCACCCAGCAATTCGCCACCATTGCGCCATCGAAACCTAGCTCGGCGCAAATCTGCAAATGAGCGATGATGTCATCTCTGGTCGCGTACGGTCTCACATTGGTGAACTGAATCAATTTCGCAAACTGAGACTTGCTGAGCTGACGTGCATCAGTGATGGCTGCGGTTCCGGTCATTCGCTATTCTCCATGAAAGCTGTAATGATGAGTGTGAGGTTGTTTTGATGACTTCATAATTATGTAACTATGTAATTACAAAGACAACGAAACAGAGTATATCAATTTACAATTCATGTGTCAATCCCGAACACGAGTTTTAAGGTGACTTGTATGTTGATGGTCACTTCGAGAGCGACCGACAACTGGTTGCGTGCCCGCCTACCGGAGGCATCGAAGTCTCAAGAAGAGTTGACACAGAGCAGAACCCATGCTAGACTATACCTTAGTAGACCTTTATGGTCTTTTATAGACGTTTGAAATACTTGTTTGCAGTGAAATCATGGCAGCATTGTCCAGCTATCCCCAACTGAATCGCACAGGCCCCACCCCCATCTACGCTCAGATAAAGACGTGGATGCGGGCGCAGATCATGAGTGGAAGCTGGCCCGACAATTACAAGCTCCTGGCCGAAGCTGACCTTGCCACCGAGTTAGATGTCAGTCGGGGCACGATCCGTAAGGCCATCGCCGAGCTGACCGATGAAGGGCTATTGGAACGAACGCATGGGCGCGGCACATTCGTCACGCCGACGCTTTTGCAGCAGCCATTGGCCGACCGCATGGTCACCTTCTCCGAAGACCTGATCAGCAAAGGCATCCCCTTTGAGACGCAGGTATTGAGCCAGGAAATCGTGCCCGCAGGCAGCAGGCTGGGTCCCATCCTTTCCGTGGATGAGGAAGCCAGCCTGTTTTTTTTGCGCCGTCTGCGCTCGATCGATGACGAGCCCATCATCCTGGTGAACAGCTTTGTGGTGAACGACATTGCTCCGGGGCTGGGCCATCTCGATTACACAACCCAACGGCTGTTTCCGGCGATTGAAGAACGTGCGCAGATGTTCATCAAGAACGGCAGCCGCACCTTTCAGGCCAGATTGGCGGACAGCCACACGGCGCGCATGCTCGACATCTCCCGGCGCAGCGCCGTCATGTACATGGAACAGATTTCCTATCTGGGCGACGGTCGCCCCGTCGAATTTTCCGAGTTGTGGCTGCGAGGCGACCGCTTTCAACTCACTGCTTTCGTCGAACGCAGTCACTTCGAGTCAGGCGTCATGGTGACTGTCGTGAATGGCCGCAAATCCATCCCCGAACCGGCGCTCACATGACCCGAGGTCTTCCGTATGACTAAGCCGATTATCACCGTCGTTGGCAGCTTTGCCGTGGGCATGACCCTGCGCACCACGCACATGCCGGTTTTCGGAGAAACGCTTCTCGGCTCGGATTTCGATATGGGGCCAGGCGGCAAAGGCTCAAATCAGGCGGTGGGCACAGCCCGACTTGGAGCCGAATCTTACTTCGCTGGCATCGTCGGGGCCGATAAGTTGGGCGAGATCGCCGTCGATTTGTACGCCGAAGCCGGGGTGAATACGACTTATTTGCAGCGCACAAAGTCTGCGGCCACGGGAGTCGGCTTCATCATTCTCAATCAGGCGGGCGAGAACGGCATCATCCTGGATATGGGCGCCAACGAATTGATGGACCCAGCATTCGTTAATGGCGTGGAAGCGCAGATCGCCAAAAGCGATATCGTGATGACTGTATTGGAATTGCCCGTAGCCCCGGCAGCCAGAGCGATGGAATTGGGGCGTAAACACGGGGTTCGGACGATCTTGAATCCCGCCCCGGCCACCCGGCTGGATGACGCCGTTCTGCGCAATGTTGATTTTCTGACCCCGAACGAAACCGAATTGCGCATTCTGCTCGGCCTCGCCCCTGACGATCCCACCCCGACGCCCGAACTGGCCCGAAGGCTGCAAGACCGTGGCGTCGGCACACTGATCGTCACCCAGGGCGAAAAGGGCGTGCTGGCGCTGACCGATGCGGGCGAATTCAGTCTGCCCGGTGTGCAGGTCGATGTCGTCGACACCACCGGCGCGGGCGACGCATTCAATTCGGGTCTGGCAGTGGCCCTGGCCGAGGGCAGAGACCTGGTCGAGGCCATCCAATTTGCCAACTGTTGTGGCGCGTTGGCCTGCACAAAGCTTGGCGTTATCCCTTCCCTCCCACAGCGGGCCGACGTTGAGCGACTACTCGATGAGAGTTACAACTAATCCCCTTCCCCATTGACCGACAACCACAGGCAAACGAATGAACAAAAATCAGTTATTGAATTCAGAATTGAGTTATGCCATCGCCAGCATGGGTCACGGCGACCTTATGATCGTGTGCGATGCCGGGTTCCCCATCCCCAGCACAGCCTGGCGAATCGACCTGGCCATCGTGCCGGATGTGCCCGACCTGGAAACCGTCCTCACCGCCATCTCCGGCGCATTCATCACCGAGACGGTATCGTATGCGGCGGAAATGGCCGAGAACAATCCACCGCTTCTGGCGAAAGTGCAGCGCCTCTTTGCAGACAGCGACCAGCAGCCGATCCCGCACGCCCAAATCCTTTCGGAAATGGCGGCAAAGGCCAAGGTCATCGTCCGCACCGGCGCTTTCGACCCCTGGGGCAATATCCTGCTCTATTCCGGCGTGGACGCCCCCACCTGGTTCGCCAAACCCGGGCTGAAGGTGCCGGAAGTGTACCAGAAGCGGGTCGCGCAAATGCAGGGAAAATCATAAAACCTGGAGAGAGATATGACGATTTCGACCGCAGACGTTACCACGGCCATAACCCACCGCCAGCGCGTTCTCAAGGCGCTGCGCCACGAGCAACCTGATCGCCAGCCCGTCGATTTCCTGGCCACGCCGGAGATTTGGGACAGGCTCAAGGAGCATTTCGACATCGACATGGCTCCACCCACGGACGACGAATTCTTCGATCCGAATTGGGAGGCCGTGCAACAGAAATTCGAGGTCGATTGCCGGGTGATTTCCTATGACCAGTTTTGCAGCCCACCCGGCTCCGCCATCCTGCCTGGGGCGAAAATCGATTGGTGGAACGCGCGCAGCCGCTCGACCCCGAACCGCATGTTCCGGCAAGCCCTGCCCGACGGCAGCTTTCGGGATATCTGGGGCCATGTCATCGGCATTGTCTACAACCAGAGCGGCTCGTACGAAGAATTCTCGAAATGGCCGTTGAGTTGGGCGAATTCGGTCGAAGACCTCAAGGATCATCCCTGGCCCGACCCCGATTGGTGGGATTTCAGCACGCTGCCCGATTTGATGCGCCAGTATGACGAGATGGGCGATTACCATCTGCGCTTCCGCATCGGCTCGGTCTATGAAATCGCCTGGCAGATCCGGGGCATGCAGGAGTTCCTCGTCGATCTGGCCAAGCAGCCGGAAATCCCGCAGTACATCATGGAGCGGCTGACCGAAATCTACGTCGAGAATACGCGCCGGGTGCTAGAAATCGCCGGAGACAGGCTGGACATGGTTTATCTTTACGACGATGTCGCCACGCAAAATTCGCTGATGATCTCCAAGCGCATGTGGCAGAAATATGTGAAGCCCTGTCACGAACGCATCTTCGCCGTGGCTAAGGAATTCGGCAAACCGATCATGTATCATTGCGACGGCGCTCTCTACCCGCTGCTGCCCGAATTGATCGAATTGGGCATCGATGTCCTCAACCCGGTGCAGGCCGACGCCGCCGGCATGGAGCCGCAACGGCTCAAAGACGAATTCGGCGACCGGATCAGCTTCCACGGCGGCATCGATATCATCAAGACCCTGCCGCGCGGGACTGAAGAAGACGTGCGCAACGAGGTGCGGGACCGCATCCGAGTGCTGGGCAAAAATGGCGGTTATGTGCTATGCAGTTCGCATCACATCCAATCAGACACGCCGCTTGCCAACGTCTTCGCCATGTATGACATGGAGCATCGTTATCTGCATAATTGAAGCGCTAAATGACATGACGACGGACGACGGACGATTGACGATGGAGACCAATAGCGCAACGCCTCAATCGTCTATCGTCCCCGGTCAATCGTCTGGAGTCACGAAATTTTAGATAGTCCTAATACCCTACACTCAGCCAAAACCCCCGAATATTCATTCCCAAGGAGCCTCAAAAACCATGAGCAGAGAAGAAGAAATCCTCGACGGTCTTTACAATTACACGCTCGACGGCGAAGACGAGCCGGTCGTCGAGCTCACCAACGAAGCGCTGTCCATCGGCATGGAGCCGCTGACGATCCTGTTCGACGCCCTTATTCCCTCGCTGGAAGAGGTCGGTCGCCTGTTCGAAATCGGCGAGTATTTTGTGCCGGAAATGCTCGTGGCCGCCAACGCCATGTCGGGCGCAATGACGATCCTCAAGCCACTTATCGCTGAAACCGGGGCCAAGCCGATCGGCACCTTCGTGATGGGCACGGTCAAGGGCGATATCCACGACATCGGCAAGAACCTATGCAACGTCATGCTGGAAGGCGCCGGTTTCGAAGTCCATGACCTGGGCGTCAATGTGCCGCCCGAACGATTCATCGAAGCCATCCGTGAGTTCAAGCCCGAAGCCGTGGGCATGAGCGCATTCCTGACCACGACCATGCCGATGTGCAGGGTCAACATCGAAGCAATTAAAGAGGCGGGGCTGCGCGACCAGGTCAAAATCCTGATCGGCGGCGCACCTGTCACGCAAGAGTATGCTGACGAAGTCGGCGCCGATGGTTGGGCTCCCGATGCCAGCGCCACCGTCCGCCTGACCAAACGCCTCATCGGCCTCACCGAATAAAGCACAAAAACGAGAATCCAGACATTATGCCCAGCGTTCAAATCCTCTATTGGCACGAAATCCCCACACAGGTGCGCGTGCGTGAAGGCAGACAGCGCGTCAGCAAACCGCTCTCGCCACGGTTCATGGAATCGGTGGACAGAGCCGCCATGCGCGCCCGGCTGACCAACCACACCGACTATCCGGCCGGGTTCCATTGGGGCGCAGCCGAAGAGCGTGAGGGTGATCCGGAAGAGATCGCCACTGCAGTCGTGGCCGAAATCGAAACCCAGTACGAGACGATCCCCTGGCGCGATCTGGCGGACAGACTACGTGCAGAAAAAAAAGCCGAACAAGAGCAGGAAGACTGAACTAATGGCACATTCTAACAACAACTCCCACGAAGACTCCCTCGTCATTTTCATGCCGTCCGGCCGGCGGGCGCGCGTGGAGAATGGCACGCCGCTGCTCGATGCCGCCCGCCAGATGGGCGTGGAAATCGAAAGCATTTGCAGCGGCCGCCTCACCTGCGGAAAATGCAAGGTCAAAATCGAGGAAGGCCATTTTCAGAAGCATCGCATCGAATCGCACAGCGAGCATCTCTCACAGCCTTCGGGCGAAGAGATGGACATGCTGGCCAGCATGGATGCGACCGATTGCCGTCTTTCCTGTTCAGCTCGCGTGCACGGCGACGTCCTCGTCTTCGTGCCGGAAGAAAGCCGGGCCAAAAAGCAGATCATCCGCAAATCGGCCACCGAGCGCGAGATCGAGGTTTTGCCCTCGGTTCGCCAGCTTTATGTGGAAGTGAAAAAAGCAGAGCTGGGCGAGCACCGAGGCGATTGGGGCCGCTTACAGGATGCCCTGAAAGCCGAATGGAATCTGGAAAATCTATCCATCGACTTGCCGGCATTGCAGCGATTGCAGCCTGTTTTGCGCGAGGGTAAATGGGCGGTGACGGCGACCATCTGGAATGATCGGGAAGTTATCGATGTCGCGCCTGGTTACGTGGATTCGACCTACGGCATGGCCGTGGACATCGGCAGCACCACGGTGGCGGCTTATCTTTGCAACCTGCGCACGGGCGAGCTAGTGGCCACAGAATCGGCCATGAACCCGCAGGTCGTGTATGGCGAAGACCTGATGAGCCGCATTTCCTATGCGATGGTCAATGCCGATGGCCTTGACAAAATGCACGAAGCCATCATCGACACCCTCAACCGTCTGGCTGCCTCCGCCGCCCGTGCCGCCAACATTCGTCGCCGTGACATCCACGAGATCGTCTTCGCCGGGAATACGACCATGATCCACATCCTGCTGGGCATCAATCCGGTGGAATTGGGCGGCGCACCTTTTGCGCTGGCCAATCGTGACAGTATGGATGTGAAGGCGCGCGACATGGGCCTGCGGCTCCATGCCGGGGCCAACGCCCACATCCTCCCTGCCGAAGCGGGGCATGTTGGCGCTGACAATGTGGCTGTGCTGATCGCCGAACCGCCGTACCGCCGCCCCGAAACCGTGCTCACGGTCGATGTGGGCACGAACGCCGAGATCGTGCTGGGCAATTCGGAATGGATGTACAGCGCATCCAGCCCCACCGGCCCCGCCTTCGAAGGCGCGCAGATCGCTTACGGCATGCGGGCGGCCCCCGGAGCCATCGAGCGCGTGCGCATCGACCCGGAGACTAAAGTCGCCAAATTCAAAGTGATCGGCGAAGAGCGCTGGTCGGATGAGTGGCCGGTCGGGCGAGATGTGCCGGTGGAGGAACAGAGCAAACAGTTGGCATCGGGCATCTGTGGTTCGGGCATCATCGAGGCGGTGGCGGAGATGTATTTGCAAGGCATCATCCGGGCGGATGGTCGCTTCAATCCCGATTTCGACTCGAACCTCGTGCGGGGCGATGGCCGCAAGGCCGGGTACATCCTGGCGCGAGGCGACCAGACAGCCACGGGTGAAGTCATCGTGGTCACACAGGATGACGTGCGCAATATCCAATTGGCAAAGGCGGCGCTTTATGCCGGCGCTAAATTGTTGATGAACCGAGCCGGAGTGGATTCGGTCGGGCGAGTGGTTCTGGCCGGGGCTTTCGGCAGCTATATCGACCCGAAATACGCCATGGTTCTGGGCTTGATCCCCGACTGTGAACTGGAAAATGTGGTGGCGGTGGGCAATGCCGCCGGAGATGGCGCACGTATCGCCCTGCTCAATCGCCAGAAACGAGCCGAGGCGCAAGAGATATCGCATTCGGTGCGTTACATTGAAACCGCCGTCGATCCCGAATTCCAGGAAGAATTCGTGGGGGCGATCCACCTGCCCCATGCCAGCGATGCTTTCCCGCATCTGGACGGCATCCTGCCTGAACAAGACCTGGAGGCGCAACTCAGCCAGGCCCGAAACAGTCGCCGCCCCCGCCGCACTCGTATCAGCACCCCCGAACCCGTCACTGCCTAGAGGACAGCCATGAGTTTTGGAAGCGCGTTACGGAACCATCCCCATTTCCTGGAACAGATTTACCGTTTCACGCATTGGGGGTTCGAAAAACTGGATCCGATCTTGAAAGGCCTGGGCTACGATCGTTCTAATCGCTTGATCGACGGGCCGGAGGACATGGGCAAAGAGCTTTTATTCGACTGCCGGATGTGCGGCCAGTGCATCCTCCACTCCACCGGGATGACGTGTCCGATGTCGTGTCCGAAGAATTTGCGCAACGGGCCATGCGGCGGTGTGCGCGGCAACGGACATTGCGAAGTCAAGCCGGAAATGAAATGCGTTTGGACCGAAGCCTACGAGCGCTCGTTGAAAATGCCTGTCTACGGCCAGGAAATCATCTGGATTCAACCGCCCGTGAATCGCCAACTCGAAGGCACGTCGGCCTGGGTGAATATGTTGACAGGCGTGGACAAGCAAACGCCTAAGGGATGGGAAGGCAACAGCAAGATGCCCTCGTTTATCAGCGTGGAGCAGCTTGAAGCGCATTGGAACGGAGGTCAGGAATGATGCAAGTGAAGGAAGAGGAATTGATTTCCGGCAGCCGATTGGAACGCGTGTTGCGTTCGGGTCGCTTTGCCGTGACCGCCGAACTGAACCCGCCCGACAGCGCCGACCCTCAGGAAGTTTACGATGCAGCGGTGGTGCTGGCCGAGGCCTGCGATGCCATCAACGCCACCGACGGCTCTGGCGCCAATTGCCACATGTCGAGCGTAGCCATCTGCGCCCTGCTGGTGCGAGCAGGTTACGAGCCAGTCTTTCAGATGTCGTGCCGCGACCGCAATCGCATCGCCATGCAGGGCGACCTGTTGGGCGCTGCAGCGATGGGTGTGCGCAATGTGCTCTGCCTGACCGGGGATGATGTCACCGCCGGGGATCAGCCGGAAGCCAAGCGGGTTTTCGATCTCGATTCGATTCAACTGCTGCGCACAGCCAAAATCATGCGCGAGCAAAGCGTCCTGCTTAGCGGACGAAAACTCACCGTCCCGCCCAAAGTATTTCTCGGCGCTGCGTCCAACCCCTTCGTCCCGCCCTATGATTGGAGACCCTGGCGTTTGGCTAAAAAAATCGAGGCCGGGGCTGATTTCATCCAGACGCAATACTGCTTCGACATCCCGCGCCTGCAGCAGTTCATGCAACAGGTGCGTGACCTGGGTCTGCACGAGAAAGTCTTTCTGCTCATCGGCGTCGGCCCGCTGCGCAACGAACGCGTGGCCGAATTCATGCGCACGAAGGTCCCCGGCATCCACATCCCCGACGAGATCGTTGACCGCCTGAAAAAGACGCCCAAAGAGCGAAAGCAGGCCGAGGGCAAGCAAATCTGCGTGGAGATCATCGAGCAGGTGCGGGAGATCGAAGGCGTCCATGGCATCCACCTCATGGCCTACCGCCAGGAAGAGCTTGTCGCCGAAATCGCCGCCGAAGTCGGATTGCTCCCCCGCCATCGCCCGCCCAACGCCCCCGACCCCAGCACCCTGGCCCAACCCCGCACCATCCATCTCAGACAGCCCGCCAGGATTCCCCTGTAGTCGATGCAATGGTAAACTGAGAATATTCTTACTTTCTGCTCACATCAGGAACGAAACGTAAGACGTCACAAATCACGTCTCACGTTGTAAATCGCTGACAAGTCATTAATCAATCGACATATTTTTATGTCAACACTTTAGGAAAACAGGAACCTCGTCATGTCCGTCGAAACCGTCATCAAATCCCCGACCAAAACCGTCATCATTGGCCCCGACCATCCCTTCGTCATTATTGGCGAACGCATCAACCCCACCGGTCGCAAGAAGCTTGCCGCCGAAATGCAGGCCGGCGATTTCAGCCGTGTGCGCGCCGACGCCATCGCTCAGGTCGAGGCCGGCGCTCATATACTCGACGTCAACGCCGGGCTGGGCGTCGCCAATCCGCACGAGGTCGAGCCGGAAGTGCTGACCGAGGCGATCAAGATCGTCATGGAAGTGGTCGATGTACCCATCTGCATCGATTCCTCGGTGATACCTGCCCTGAAAGCTGGGCTGAAGACGGCCTGGGGTAAGCCCATTGTCAATTCCGTCACCGGCGAAGACGAACGCCTGGAAGCCGTCTTGCCTCTGGTGGCCGAATACGGCGCCGCCGTTATCGCTATCTCGAACGACGAGAGCGGCATTTCCTATGACCCGGAAGTGCGTTTTCAGGTGGCAAAGCGCATTGTCGAGCGGGCCGAGAGCTACGGCATCCCCCGCAGCGATGTTATCATTGATCCGCTGGCCATGCCTGCCGGGGCGGTGGCCGGAGCCGGGGCGCAGGTTTTCAATATCGTGCGCCGCGTGCGCGAAGAACTTGGCTGCAACACGACTTGCGGCGCTTCCAATATTTCCTTTGGCCTGCCCAACCGCCCGGCCGTGAATGGCAATTTCGTGGCCATGGCCATCGCCGCTGGCATGCCGTGCGCCATCACCAACCCGATGGAACAGGAGATCATGCAATCCATCAAGGCGGCGGACATGCTGATGGGCCACGATGAGCATTGCATGAACTGGATCATGATGCAGCGTGCCATCGCCAAAAAGGCGCAGGAAGCGGCGGCAGTTTCGGCCCCCGTTGCACCTGAACCCACCCGCCGTTCTCGCCAGGATCGGGTTTCGAGCTAACAGCCCGAATTCACCAGACCGACAGACGCAGAGGGAAAAGTGCTCCCTCTGCGTTTTTTTGCGCCCAAATACAGGCTCTCACACACGCGCTCCCCTTCTCCCACCCTGGGAGAAGGGGCCGGGGGATGAGGGACACCACAGCCAGAAGGTAACGGCTTCAACACCCACGCACATCCCATCATTAACTCGCTCGCTCACAATCACATTGGCACGCACTCCCCTTCTCCCAGGGTGGGAGAAGGGGCTGGGGGATGAGGGACACCACAGCCAGAAGGTAACGGCTTCAACACCCACGCACATCCCATCATTAACTCGCTCGCTCACAATCACATTGGCACGCACTCCCCTTCTC
>JAGFJG010000047.1 GCA_024102915.1 Caldilineales bacterium
CTTGACGATATTCTCGCTCGAGCATTCTGGACAGGTGCGGACAATGACTTCAATGATCATGACTTACTCCTTTTGCATTCGGGTGAGCGTCAAGCATAATCCTATCAGTCAAAATTCGCCACTACCCTATGGAGTGCAAGATACTTACATCGTTACCACAAACTGAGAACCGCCAACTCTACATGGCAGCTTCCCGGTTCTGTACGTGCGCACCAACAGCTACGAGGATGAAGTGATGTCAGCTCTCATCGGCTTCGACGACGTCAATGTGCCTGCCAGCCAGGCCATCTATGGCGCCGAACTGGCGGTCTACTTCGTGGGTCAATCAGTGAGCGGCGGCGCCACCACGGTGCATGTGGCCGGCATCAAGCCGGATTGGGATGCTTCGACGGCCACGTGGCTGCAGGCGCAGAGCGGGTCGATCTGGCAAACGCCAGGCGCAAAGGGCGCAAACGACCGCACCGATGCAGCCGACAGCCTATATGTGGATTACACCGACGTTGGTTCCTGGCTTACCTTCGATGTCACCGCATTAGTGCAACAGGGTTACATATCTTTCATCCTCTATGGCGAGCATGAGGGCGTGAATAAGGCCATCTACTTCCCCGCCAACGAGTACTGGGATGCGAGCAAGCATGCCACGCTCACCATCCGCCACGACTGAACACCAACGCCCGGTGCGAGAACGCTCTCGCACTGGGCCGTCGTTTTCGCACTCAGGCAAAGCAGAGGATGAGACAAATGAACCGATTGGACAGGGTTTTGTTTGCGGCGGGGGCGCTGATTGTCCTTGCCCTGCTTGCTGTGACGATGAGAAGCGCCGGCGGAGTTGGAGCGTTTTCACCATCGGGCGCGCCAATGATGCCGCACAGCCCGAATGGCCGTACGACTAACCGTGCGATACTGGTGAGAGGAGACTTGGCGTATATCATGTCAGTCGGTAGCAGTGTTGATGGTATTGCGATTTTCGATATCGCCAATCCGCTGTCTCCGCAGCAGTTGGCGGTGATACCCCATCCGGAGGAAGGCGTGTGGCGTGATTTCGATGTGGTAAGTGACCGTTTATATGCCTTTGAACAAATCGAGAACCTTTCTATGGGTATCGTCCATATCTTCGATGTTTCTACCCCAAGTATTCCCGTCGAAGTGGCTCGATTCGACGGGCCGGGTCTGTGGGGATTTGGGGTTCCAGGTTCTATCAGAGCAAGTGAGGACAATCTCTATCTGCATTTGTCAGAGTCTTCGACCTGGCCCGCTGTACCGATGCAGATCTACGACATCTCTGAACTTAGACAACCAGAACTCGTTGCTACCTATGGCGGTGATTGTAGGTTGGGCGCCCCCACTTTGGCCGGTCAACGAGCCTATGTGAGAATGAGCTCATGTGAAGGCGATCCATCCTATACATTTTATATGGCTGTCTATGATCTCACTGATCCTGAATCTCCCGTATTGGTGAGCGATGAACATTTACGAGAATTGACACTTGGTCTTAGCAATTACGATGTCCGGCAAGAAGTTCTTTATGTCCAAACATGGGAAAACTTGGGCGGAAAGTACTCGTGCAGGATTCGGATCATCGACGTGGCTGATCCGGCGCAGTCCGTTCTTCTGGGGGAGATCGAGTGGATCTCGAATGTTGGCTGTGGGGGGGGCATGCAAGTTCAGGGTGGTTTGCTATACTATACTGACCCTGATGGGATCCATACAGATTGGAATGTACTGCAAGCCTACGATGTACGGGATCCTGAAGACATCTTAGCCGTCTCTCGCTATCAGTTGCCAAGACAATCGAATTTCTTCACCCCTTTTGATCTCAAGGATGGCTGTGCGTTTTGGATCAGTCATGACGGTACGACAGGTTTGTATACGATGTGTACGGCAGGTGTGGCTGCGGCTACGCCAACACCTACAGCGATACCAGACCTCAAACAATACATGCCGTTGATCTCTGCCGGTTAGTTTCTCATCTATCGAGCCGCGTCTGCACTGTACTTCGTGGCCAATCGGTCACTGGCGGCGATGTTTACGTGTACCTGGCCGAACCGCAGCGACCGTGGGTAGCGCCGCAAACAACTTGGACGAACTACCAGACGCCGTATTACTGGCAGGCTACCGGCGTCAAGGGCGTGGATGACCGCAATACACATGAGCACGTGCGCAAAGTGAAGTATACCGAAGTAGGTTCTTGGCTCGATTTCGACGTGACTGAGTTGGTACAGCAAGGAATCTACGAATACATACTTTATGGTTCCTACGCAGGGACCAACAAGGACATCCAGTTCCGCTCAAACAATTACTGGCTCGCCAGCGAGCGTCCGAAGCTGGCTATTTGGTACGAATAGTCAGCCTGTTTCTTTACTCGGCGGTTGGTTGCATTCACGAGTAACACATCTTGCTGGAACTCTCAGCCCAGTGAGTGAGCGACCAGGCCAGTCGCCTGCGTGACACGGTAGGCCAGCACGAACATCGATCTCCTTCATGTCCAATCATTGACCCGATTGATGCAATCCCCACTCCGCCCGCTTTTCCGCCCACCAGCGCGGCAGGGTTTCCTCGCAAGGGCCGAGAAAGGTGGTCGCCGCCTCGGAAAGCGGGGTGCGCATGGTGTTGAATTCGAGCACGCTGCCCAGGTTTTGCAGGGTCAGCAGAGGAAGCTGGGCGGCCGGGTACACCACGGCCGATGTCCCCACCACCAGCGCTAACTCCGCCTGCTCGAACACATCCCAGGCGTGGTAAAGGACAGCCGGGTTGAGCGCTTCGCCAAACCAGACGACATCGGGCCGCAGCAGTCTGCCGCATTGCGGGCAGATGGGCGGCAACGGGTCGAGCGGCGTCTGGCGATTTCGCTCTTTGTGATCGCAACGCGTGCAACGCATGGCCCAGATATCGCCATGTAAATACAACGCACGCTTGCTGCCCGCCAGCGCGTGCAGGCCGTCGATATTTTGCGTCACCAGCGTGAATTCGGGCAGAAGCGCGTCCATCTCGGCCAGGGCCAGGTGGGCGGCATTGGGCTGGCTATCGGCCAGGCGCTGCCGCCGCCAGTCATAGAATTCCCAGACCAGGGCGGGGTCACGACGGAAAGCCTGGGGCGTGGCCAGTTCCTGCGGATTGTATTGACGCCACAGGCTGCCCTCGGCATCACGAAAGGTGGGGACGCCGCTGCCGGCAGAGATGCCAGCGCCGGTGAGGACGGCGATTCGGGGCGGGGTCATAAAGGGAAAATGGACGCGGATGACGCTGATATGAATGGATGAGCGCGGATTCTGTTACATCTTTTGATCTTTCTCTGCGCTCTCTGCGCCTCTGCGTTTTTGTTTTAGAGGCGATGAATGAAGTCGGGCGTTTTGAGTTTTCGCTCCAACACGTGACGGATGTAATCCGCCAGAACCCGTTCAATCTGGCGCATGCGGGCATCGGTCAGTTCCAGTCTTTCCGCCTGCTCGTAGGGCTGGGACTGGATGTAGCGCAACACCTTCAGGGCGCCGACATCGAGGGCGATAGCATGAGCGCGGCCTTCACCGTGCCGGGGACAGAGCACGCCGCCCAACTCGGCGCTGAAATAATTGGTGACAGGCTGAATCTCATCGCCGCACTCGACGCAATGAAAGAACTCCGGCTGAAACCCGCTCAACTTCAGCAGTTCCAACTCGAACCAGCGCGTGGTCAGTGCGAGCTTGTCGGTCTTTTCCAGCAGGCGCAATCCGGCCAGAAGCAGGTCGTAAAGCTCGATATGCGCGTCCTCTTCCTCGGTGAACGCGTCGATCAGCTCAGCCAGATAATAGGCATGGGCAGCCCGGTCGAGGTCCTCGCGCAGCGGGCGAAACCCATAGACCGTCTCAGCCTGCGTCACCAAATCCCAGGTGCGCCCCTTCGCCAGCAAAAGATTCACATGCGTGAAGGGTTCGAGGTGACCGGCCTTACGGCTGGCAGGCTTGCGCACGCCCCTGGCCAGAAAGACGCGCTTGCCGAAGTCGGGCGTGTAAGTCGTGAGGATGCGGTCGGCCTCGCCGTGGTCGCGGCGTTTCAGTACGACGGCCCTGGTGCGATAAACCCGTTCGCGCGCCATGGCCTGGTTTCAGGGTTGGGGATAGCCCAAATCTTCGGGGCCGAAGGAATCGGGTAGCAGCTCGGACACTGATGTGCGGCGGACATTACCCGATACATCGGCGATGAACACCGGCATATCGGGCGCGAACTCCCGCATGACCTGGCGGCACATACCGCAGGGGCTGCCGCCATTGGCCGTGACCACCGCCAGCGCCCGAAATTTCATCCGCCCTTCGGATACGGCCTTGAAGATGGCGACGCGTTCGGCGCACAATCCGGCCGGATACGCGGCATTTTCAACATTGCAGCCCGTAATCACACGGCCATCCTCCAACAACAGAGCCGCCCCAACCCGATAATTGGAATAGGGAACATACGCTTTCTCGCGCGCCGCCACGGCAGCATCGAGCAGCAACTCAACCTTAAAATTCTCGCTCACGAAGCAGCCTCCAGAGAAAGTGTCTGGCCTGAGTCGTTTCCGTCACCCTGAACTTGCAGCCGCACCAAATCGATGCGGTTATCGGTGACCTCGACCACTTCAATACGAACGCCGTCGATTTCGAGCGTATCGCCGGCGTCGGGGACGCGCTGCAAATGCGAGTAGATGATCCCGGCCAGCGTGTAGCTCTCATCCTCGTCGGCCAGTTGGATGTCAAACTCGCGGTTCAGGTCGTCGATATCCACACGGCCATTGACGAGGTAAAGCCCGGGACCGGCCGGTTGCAGCATGGGCGCTTCCGAATCGTACTCGTCCTGGATTTCGCCGACGATCTCTTCCAGCAAATCCTCGATGGTGACGATGCCGGCCGTACCGCCATATTCATCGACGACGACAGCAAGATGCGTTTTCTTGTGTTGCAGATCGCCCAGCAAATCGTTGACCATGGCCGATTCCGGCACAAAATAGGGCGTGCGTACAATGTCTCGCAAAGCCATATCGGTTTTGCCCTGCATAAAGCAGTTGAGTAAATCCTTGGCGTAGAGCACGCCGATCACTTTGTCGACGTTATCCTCATAAACCGGAATGCGGGAATGACCCGCGTTGACCGTGACCGCCAGCGCCTCCTGAAATTCCACGTTTACATCCAGAGCGACGACATCGACGCGCGGGACCATCACCTCCTCGACGGTGGTCTCGCCAATGCGGATAATGCTATTGATCATCTGGCGCTCATCCGCCTCGATGCGGTGCTCCTCTTCGCCCACGTTGAGCAGCAAGCGCAGCCCGTCATCACTGAGCAGTACGTTGCGCGACGAAGCGCCCCCCATTGGCCGCGAGTCCGTGACCTTGAGCGCCAGCCAGCTGAGCGGGGATATCAGGATAAGCAGCACGCGCACGACCCAGGCGACTCTAAGCGCCACCGTTTCGGGATTATTGGCGGCGCGCATACGGCTGAATGCCTGTAATAGAATGACCGCTACCGCCCAAACGAGCATTGCCACCACAAATTGTCCGGCTGTCAGGGATAGGTAATAGCAAAGCCATGCAGCGGCAGCGGCAGACGCCCCAATCGCCAGGGTACGCAAAGCCAGCAAACCGGCTAGAAACTGATCAGCATTCTTCAACAGTCCGGCCAAAGTGGCGGCGGCGCCTTTGCCATTCTCGCCTAACTCTCGAATACGTGAGCGCCCTACGTTACCAAAGGAGACCCCGGCCAGCGACACAATTACAACAAGGGCGAGGGAGATCACGAGGACAACGATTCCCACGCCTAAAGGAACATCCATTATGGGCGAATACACTCCTTAATCTTCATTTTATTCAAACAAGTTTTCGCATCTTTTGCCAAATATGTCAACCACAGGCCAAATGATCTGTCTCGACAATCGTCGCCTCTACCCACGCTTCTATCACATCCCGGCCGGCGTCAGTCTGGCCCCGGCTGGCACGCTGGCCCCGTCTTCGAGTTGATAATCGATCAGAACCGCATGCGGCCCGATCTCGCATCCCCTCCCGACTGTTGTGCTGCCCAGCAGACAAACGCCCGGCCAGATCGTGGTATCTTCGCCCACGCTGACGCCGGACATCACGTAAGTCGCCGCCGGATCAATCAGGGTGACGCCCGAAAGCATCAGGCTGTGATTGATACGCGTTCGCAGAATCGCCTCGGCCTCGGCCAGATGCAAGCGCGTGTTGATGCCCATCACCTCTTCAGCGTCATCCGCTACGATGGCCTTGACCGGATGTCCATCGGCGACCGAGAGGGCGACCGTGTCGGTCAGGTAGTATTCGCCCTTCACGGCGCTGGGCTGGATGCGAGCCAGGGCGTCCCAAAGCCAATCGGCATCGAAACAATAGACGCCTGGGTTCAGTTCACGGATGGAGCGTTGTTCTTCGGTCGCTTCGACTTCTTCCACGATGGCGACCACATCGCCTTCCTGCCCGCGGATGATGCGGCCAAAGCCCCGCGGATCATTGACAACAGCGGTCAGCATGGTCATGGGGCCATCGTGTGCGCCATGCAACGCCACCACAGCCCGTAAGCTTTCAGGCGTCAACAGCGGCATATCGCCGGCATAGGCCAGCACCAGATCGGCGCTGTTTTGCAACAGGGACTGCGCCTGCATCACTGCGTGTGCTGTGCCGAGTTGCTCTGCCTGAATGGCGACGCGCACGTCGGCCCCGACAGCCGCCCACACGCGTTCGGCCTCGTGTCCCAAAATCAGCACCGGCGGTTCGGGACTGACCCGCAGGGCCAGGTCGATGCCATACTGAATCATCGGTTTGCCCGCGAGGGGATGCAGCACCTTGGGCAAAGAGGAATGCATCCTCGTACCCTTACCGGCAGCGAAAATCACGACGGCTAGATTCATCTCTCAGACTATACAGTTGAAGTAACAAAAAACCAAAGAAGAGGAAGACGGGCAAAAGAGTCGGACGAATGCGGCGGGAGCGGAAAAATTTTGGACAAAAGAAAAAGCTCCCCTGGCGATGACCTACTCTTGCAGGGGGCTACCCCCCAACTACCATCGGCGCTGAAGAGCTTAACTACCGGGTTCGGAATGGGACCGGGTGTGGCCTCTTCGCTAGAATCACCAGAAGAGCTTATTCACAGTTTTAATTTCGAAATTGGAAATCCAAATTTCGATTTAGGGTTCTGACACCCTAAAAACTAGATAGGATACTTTTTCCATCACCGTCTCTTACAAAGGTTAAGCCCTCGTGCATTAGTACGGCTTCGCTGAACACATTGCTGTGCTTACACGTGCCGCCTATCAAGCCGGTAGTCTTCCGGCGCACTTACCCAGTTAACCTGGTGGGGAATCTAATCTTGAGGCAGGCTTCCCACTTAGATGCTTTCAGCGGTTATCCTTGCCCGACTTAGCTACCCAGCTATGCTCCTGGCGGAACAACTGGCACACCAGAGGTCAGTCCACCCCGGTCCTCTCGTACTAGGGGCAGATCCTCTCAAATTCCCTACGCCCACAGCGGATAGAGACCGACCTGTCTCACGACGGTCTGAACCCAGCTCGCGTACCGCTTTAATGGGCGAACAGCCCAACCCTTGGGACTTACTACAGCCCCAGGATGCGACGAGCCGACATCGAGGTGCCGAGCCTTCCCGTCGATGTGAACTCTTGGGGAAGACTAGCCTGTTATCCCCGGGGTAGCTTTTATCCGTTAAGTCACGGCCCTTCCACTCGGAACCGTAAGATCACTAAGACCGACTTTCGTCTCTGCTCGACTTGTTGGTCTCGCAGTCAAGCACCCTTTTGCCTTTACACTCTTCGGCTGGTTTCCATTCAGCCTGAGGGTACCTTTGTGCGCCTCCGTTACATTTTGGGAGGCGACCGCCCCAGTCAAACTGCCCACCAGGCACTGTCCCCACGCCGGATAACGGACGCAGGTTAGGGTCAAGACTTAACCAGGCTGGTATTCCACCGGCGACTCCACCGAGGCTGGCGCCCCAGCTTCAAAGTCTCCCAGCTATCCTCTACAAGTTAAGCCCTAACGCAATGCCAAGCTGCAGTAAAGCTCCACGGGGTCTTTTTGTCCTGCTGCGGGTAATGCGCATCTTTACACATACTTCAATTTCACCGGGTCCCTCGTTGAGACAGTGCTCCGCTCGTTACGCCATTCGTGCGGGTCGGAACTTACCCGACAAGGAATTTCGCTACCTTAGGACCGTTATAGTTACGGCCGCCGTTCACCGGGGCTTCGGTTCAAAGCTTCGGTCCGAAGACCTAACCTCTCCCCTTAACCTTCCGGCACTGGGCAGGCGTCAGCCCCTATACTTCACCTTACGGTTTTGCAGAGACCTGTGGTTTTGATAAACAGTCGGCAGAGCCATTTCACTGCGGCCACTTCGAGCTCGAACAAGCATGTCGTCTCACTCTAATGTGGCGATCCTTATCCCGAAGTTACGGATCTATTTTGCCTAGTTCCTTAACGAGGGTTCTCCCGATCCCCTTGGTATTTTCTACCCGTCCACCAGTGTCGGTTTGCGGTACGGTCACGTGAATCTCGCTAGGGGCTTTTCTCGGCAGCATGGGCTCACCCACTTGTGGCGCTAAGCGCACCGCCATCACTCCTCAGCTCGACCGGTCTTTTAACCCCGGTCTCAACGCCTAAAAGCTTGGCACCTGAATCCAATAACAGGCTGGGCTACCCTTCTGCGTCCCCCCTTCACTCAAACGACTCGACGCGGTTCCGGAATATTAACCGGATATCCATCGACTACGCCTTGCGGCCTCGCCTTAGGACCGACTAACCCGACGCGGATTAACCTTCCGTCGGAAACCTTAGACTTACGGGGAACACGTTTCTCACATGTTTTACGCTACTCATGCCAGCATTCTCACTTCTGTCCGCTCCAGCCGTCCTCACGGTCGACCTTCGCAGCGGGACAGAACGCTCCCCTACTGCTCATCCGTTAAAACGGATAAACCCACAGCTTCGGTGATAAGCTTGAGCCCCGTTACATTTTCGGCGCAGGATCACTAGACCAGTGAGCTGTTACGCACTCTTTCAAGGGTGGCTGCTTCTAAGCCAACCTCCTGGCTGTCTCAGTAACCCCACATCCTTTCCCACTTAGCTTATACTTGGGGACCTTAGCTGGTGATCTGGGTTGTTTCCCTCTCGACGACGAAACTCATCTCCCGCCGTCCGACTCCCAAGCTCTAAAGTATCGGCATTCGGAGTTTGGTAGGGTTTGGTAAGCTATATGCCCCCTAGCCCATCCAGTGCTCTACCTCCGATACTGAACGCTTGAGGCTAGCCCTAAAGCTATTTCGGGGAGAACCAGCTATTTCCGAGTTCGTTTGGCATTTCACCCCTAGCCACAGCTCATCACCCAATTTTGCAACATTGGTGTGTTC
>JAGFJG010000057.1 GCA_024102915.1 Caldilineales bacterium
ACGGCGACCTTGGATGCTACGGTTCTGCGCTCAACCAGACGCCGGTTATCGACAATCTGGCGACGGAGGGGATGCAGTTCACCAGCTATTATTCCGCTGCATCGGTCTGTTCACCTTCACGGGCGTCCCTGCTGACAGGCGTCTATCCCGGACGAATCGGGCTCGGCAACGGCGTTTTATTCCCCGGCCAGGCAGAAGGCCTGAACCCCGAGGAAATCAATCTGGCCAAACTTCTGCAAAGCCAGGGCTATGCCACCAAGCTGGTGGGCAAGTGGCATCTGGGTGATCAGGAACCTTTTCTGCCCACAAATCAGGGGTACGATAGTTTTCTGGGATTGCCTTATAGCAACGACATGATGCCTGATCACCCCCTGAACGATATGTTCAACTTCCCGCCCATGCCCATGATGCGGGATGATGAGGTCATCGATGTCGATCCCAATCAAGCTTCGCTGACCGCCGTGCTGATTGAAGAGGCCAGACGATTCATTCAGAGCAATGCCGATAGGCCCTTCTATTTGCAGATAGCCCATCTCTATGTGCATGTCCCCATCTATGCGCCGCACAATTATCTGGCGAATTCGCAAAACGGGCCATACGGCGCGGCTGTCGCCCACGTAGACCAGACCACCGGGATCATTCTGGATACGCTAGACGAACTTGGCATCGCCCAGGACACGATCGTCATGTTCGTGTCCGACAATGGTTCCACCGGCGATAACGGCGCTAGCAACGCGCCGCTCAACGGCGGCAAATATGGGGCGTACGAAGGCGGATTTCGGGTGCCGTGCATCATCCGATGGCCGGGCAAGGTTGCGGCAGGCTCGACCTGTGACAGGATTTGCAGTCACATGGATTTGCTTCCAACCATGGCAGCGCTTCTTGGCATCGATTTGCCAGTGGAACACAACACCGATGGGAAAGACATCCGCCCCTATTTATTCCAGGAACCTGGCGTTGGCGAGCTTTATGACGCCTACTATTACTATCATAAAGACCGTTTCATGGCCTTGCGTTCGGGGCGATGGAAGTTTCATATGCCCTTGAATGAGCTCTACGACCTCACTGTCGACATCGCCGAAACAAACAACCTCTATGCCGCTCGCCCCGATGTGGTCGCCTCACTGAATGTGTTGGCCGATGCCTGCCGCCAGGATTTAGGCGACGCCCTCAAGGGCATCGAAGGCAACGGACGGCGACCAGCCGGTTGCGTCGAGGACCCGGTGCTTCTCGTCCAGACCGATTGGGAAAGCCCATACCTGGAAGATGAAACGGTCGCGTGAACTGCGTGATGCGTGAAACGTGATATGTCGCGAAACATCACCCGGCGGCAATTTCTGACAGGAGCGGCAATCCTGGGGCTGGCGACGGTGCTGGCGGGTGGAGTCACTAATTCGCAGAATAAAGAGAGTGCGCAGGTATTCATCCCGCGCGTGCTGCGTGCGCCCGGCTCAGGCAGCCTGAATTTCCTGGTGATCATGAGCGACAGCCTGCGCTATGATCACATTGCCTTCCTCGGCAATGACTGGATCAAAACGCCCAATCTCGACGCACTGGCCGCGCAGTCGGTCACGTTCGACCGATTCTATATGGGCGGATTTCCCACAGTGATCAATCGGGCTGAACTGTTCACCGGGCGCTGGCACTTCCCCGACATGAGCTGGGAGAACCTGCCTGCCGGGGAGACGACGCTGGCCGAGATGTTGACAAAGGCTGGGTACAATACGGGCCTGGTCTTCGACACATGGCTGCTCAAGGACGACGGATTCACCTTCGACCGGGGTTTCTCATCGTGGGAATGGATCAGGGGTCAGTTGCTCGACCGATATCGCACCACCCCGCCTTCCCCGCCGCTACCGGCCTCGCCCGCAAAGCTTCGCAACGGCGAACACGATATCACCCAATACCTGCGCAATGTCAGCGACCGGCAAACCGAGCCGGACTATTTCGTCGCTCGCACGGCGGTTGCCGCCATCCAATGGCTGAAACGCAACCACAGCCGCCAGCCCTTCTATCTGCATGTCGATTGCTTCGACCCGCACGAACCCTGGGACCCGCCGCAATCTTATGTCGACTTATACGACCCTGGCTACGAAGGCGAGGAGGTCATCTATCCCGCCTATGCCCCGCCTGATTATCTGACCGACTCGGAACTGCAGCATGTGCGCGCCCTTTACGCCGCCGAGATCACCCTGGTCGATAGGTGGATCGGCGAACTGCTTCATGCCGTCGAAACCCTGGGCTTGAGCGAGGACACGGTCGTGATATTCAACTCGGATCATGGCTATATGCTGGGCGAGCACGACGCCATCGGCAAGATGTACGATCACAATGGGGTTCGCCGGGCGTATCCGCTGTGGGAAGGTCTGGCGCACGTCCCCCTGATGATCCGCATGCCGGACGTCCAGCCCCGACGCACAACCTGCCTCGCCCAGCCGCTCGACCTCGCCGCCACTCTGCTCGACCTGGCTGAATTGCCCATCCCGCCCAAAATGCACGGCATTTCACTTGCCCCCATTTTGAGACATCGAGGCGATGGGCCGGAGCCCGAAATCCGTCCGATCTCGGTCAGCGCTCGTTCGCTGTTGACGGGGCTGGGCATTCAGCCGCGCATCACCGTGGCGGATGGCGAATGGACGCTGCATCACGGCGGCGGTCACGCATCCAGCGCCCTCTTCAATCTCAGCCTGGATCCCCGACAGGAAAACAATGTTCTGGATACGAATTGCGCTGTGGCCGAAAGCCTGCACAGCCAACTGATGGCGTTTCTGCGGCAGTTGCAGGTCCCAGAGGATAGGCTGGCGACCTGGCAAGCGCCGCCCTGCTAAATCGTGTTTACCCGGATTCGCAACGGCGTGCTGGCGCTGCTCACCATCGCATGGGCCAGCCTCGATCCCGGCCTGCGAGGATTAATGCCCGAAATCCGTGCGTTCCTGCGCGCCATGCCTGCCCGCTACGACGCCCAGCCCCTGCCCGATTTCCTGTCCGAGATCACGCCAACCTCACCCGACCTGAGCGGCATCGACCCGGAACCGCTGCACCACCTGCTCGACAGCATGGCCCGCATCGACCGCAATCATCCCTTTGGCCTGTGCCTCAGACGGTCGCTGGTGCGTTACCATTTTCTGCGTCGCGCCGGATTGCCGCTGGGCATCGTGTTTGGGGTGCGCTTCCGCCCGGAGTCTGAGACCGGCGGCGTGGCGGGCCATGCCTGGACGACGCTCGACGCTCAGCCATTCCACGAAAACGCGCGGGATTACGAGGGGTTCCGGGAAATTTATCGCTGGCCGGGAGACTGAAAACGCTCTCGATTTGCGCTCGCCGAATTATTGCCCCCGCCCAAAGAACAATTGCTGAATCGTTTTCACAATCAAATACAGATCGAAAGCCAGACTGGCGTTCTGGATATGATAGAGTTCATATTCGAATTTGTGGAGATGGGAGGTATCGTCGTCGGCGTATTTGTAGCGAATCTGCGGCCAGCCGGTGAGGCCAGGCTTCATGCTGAATCGCAAATGATAAAAGGGAATCTGCTCGGCCAGGCGCTCGGCATTGATCTGGCGGATCGGGCGCAACCCGACAATACTCATCTCGCCCATCAACACATTCCAGAATTGCGGCAATTCGTCCAGCCGGGTCTTGCGCAGCCATTTTCCGACACGCGTGACGCGGGGATCGTCGTGCTGGGCATAGGCCGCCTCACCCTCCTCCTCGAAGGTCTGGTACATGCTGCGAAATTTGGCGATCACGACCGGCTTCTGGCGTAAGCCCAGGCGTTCCTGCCGGAAGATGGCGGGGCCGGGGCTGTCCAGCTTGATCGCCAGGATGAGGATCGGCCAGAAGATGATCGACAGCAGCAATCCGATCGAGGCGAGGACGACGTCGAGCAAGCGCTTCATGCGCCAACCGATGGCGGAACCGTACGGCTGGCTGAGGTGATCGAGAATCCAGCGGGCGTCGATGGTTTCGATGGGAACCCGTCCGGTCATCGCTCCATAGAAATTAGCGGCGTCATACACGCCGATGCCGTTGAATTTCCAGTCGATGGCCTGTTCAAGATATTGGGCGGGGAAACCGCCACGGGCTGAGAAAACCAATGTATCGACACTCTGCTCCGTCACGACCTGCTCAAGTCGGCGGCCATTTTCGTCGGAAAGGACGAGCGATTCGGGCTGAGCCTGATCGGAAACTGAAAAGACGCCCACGACCGTGTAGTCGCCCAGGGGCCGGTCGCGCAGTTCGATCTCGATGCCCCGCTCGACCGGATTGGTGATAACCAGCAGCACGCGATGCGGTTGGGCGAAGCGCAACAGCCGGGCGTAGAACAATCGCCGCCAGGCATAGAGGGCGGCAATGGCCAGGGGAAGTTGGATGAGGACGACGAAACGACCCAGGGCCAGCGTTGGAAAGAAGAAGGCCAGTGTGGTGTCGAGCGAGATGCCGACGACGCTGGCCAGGGCCAGCATCGCCGCCTCGGTACGTTTGCTGATATCGCGGGTGAGGTTGTACTGATCGAAGATGTACAACGCCAGGAAATAGGTGATCGCCAGAGCCCAGACGCCGCTGGGCACAGGGAAGTTGCGAGCCATGCCAAACGGCATATCCAACAAGAGCAAGCGCCGGATAAATACGGCGAGAATGCCCGTGAGAACGACCAATACCATGTCGCCGAGCAGTAGAAAAAGCTGGCGACGGCGGCGGGAACCGGTCCAGAGGTTGTCACGATGCAGGCTCATCATAGTCCTTTCTCGGCCAACAAATCGGCATAGAGGGCGTTGGTCTTGGCCTGCATTGTCTCGACCGTCCAACGCTCGTCCACCAGGGCCGGTCCCTGGCCGCCCATTTTCACAGCCAGCGCCGGATCGTCGATCCATTGCTTGAGCGCCGCTCGCATTCCTGCCGCATCGCCGTAGGCAAAGACATGGCCGTTAACGCCCTCATGCACCAACTCACGTACGCCTTCCGCCTCGAAGGCCAGTACGGGCAGCCCCACCGCCGCCGCCTGCACTAACACTTGCGGCAGGCCCTCGCGCTCGCTGGCGAAAAGCTTGGCATCCAGCGCCGCCATCACATCGGCCACGTCGGTGCGATAGCCAGTGAAATGGATGCGTGAAGTCAACCCGGCCTCTTGCACGACGGCGCTTATACGCTCGTGGTCATAGCCTTCGCCCACAAACAAAACCTGCAATTGCGGGTATTGCTGGCAGAGCGGCTGCAACATCTTCACCAGATGATGATGTCCTTTTCGCCATTCCAGCGCCGCCACATAACCGGTCACGAAATCATCAGGCGCTAATCCCAGTCCCTGACGAATGGCCTGAGACCGGACGGCTTTCTGTTCCCCGGCCAGCCGGAAAGCCCTCAGGTCCATGCCGCTGTGGATGACGGAATAGCGGTCGGGCGAGCCGATGCCGGCTGCCAGATAGCGCTGGCGCAGGTCTTCGCCAACCGAGATAAATCGGTCTGTCCAGGGGGCGGTACGGCGTTCGAGCATGAGATAGAGGCCGTTGGAGAGACGATTTTGCACGGGGCTGAAGGTGGCGCCATGCAGGGTGTGGATGATGATCGGCGTGCCAGCGCGATGGGCGGCCCAGCGGCCTAGGATGCCAGCTTTCGCCAAGTGTGTGTGCACGATATGATAGTCACGTTCACGGCAAAGCTGCAAAAGCGCTCGCCCCGCCCGAAAGTCGTAGAGGGGATGGATGGACCGCAGCATGTCGTCGAGTTGCACCCAGTGTACGCCCGCTTCCTCCGCTCGCCAGGAATCGGCGCTCGTGCCCACAATCAAATCGACTTCGTAACGTTCCTTGTCCAGCCCTGCGCATGTAAAGAGCGTATTCTTGGCCCCGCCCGCGCCATGAAAACGGGTGATGATATGAGCGACACGGATTTTGGGCATGAGGAGATGATGAAGTGATGAAGTACTCTGGTTCGGAGTTCAAAGTTCCAGGTTCAAGGTTGAATTATCTGCCGCCTGCTGTTCGCTCCAGTGCGGCGGTGAGACCGTCGACAAATCGTTGCAGGCTGAAGTTGGCGACGATGTGCTCGCGGGCGGCAACGCCCATGCGGGCGCGCAATTCTGGATCGGCCAACAATCGGTCAAGGCGAACGGTAAGGGCGGGAAGATCATCGATGGGTGTGACGAAGCCGGTCTTGCCATCGATGGTGCTCTCGGTGTGGCCGCCGGTGGCGCTGCGCACGGCAGGCACGCCAGCCGCCCCGGCTTCGGCGATGACGAGACCGAATCCCTCCACCCGGCTGGGCGCAGCGAGCAGATCGAGCGTGCGATAAAAGGCGGGCATGTCGCCGACATAGCCTGGGGTGAGGAAACGCCCGGTCTCGATCAGGGGTTGGGCCAGTGCGAGGATTTCGTGCTTGAAAGTCTGATACGCGTCGGGGGCGTCGCCTGCGATCACAAAGACGGCGTCCGGATGCGCCTCTGCCAAGTGCAGGGCGGCCCGCACGAACAGGTCCACGCCTTTGCGCGGGCTGATGCTGCCGGCCAGACCCACGACCACAGCCTCGGCGGAGATGCCAAGGTCGTCTCGCAGGTTCGGCCCATCGGCGGTGAAATCGGCCAGGGGAATGCCGTATGGAGCGTAACCGATGCGATCAGCCAGTGACTTGTGGCGGCGCTGGAATGCCGCCTGCACATCACGCGAGCAGGCGGCGGCATAAGTGGCAAGGCGCAGGGCGAGATTGTCTATACGGCCCCGGTCGAGGTCCTGCTTGATGTGCCAGAACAGGGGGACGCCAGCCAGCCGGGCGCCCATGCCGGTGGTGAGCACAGCCCGGCGATTGTTGGCATAGAGCACATCGGCGTCGAGTGCGCGCAACAGAGCGGCCAGCCGCCGGTTCCAGGGTGTGAGCAAGGCCAATTGCCGCGCCCGATCCATCGGGCTGCCGACCAGGAGCGCGCCGCCCGTTTGGGCCAACTCCGGCGGCAGGGCTAGCTGGGTGGCCGGGATGTCGATCTCGGCCAGGCGGTCGACGAATGGGCCGGGGCCTGGCACGATGACATGCGGATTGAGTTGATTGCGGTCACAGGCTCGTAAGAAACGCAGCAGGTCGAGTTGGCCGCCATAGAGGTGTTGGGGGGAAGATTGATAGAAGATGGCGCGCATCTCTGCGCTCTCCGTGACTTTGTGTTTTTTTGTTACAGATACCCCAACCTGCGCAAATGGTTTGCCAGGTCGGGATCGAGAGTCGGGCTGGGCGCAGTAACGCCGGGTGGCGAATGTTCCTCCAGCCAGTCATCGAGTTGGGCTGATAATGCATTCGCGCGCTGTGGCTGCTCTTCGGCCAGATCGCACGCCTCAGCCGGATCGTCGGCCAGGTCATAGAGTTCGATCTCGCCTTTGTTGCTGCGAATCAATTTGTGCTCGGCGCTGACAATGGCGTCGAAAGTGCGGTCGTAGCCGTGCGAGGCCGGGTCGAAGTCCGGGTGGCGGCGGGCGAAGCGGTGGCGATGGGCGGTGGTGTATTGGATGATGGCAGGTTGAAGGTTGGAGGTTGGCGGTTGAAGGGCGCTCTCGACAATAGATCGGCCGGGGAGAGGGATAGGGCCGGGATGACCGATCAGGTCGAGCAATGTGGGAAAGAGGTCGGTGTGTTGAACGGGCGTCTCGTCAATGCCGACGGCAAAAGCTTCGGGAAAGTGAATGATCAGCGGGACGTGCGCCAGGCTGTCGTAAACGCAATACTGGTGGTCCATGAGATCGTGGTCGCCGATGTTTTCGCCGTGGTCGGCGGTGACGATGATGACGGTATTTTCCAGCGCGCCCTCGCCGCGCAGGAAGTCGAGCAGTTTGCCCAGTTGCTGGTCGACGTAGGCGATCTCGGCGTCATACAGCGCCCGCAATCCATCGAAATCCCAGGCGTCCATCACTACCTCACCGGCCATATACGCCCAGGCATCCTGATTGACCTTGCGAGCGGCGTCCAGGTCGGGCGCGGGCAGCAGGCGTTCGGCAAAGCCTTTGGGCGGGCGATAGGGCAGGTGGGCGTCAAGATAGAGGCCGAAGATGAAGAATGGGCGATCGGGATCACGCTGTCGCAGCCACCACCGTTGCACCCACGAGTTGAGTTTCTCAGCGCCTTTGTCCCGCCGTTCCAGCAAGCCCTTGCGGAGCGCTTTTTCCCACCAGGGGAAGGGGCGATGCCCCATGCCGGGGAAGATGCGCCACAGCGAGTGAAAATCCTCGAAGCCCCGATCCAGGCCGAAGTGCGGTCCCACCCAGGCATTCGTGGAGAACGCCGCCGTCTGATAGCCCAGGCTGGAGAGCGTTTCAGCCATCGTGGGGATGCCGGCGTCCAGCCAGCGATTATCGACGTTGACGCCATGCTGGCGGGGATGCAGACCGGTGAAAATGCTGGCATGGCTGGGCAATGTCCAGATCGCCGCCGAACGCGCCTGGGTGTAACGCCGTCCTCGCGCGGCCAACTCGTCCAGGCGCGGGGTGGCCAGCCGGGGGTTGCCGTAACAGCCCAGCCCATCTGCGCGCACGCAGTCGAGGACGAGTAGGAGGATGTTGGGAAGAGTCATTGGCAGAGGTCAGTAGTCGGAGATCAGAGGTCAGTGGTCTGCAAGTTAGCCTGCAAACTGATAACTGATCAACGTCCGTGATTGTAGGCCAGGGGTGCGGGTTCGGCAATTGTCGGCATCCCGCCTTGATCTGATTTATAATGCTCGCCAACTCTACGTCAAATCATCGCCACATCCGCCGCCATCTTCTTGGGAGCCAGGGAATGCTCGTCCTCCAGGTTGTCGCTTTCGTTGCCGGATTCGCCCTCGTCGTTTTCACGCTGATCTCGGCCATCCGCACCTTTGTGCTGGCGCGCGCCGCCCCGGATTGGATCACCTCAGTGGTGTTCCGCAATGTGCGGCGCATCCTGAGTCTGGGCATGCGGCACAATCCTGGCTATGCACAAAGAGATCGGATCATGGCCTTTTACGCGCCGGTGGGACTGCTGGTGTTGTTGCCGGTGTGGCTATTTCTGGTGGCGCTGGGCTTCTCGGCCATGTATTGGGCCACCGGCATCACGCCCTGGACGGAGGCGTTTACGGTCAGCGGATCATCGTTGTTGACGCTGGGCTTTGCCAGGGGCGATTTCTTCCTGCACACGATCTTCGCCTTCATCGAGGCCACCATCGGCCTGATTCTGGTCGCGCTGTTGATCGCTTATTTGCCTACGATGTACAGCGCCTTTTCGAGGCGGGAACTGGCGGTGACGCTACTGGAAGTGCGGGCCGGATCGCCGCCCTCAGCGGTGGAGATGCTGATCCGGCACCAGCGCATCGGCGGCATCAAGCGGCTGGGCGAATCATGGCGGATGTGGGAAAGCTGGTTCGCCGAGGTGCAGGAAAGCCACACGTCGCTGGCCTCGCTGGTCTTCTTCCGCTCGCCCGACGCCAAACATTCCTGGGTGACGGCCTCAGGCGCTGTGCTCGACGCCGCATCCATCACCCTGGCAGCCGTGGACATCCCCTTCGACCCCGATGCCGCCCTCTGCATTCGCTCCGGCTTTCTGGCGCTGCGACGGATCACGGCGTTTTTCGGCATCCCCTTCAACCGGGAGCCCTCCTATCCCGACGAGCCCATCAGCGTCAGCCGGACCGAGTTCGACGCCGCCTGCGAGACCTTGCGGGAGGCTGACGTCCCCATCAAGGCTGATCTCGATGCGGCCTGGCGGGATTTCGCCGGGTGGCGGGTGAATTACGACCGGGTGTTGTTGGCCCTCTGCTCACTCACCGTCGCCCCGCCCGCGCCCTGGTCGTCCGACCGTGTGCAATATTGGAGCATCGGCCAGTTGCGCGAGGGGGCGTTGGATGAGGTTTGCCGGGTGCGGGAATGAGGATGAATTGCGAATTGCGGATTTGATAAAGGCTGAACAACTATGAAAGACCTACTACCAACAACCTACGAAACGACAAGGGCGGCGAATGAGGCGCACTATCTGCGGATGCTGGCCGTGATCGCTTCACCCATCAGCAACCGGGAGGGGACAGGCGCGCCGGATGGGGTGACGCTGGACGTGTGGGGCGAGTGGGAACGCCTGGCCTTGGCCGTGAGTGCGGCGCGAGACCCGGTGCAGGGCCGTGTCGCAGCCTGGGCGCTGGTGCGGCTCAGCCCGCCCGACGGCCGCACCCTGGGCAATACCCTGGCCCACGCGGCGGCGGGGACGCCCTTCCATGTAGTGCATGTGTGCAGTCACGGCAACGCCGAGGGTCTCGTGCTGGAAGACAGCCGGGGACGAGAACAGAAAGTCGAGACGGAAGAACTCGTCGCCGCCCTGCGAAACAGCGGCCTGCAACTTGTCGTGCTGAATGCCTGCAAAACGGGAAAAGTGGCGGAACGATTGGTGGCCGAAGCGGGCATTCCCTGCGTGATCGCCACTGCCGACAGCATCGAAGACAGAGAGGGAAAGCTTTTTGCCGAACGGCTGTACGGGCGACTGGCGGCAGGCCAGACTGTGGCCGAGGCGCTGGCGGAAGCGCGGCGCAGCATCATTGAGGCATATGAGCGAAAAACTTGGCTGCGAGGGCAAAGCCTCCTTGATCTGCCGCCGAAATATGGCATGCGCTATGGCGACTGGAGGGCCGATCTCTTCCAACTTTTCGGCCAGCCTGACCTGCGGTTGCGAGCGCCGCAACCGGCGGCGACCCATTCGATCGCCCATCTCCATCCCGTACCGTCATCGCCCAACCTGCCGATGCACACGGTCGATGGCTTTGTGGGCCGGCGAGTGCAAATGCTGCAACTGGCCGCCTGGTTCGAGCAGACCGGGCGGCGCTGTTTCGCCATCAGCGGGGTGGGCGGCATGGGCAAGACCGCCCTGGCCCTCAATGCCAGCCTGCGCAATGCCTGGCGCTTCCAGGCCTTTGTCTTCGCCTCGGCCAAGGACAATCCTGAGTTCGGCGCCATCGAAGTGCTGAACGCCCTGAACGCCGTCCTGGGCATGACGATCGGGCCGGAGGAGCGTGACCCAGCGGACGCCATCGCCGCCCGCCTCAATAGCCGCCGGGTGCTGCTCTTGCTGGACAACCTGGAGAGCCTGACGCCGGAACGAAACAAGGACCTGGCGCGGGCGATACGCGCCGTCGATCCCCGGCAAGGCTCGCGGGTGGTGATGACGCTGCGCCCGCGCGAGCACGACCCCCTGACCCGGCTGGTGGAGGGCCGGGATCGGATCGAGCTGCACGAACTGGATTGGGACAATGCCCTGCACCTGGCCGAGGCCGAGTCCCGCCGCCAGGGCATCGAGTGGGAAGCGCTGGCGACATCCGGTGTGGATGCAAAGCTGGCGCTGGCCGAGATCGTACAACTGAGTTTCCGCCACCCCGGCCTGATCAAACGGGCGATCAACGAATTGCGTCGTTCTGACCTGGCCGCCACCCGGCGGCGGCTGCGCAGCCTGCAAGGGCGGGAAGTGAGCGAGGCGCTGACCGGCTTTATCGGCCACATGGTGGATGACCTGCAACAGACGAGCAGCAAAGCCGTGAACTGCCTGTATGCGGCTATGACTTTTGCCGGAGCCTGCACGCTGGCCGGGCTACAGGCAGTGAGCACGGGCGAGATGACTGCGGACGAAGACGCACTCCTCCGCTTCGAGGACTATGTGGCGCGCCCGGCTGTGGATGCCATGCTGCTGCAAAGACAGAAATATAACGACGCGTATGAACTGGAGCCGCCGGTGCGGGGATACCTGGAAAAAGTGCGAGCGCAGGATGGCGAATTGATGACCACGCTGCGCCTGCGCCATGCCCGCCTGTTTCTGCCTGTGGCGGCGGATTGGGATGACGCCATCAGGGAAGGGCGCACCACCTACGCCGCCCCCGCCGGTTGGGATGACATCACCGCCGCCTGGGACTGGCTATGCGCAAACCAGGCCACAGAGGATGCAGCCGCCGAAACCCTGATCGACTATAGCGAACACTGGCGGATCATGCTCCTGAGCAAAAACGACCAGCGGAATGAGCACTGGCTGCTGGAAGCGGAAAGCGCGGCGAAACGTTTGGGCAAAACCTGGAATCAGGCCAACGTCCTCCAGGCCAAAGGCGACGTCCTCGCTTTTCAAAAACGCAACGACGAAGCCCTCGAACACTACGATAACGCCTTCACCCCCTTCCAAACCGTCGGCGACCGCCTCGGTCAGGCCAACGTCCTCAAGGCCAAAGGCGACGTCCTCGCTTTTCTCGACCGCCGAGACGAAGCCCTCGAACACTACGATAAGGCCTTCACCCTCTTCCAA
>JAGFJG010000059.1 GCA_024102915.1 Caldilineales bacterium
AGCGCCCGCCGTTCCCGTGACGCCAGTTGCGCCGATGGCCGGCCCCAGCGCCGATGCCGCTGAGCGGGCGGTCAATTCACTGCGCCGGGCGCTCGTGGCAGCCCTGGCTGAATTGGGCGGATTGGACGAAGCGACAATCGCCGCTCTGCAGGCCGGTGTGGCATTGCCCGTTGCACCAGCTCCTGTTGCTCCGGCGGCAATGCCCGCCCCGGCGGTGGAGATAGCCCAACCGGTCGAGCCAGCCCCGGCAACCTCCGCAGTCAAAGAACCTGAACCCGATCAGCCGTGGTTGGCTGCGGAAACTAAGACCGAAATCGTCACCGAAAAATGGTCGGGCAAGGTCAAGGAGATCGCTTTGGGCGCAACGGCAGCCGAGGGCGGAACCCGCGCCAGGGTCGTCAAGATCGGCGGCGAGGCGGCGATGCCATTCATGTTCATCGATGGCCCCATCCCCAACGCCCCCGTGATCGCCATCGAGATCGCCGACCGCAAGCCCGACGGCTGGTCGGATTTGTTGTACGAAGCCTGGGGCGATGTGATGGATGATCCGGCGGCCTGGGCTAAGGCTGCGGAAGCGGCTGGGGCTGAGGTGCTGGTCATGCGCCTCTCGCTCACCGATGCCGACGGCAATCCCAACACCCCGCAAAATGCCGTGAAAGCGGTTCGGGCTGTGTTAGAAGCCAGCGGGCTGCCGCTCGTGATTTGGGGGCCGGGTCAGGCTGAAGCCGATAATACGCTGCTCGTGCCGGTGGCCGAAGCCTTCAAGGGCGAACGATTGTTGCTGGGCATCTGCGAGGACAAGAATTACCGCACGATCGTGGCGACGGCCATGGCGAACGGCCATCTCGTCATCGCCCGAACGGCCATGGATGTAAACCTGGCCAAGCAGCTCAACATCCTGATCTCGGACATGGGCCTGCCTCTCGACCGCATCGTCATGGACCCGACCACTGGCGCCCTGGGTTACGGTTTCGAGTACGGCTATTCGGTGATGGAACGGCTGCGCATGGCTGCGCTGCAAGGCGACACCATGACGCAACTGCCCATGATCGTGACGCCGGGCGAAGAGGCCTGGAAGACCAAGGAAGCCAAGGTCGGCGAGGGCGTGCCTGAGGCTTGGGGCGACTGGAAAGAACGCTCCATCACCTGGGAAACCCTGACCTCGACCATGTTGATCGAATCCGGCGCAGACGTCGTCGTGCTCCGTCATCCTGAATCGGTGAAGCGGACGCGAGCGGCGATTGATGACTTGATGATTCAGTAAACAGTATTCAGTAAACAGTGATCAGTAGTCAGGTCGATGCAGTCTTAACGGCGGACCGATTACTGATCACTGAAAGCTGATCACCGATTATTTCGTCTCCGAAGGAGCGACAGACATGTCCCTATCAGGCATTCAAATCTACAAACTACTGCCGCAGACCAATTGCAAGGACTGCGATTTCCCAACCTGCCTTGCTTTCGCCATGAAGCTGGCGGCCAAGCAGGTCGAGCTTTCCGCCTGCCCGCACGTGAGCGAGGAATCGGCGGCGCAGCTATCGGCGGCATCGCAACCGCCCGTGCGACCGATGGCGGTCAAGTCCAACGGCTTCGAGATTAAGGCCGGCAGCGAGACGGTGATGTTCCGGCACGAGAAGAAGTTCGTGACAAAGCCCGGCCTGTTCCTGCGCGTCTACGACAGCGAATCGCCTGACGCCATCAAGGCCAAAGTCGGCCCGGCCAATGACTTCGCCGTCGATTACGTGGGCATCGACCTGACCATGGATGGCTTTGCCGTGCAGGCGAATGGCGGCAGCTTTGCCGATGCCGTGCGCGCCGTGCGAGAAGTCAGCCACCGGCCTATCATCCTCATCGGCGGCCCGGATGAGATCAAAGCCGGGTTGGCCGAATTGGCCGAGGGCGAGGTGCCTTTGCTCGGTTGCGCCGACGCCGGGGACTGGCAAACGATGGCCGGGCTGGCCAAAAACGCCAAGGCTCCGCTGGCCCTCACCGCCGACAGCATGGACGAGATGGTCAATCTGGCCGAGAAGGTGAAAGAAGCCGGGGTGAATGACATCGTCCTCGCCCCTGGTCAACGCAGCCTGCATGGTACGTTGTCGGCCAACACCATGGCCCGCCGTCTGGCCTTGAAAAAGAACTTCCGGCCTTTGGGCTATCCCATCGTCAATTTCCCCGGCGACTGGGGTGATCCCGGCCGTGAGGTGACGGCGGCAGCGCAGGCCATCGCCAAATATAGCGATTTCGTGGTGCTCGATCATTTTAGCCCTGAGACAGCCTATCCCTTGCTGGTGCTGCGCGAGAATATCTATACCGACCCGCAAAAGCCGATCCAGGTGCAGCCGGGCCTGTATGAGATCAACAATCCCGGCCCCGAAGACCCGGTGCTGGTGACGACCAATTTCTCGATCACCTATTTCAGCGTGGCCAACGAAGTGGAAGGCGCAGGTCTGCCCGCCTGGCTGCTCGTCACCGACGCCGAAGGCATGAGCGTGCTCACGGCCTGGGCTGCGGGCAAGTTCGACGCTGAGCGCATCGCCAAGGACGCCAAGGCATTCGAGGTGGCCGACAAAGTCAGCCGCAAGCGCATCGTCCTCCCCGGCCATGTGGCCGTCCTCTCCGGCGAAGTGGAAGAAGAAATGCCGGGGTGGGAAGTACGGGTGGGGCCGCGCGAAGCGGTCGATCTGCCGAAGTTCATGAAAAGCGTGTTGGGTTAGCTTTTTAGGTGACTGTCATCTCGCAGATGACAGTCACCTTGTCGTAAGGACATCCCGTGACCAAGCCATTCTCCATCACCCGTGATCTCTTCTCGTCCACCGAACCTGAGCGTTGCGCCGTCTGCCCGCCGGAACGATTCGAGACCGGCCAGGCGCAAAAGCCGTCAGAAAGAGAGCCAAAGCCAGGGGGAGGATCGAACTGGACTCGGTATGACCTGACGCCACGCCCTGGTCTGGGCCGATCGCAATTCAATGATACCTATCGCTAATTGTTCGCCCCACACGCCCACTGAGATCCAGTCCGAATCAAACTGCCATCATCCGAAAAACCGTTCATAATCGTCGTGGTTTCCGATCCAAAACCACGTAACAACATCACCTTGAGAAACGCCAATAGCCCGATAACCCAGAGAAATTCTCACCGACCAAATATCCTCTTGTTGGTTGATACACTTGAAATGTAAGGATGGGTGAAACGGATTCTCTGACCACAAACGAAACGATTTTCTGGCCTGTTTTTGTGTTGCTTGATCGAGTGCATGATAGGCAACCCAAAATGAGGGCAGCGTTTCTGATTTCATAACCGACTGTAGTCCATAGGTGCTGCCAATCCTTCAGCAATTTCCTCTTTTGCACGCCGAGCGGCTTCGATCAGCGAAGATTGCGTGTTTTGGAAAGCCTTATCCCATCTTCGTTCTTCTTGAATTTCTGCGATGTAGTCCCTGAGATGCTCTACGACCTGATCTTGCGTGGATTCAGGCAGAGTTTCCATCATTTTGACCACCGTTGCTATAGCAGTTGAAGCCATAATCTTAGCCTCCTTTGGAGGGATGATAGATAAGAAACTTTACCATACAGAATCAGTTCACTACAAGCTTATGTTGACGAAACCTGTTCTCTGATTACCAACCACTGAATACTGATCACCGGCTACTGCTCACTAAAATGCCCGAACACACCGTCCTCTTCGACGCCAACAACGAACCGGTGCATGCGCCTACTGGCACGCTGCTCTCGGAAGCGGCGCGGCTGGCTGGCGTTGAACTCAATCAACCTTGCGGCGGACAGGGCCGCTGTGGCCGCTGCGCTGTGCAGGTCAAATCCGGCCATGTGCGGGCGCGCAGCACCCTGCGTCTCTCGCCCGAAGATGTCGCCAACGGCTACGTGCTGGCCTGCCAGGCTGTGATCGAGGGCAATGTCGCTATCGCCGTCCCGCCGCAAGAAAAGATCGAGCGGGTGCTCACCACCGACCGCACGGTGGGCGAGATTCGCGTGCCCGCGGGATATGATCCAGTCAAATCACAGACGATCCGCCGCGTGAATCTGACGTTGACGCCGCCCAGCATAGACGACCAGACCGACGACTGGGCCCGGCTGCGCAAGGTGCTCAACCAAAAAGTGCATCGCAGTGAGTTCAATGTCTCTTTGCCGTTGCTGCGGCAGATTGGCGGCATTTTGCGCCAGGGAGATTGGAAGGTCTCCGCCATCGTTGAAAGCCCGCCCTGGGATTGTTGCCCCGACTGTCCGGCTCAACTTGTGGACCTCAAGCCCGGCCATGTGAACGACGACCAACCGTTGTGGGGCGCGGCCATCGACATCGGCACGACCACGGTTTCGTTGTGGCTGGTGAACCTGCTCAGCGGCGAGGTGAAAGCCCAGGTGGCGGAATACAACCGCCAGATCACGCGTGGCGAGGATGTGATCTCGCGCATCATGTATGCCAGCAAGAGCGCAGAACAGGCGGATGAGATGCGTGAACTCGTCGTCGCCGCCATGAACGAACTGGTGGAGCGAGCCTGCAAACGCACGCAGGTCGATCCCGCCGACATCGTCAAAGCGGTGGTTTCCGGGAATTCGACCATGATTCACCTGTTTTTGGGCATCCCCGCCAACAGCATCCGCCTGGCGCCTTTTGTCACCGGCGTGAACGAAACGCCGATCGTGCGAGCACGCGAGACCGGCCTGCTGATCCACCCTGAGGCGTCGGTGGATTGTCTGCCCGGCGTGGCCAGCTACGTGGGGGCCGACATCACTGCCGGGGTGTTGTCATCCGGCGTGGACGACAGTGAGCAGATAACGCTGTTCATGGATGTGGGCACGAATGGCGAGATCGTGCTTGGCTCGAATGAGTGGCTGGTCACGTGCGCTTGTTCGGCTGGCCCGGCCTTCGAGGGCGCGGGCGTGGTCGATGGCATGCGCGCCACCAAAGGCGCCATCGAAGAAGTCTGGGTCGACGGCCATGATTATGAGCCGACCTGCCGCGTCATCGGTAACGTGAAGCCCAAGGGTCTATGCGGCAGCGGCCTGATTTCCCTGTTGGCCGAACTGTTCCTGACCGGCGTGGTGGACAAGGCCGGGCATATCGACCTGCGGTTGCCCACCCCGCGCGTGCGCGAGGGCGAACACGGGCCGGAGTATGTGGTCGCCTGGGGCGCAGAAACCGAGCACGGGCGAGATATCGTGATCACGCATGTGGACATCGACAATCTGATCCGGGCCAAAGCCGCAATTTATGCCGGTTTCTCGGTGCTGGCCGAAAGCGTGGGCATCCCCCTGGAAATGGCTGAGCGCGTGCTGATCGGCGGCTCCTTCGGCAAATACATCAATGTGGAGAAGGCCGTGCAGATCGGTCTTTTGCCCGACATGCCCTGGGACAAATTCCAATTCCTGGGCAACACCTCGGTCCTGGGCGGCTATCGCGCCCTGCTCGACCGCTCCGACCGCGTGCGCGTACAGGATATCGCCTCGCGCATGACCTACATCGAGCTTTCAGCCGACAATCGTTTTTACGAAGCATTTACGTCCGCCCTTTTCCTGCCGCATACCGACATGGCGAAGTTTCCATCAGTGGCAGATGCTTTAACATGAATTTGCGACCTGATTTGATTGATCCCAATTTGCAGTTTTAGATTCGTAATATCCACCCGATAATCCCATAAGGAGACCACCATGTACATTATTGGCGAAAACATCCACATCATTTCCCAATCGGTCAAAGACGCTTTGCGCGACCGCGACGCCAAATTCTTCCAGGAATTGGCCGTCAAGCAGATCGAAGCTGGCGCTCAGGCGTTGGACCTGAACATGGGCCCGCGCAAGAAAGACTGGGATGAGGTCTTCCCTTGGATGGTGAAGACGGTCGAGGCAGTCGTGGACGTGCCGCTCAGTTTCGACACCACCAACGTGGATGGGATGGAAGCTGCTCTCAAGACCGTGACCAAAGCCCAACCGATCCTCAACTCCACCTCGGCGGAGGAAGAACGTTTGGAGAAGGTGCCGGCGCTGGCCAAGAAGTACAACGCTCGGTTGATCGCCCTGACTATGGGCAAGTCGGGTATCCCGGTTGGCGCTGATGAGCGTGTCGGCATCGCCCTCGAATCCCTGATCCCGCGCTGTCTCGAACTCGATTACCCCATCGAAGACCTGATCATCGACCCGCTCGTATTGACCGTCTCCGGCTGCCAGCAATATTGCCCGGAACTGATCGGCGCTGTGCAAACCCTGCAATTCGCCTGGGATCCGCCCCCGTCCATTTCCGTGGGATTGTCGAATGTCTCCAATGCCGTGCCGCGCGAAAACCGGCCACTGATCAACCGCACCTATTGCGCCATGCTTATGGGCGCTGGTTTGCAGATGATGATCGCCGACCCGCTGGATGAGGATTTGAAAGAAACCATCCGCGTGATCGAGGAGCGCGACGTGAGCACTCCGCTCGGCAAACTGTATCTTACCATCGCTGACAAGACGGCTGCCATGGAAGCGCTGGAGCCAGGCGACGTCGATATGTCCGACCCCGAACAGGTGGCGATCTGGAAGACCGTGCAGATTCTGCTGAATAAAGTCATTTATGCGGATGGATATCTGCAGGAGGGCGAAACGATCGCAGCCTGACTCAATCAAACATGCAATCATCAGCTTCCGGACATAGCACCCGGAAGCTGATGCGCGCTTGAGGTCGAAAGAGTTTCGCCCCCGTCACCTTCATCCAAAAATAGAACCGTAAAAACGTCGGCGAGATGTATTGACGCGTTGTAACTAATCTGAAGTCATGATGAAAACAATAGTTTTATACTTGACGATAGACGGCGGACGACAGACGGTGGAGCACGTTTTGCCAGTGCAGTTTGCCACCGTCCATCGTCAATGGTCTATCGTCAACTGCCAGACAAAAGTATCGTTTTCATTGTGATGTTAGTTTAAGCACAAAACGCCAGCGCGTCGGTTGGAAGCACGAGGAAATATTGATGGTTGACCATAGGCTATTCGATATTGCTTGCAATGAATGTCCCTTATCGCAGTTGTAACGGGAAATACATTGGATGATTGCGCACACGAAAACGTATGGCATCTACGCCTAATTCGTTGCGTCCTGCTTCACTATACTCTTCCCCCGTTTCGTCGTCGATCCAGATGCCGGCATGATTTGCAGCCGATACGGAACCCAACCAATGCGTCCCAAGATCAATCCATCTATTGCCGATCCCGTTCTGATCGACAATCATGCACTGTGTTGTGGGTCGGTAGGTATATGAATCGAAAGGACAGTATTCTGCTTTCCAGGTTAAGGTATGGCTGCTGGGAATGTAGACTTGCACATCATATTCTCTTGTCTCCAGCCCGGCGGTAACAGTCTGCCACCTTGCCCAGTAGTCAGCGCTATTCTTTGCAGTGAAGGTCCATAGCATATCTCCATTCGTCCCTACGCCGCTGACCGGATACCAATACGGGCAAGATTGGGGAGGGCATGTTTTATAACTGCCATTGATAGTTCTCCCCTTGACAAATGCGGTATCTCCGTCATCAATGAGATGGCTGGCGAGATAGGTGCGTTCGGAGCGTCCTACCCACTGCCCCGTTTGCCATCTTCCCTCACGCCAAAGATAGGATGAACCGCTGCCGCCAAATGGATCAGTTCGATTGCCGTTGTGGCGCACCTCGAAATGTAAATGCGGCCCCGAAGAGTTGCCAGTATTGCCGCTGGTGCCAATAACTTGACCGGCAGAGACTATTTGGCCGATGTAGACTGCAGCAGCACTGAGATGAGCGTAATATGTCTCGTAACCTTCACTATGTTCGATTTTGATAAACATCCCCAATTCATCTGAGCGGTCAGCAAAATTCCACCAACGCCTCTCTACAACTACACCATCCGCAGCAGCCAGCACCGGTTCATAACTGAGGGCGAAGTCAATGGCCGGATGCCCTTCATACCAGATACAATCGCCTTGGCTGTTGGGTTGGGCATAGTAAGCCACAGCGTTGTTGCCGAAATAACCACAAATCCCGTGCCAATTGTATGCGATCGTTCCATCATAGATTTCGATTCTATCGTTATTCCCGTAATTCGGGTATTGATGATCAAACCAGGATGTGACATCGTGACCGCCATAGTAAGGCACAACAAGAAAGGATTGCGTTTGCGCCTCCACTGGGAACGAACCAGAGGTAGCAATAAATGTGATGCCGAAACAAAAAATCAATTTGAAAAGAATTCTGACAAATGTCAACCTACTCGCATGTTCTATCACATTATTCCTCCACACCAAGTTGCGGCAGCCAGATCGGATGGCGTTTGTGGTCGCTGGAACCCGTCAATCTGCGTTTCTTCTGGCCGTCAACATCGCTGATCCACACATCCACCTGCCCTGTAGCGTCCATCGCCACATAAGCCAGATAAGCGCCATCAGGCGACCAGGCCGGGTCCAAGGCATTGTCAGATACTTTCCACAATTCGCCGCTATCGATGTCTTCCACATAAATGGACACGCCCTTGAAACGGCACAATGGATCAGCACGCCGCTCCTCGTCGCTCATCCAGCATTCGTCAAGTTTTTCAGAGCCGACATAGGCTACCTTGTGTTCTCGCGGCGACCACATGGGCCGAAATCCAAAGCCGGAGAAAAAAGGGCCTTTAAGCTGCTGGCGATTGCTCGCATTGCGATCCATGACCCAGATTAGACTGCCCTGGCTTTCAGGCGGCGGAGGTCCTGTATCCTTCTTAAAACTTCCTGTTCCAGGCTCTCCCATATAAGCCAGGTATTCGCCGTCATACGACCACCCCCAAACCGCCACGATCCCGCCGCCTTCGACCACCGCCCGCGGCTCGCTGCCATCGGCGTTGGCGAAATAGATTTGACTTGGAAACGGCGGATTGTTTGTACCGTAGGCCAATCGCTGCCCATTCGGAGAGATGGCAGCGCCGGTAATGTCAAGCGGTTTCGGTTGGGCGATCAGGCGATAGCGGTCATTTTCTATGTTGAACAATGTCAAGCCAGGCTCTAAGGTCAAATCTTGATAGAAAAGTATCTCCCTGCTATTGGGATGCCAATTGAAATATTTCCCGTAAGACATGAACGCCCTCAAAGCACCGTCTCTGGTGTCGATCACATAGACGACACCACCATCAATACTTGCCAGTAAGCTGCGATCAGGCGAAACCCATTGGTCGCCCGTGCCAAAATTCGTATCCGGAGGTAACTCCCATGTCCGTGCAGCACCGACCATCTTTCCTTCAGCGTCGATGGGAATACGCTGGTATCTAGGTCGAGTGGCCTCAGAAGGAGCACCATCACCCATGTCGGGGAACAAGACGAAGGTCAAATCCGAATCAACGGGCTTCGCTTCAAGTATTGGTAAAGGCGTAACTGTCTGTTTGGGCGGTGGAGGCGGTACCCAAGGCGTGGCCGTGGGAAACATGGATGTGGGCGAGGGCGTAAGCGTCGGTACCCAGGGACAGGCGACCTCAATCGGCACATCCGGCGTGCCTATACACGGACGCAAAGTAGGGGTCGTCGTGGGCTCAGGTGTCGGTGCTTCGGGGATAGGCGTAGGCCAAGGTCGGAAGGGCGAATCGAACACGCTTGTAACGGATTTGTCCCCCGATTCACCGTTATTTAGGCTATGTATGATGAATACTGTTAGCATTATCACTGCCAACAACCCAACCAGGCTTCCAGCATAATTTATCAATTTTTTCATGTGTCTACCGCTTGACGAACAAATGGAAGGGCGAAGATATTGAAAGTAGGATAACATATTTTTTTTTGGCACGATTATGATCTAGATCATAATCACTCGAGGGCAGCTACAGTACAACAGGGCTTTCCGGTTCTCAAGCTGATGGTCGAGTTTCTGCGATTCGACTGCAAGAAATCGGCTCTCAAAAATCGAATCAGATGTGTTATGTTGAGCAAAATTTCGTATAGCTTATGAATTATGGTAACCACTTTACAGTGAAGTCGGTAGCCAACTTAGAACCGGAAAGCCCTGACAGTACAATCAATATGATATAGTTCATATACAGAGGGGGGAATAATGGCTAGAATAGGGGTGGTTGACTGTTCGATTCCACTGATGATAGCGCCCTCGGTTTGTTATCATTGCCAACACATCCAACTGACCTGTTCACCATTGTGGGAGGTTCACCATGCCGATTTTCACCCCGGGACGCCGCTGGCAGCCCGCCTATGCACCTTTCAAAAAGGAGCCGTTTGGCACACGTGTTTTGATCAGCATCGAGAAGCTGACGAAAGGCCCGGCGTTTGGTTGCCGCATGTGCGGCAATTGCCTGTTGCAAGAGACGGCCTTCATCTGCCCGATGGAATGCCCTAAAGGCCTGCGCAATGGCCCGTGCGGCGGTTCCACCGAAGAAGCCTGCTACGTCGACACGACCCGGCCCTGCATCTGGTTTGAGATTTTCGAGCGCTCGTTTAAGATGGGCCGGGAGGAGATGTTGCTTGAGGTATTGCCGCCGCTGGACTGGGACAAAGTCGGCGGCGAAACCTGGGGTGATGTTTACCATCAGGCCAAAGAAGTCGGCCTGGGCAAGGTGGCGAGCGGCGTCATCTCGCGTGACAAGGAGAAACGCGCCGAAGTCTGGGAGGTTGTATTCAAACCGGTGCGCCAACCCGACTGGTGGGAAGGCGATTCCAAATACCATGCCCCGGCTTATGATGAGCCAGCCTCCGAATTGGAACGCAGGCTCAAGGCGGGGGAATTTGTCGTCACCTCGGAAGTCGCCCCGCCTATGAGCACGGCCACCGGCGGTCTGAAGCGCAACATCGACCATATCAAGCCCTATGTCGCCGCCGTGAATTTCACCGACAACCCCTCGGCCACGCCGCGCATGTCCAGCCTGGCGTGCAGCGCCATTTGCATTCAGCAAGGCGCAGAGCCGGTTATGCAGATCGCTGCTCGCGAGGTGACCCGTACCGGCCTGCAAGCGCATGTGCTGGGGGCCAGCGCCCTGGGCGTGCGCAATATCCTCTGTCTCTCTGGCGACAGCGCCCGCATGGGTCCCTCGCCGCTCGGTCGCTCCGACATTATCGATATCGATGCCGTGCAAATGCTATGGATTCTGCGGCGCATGCGCGATGAAGGCAAATATCTCGATGGTCGCAATATCAAGTTCGCCCCCCAATACTTCCTGGGCGCGGCGGCCTCCCCCTTCGCCTCGCGACCCGAATACCAGGCGCTGCGCGAAGAGAAAAAGATCAACGCGGGCGCTCAGTTCTTTCAGACCAATCTGGTCTACGATGCCGAGGGGCTGGAGAAATGGCTGAACGCCCTGGCCAAACGCAACGTCCTCGACAAAGTCTACATCCTGGTTGGGATCACGCCTTTAAAGAACTTGCGCATGGCCAAATACATGCACGAGCAGGTACCGGGCGTCACGATCCCCGAAAAGCTGATGAAGCGCATGGAAGCGGCCGGTGACGGCGCCGAGGAAGAGGGCGTCGCCATCGCCCTGGAATTGATGGAAGCGATCAAGCCGCTGCAGGGCGTGAATGGCTTCCACCTCATGGCCGTAGGCTGGGAAGAGATCGTGCCCCGCATCGTTACCGAGGCCGGTTTAGCCCCCAATCTGGCGGCCGAGACCAGCGCTGAACCGGTGGCCGTGCCCGCCTGAGTTCACGCGGATTCCCGGAATGACCCAAATCCGATTGATCGATAGGAACGCGCCCAAGCCGTTGGAAGTGCGTGCGGAAGAGTTGCGGGCGGCGCTGCGTCTAAAGCCGCCCGCTCGATTGGCGCGACGCACCGGCAGCCAATTTCGTCCTGATGGCGCGGGCGGAGAATTCGAGCTCGAATACTGGGGTCAACCCGTCCTCCTCTCATTCCCCGACCTGATCGCATGCGACCAATATACGGGCAGGCCGCTCGATCCGCTGGCGCAAGCGTTGTTGCTCTACTATTTCCATGACGCCGATGGAACGCCGCCGGCCGGGCAATGGATTTCTTTTTCGGAACTGCCTGATGGCACGTTTTACGCCCAGGCGTTTCAAGGGTACACTGGTCAGGAATTGCTGGCTGTCTTCGATGACGACATCGACGCGTTCCGGCGGGCGGCGATGGGGTGTAACGGACAGGCGGTGGGCTTTGCCGATGCCGCCTTCGCCTTTGCCGCCCTGCCCCTCGTGCCCGTGCTCGCAGCCTGCTGGCAGGGCGATGAGGACTTCCCCTCCTCGTACCGCATTCTCTTCGACGCCTCGGCCAGCTATCACCTCAGCACTGAGGGCTGCGCCATCCTCGGCAGCGTCCTCACCCGACGATTGGCGCATTGGTAGCATTAGCCACCCAACAATCCACCCAACTAACCGCCCAACTAACAAACTAACAAACCAACCATCCAACCCATGAAACTCGCAATCAGCGGAAAAGGCGGCGTCGGCAAGACCACCCTGAGCGCATTGCTCGCTCAGTCGATGGCCGATGCCGGGCGTGACGTACTGGCGGTGGACGCCGATCCATCACCCTGTCTGGCTGGCGCATTGGGCTTCCCGCCCGAATTGCGGGCGAAGCTGCGACCGATCTCAGAGATGGATGCGCTGATCGAAGAGCGCACCGGGGCAAAGCCGGGTACGGTGGGCGGATTCTTTACTCTGAACCCGCGCGTGGATGACATCCCCGAACGCTTTGCCGTCAAGCATCGCGGCGTGCGGCTGTTGGAAATGGGCGCTGTCGATATCGGCGGCTCCGGCTGCATCTGTCCCGAAAGCGCCATGCTCAAAACCCTGTTCACACATCTGCTGTTTCGCAAGGATGATGTGCTGCTGCTGGACATGTACGCCGGGGTCGAGCACCTGGGCCGAGCTACAGTCGATTTCGTCGATGCCATGATCGTGGTCGTGGAACCGACACGGCGTAGCCTGGGCACTGCCGCCCAAATCAAGCAACTGGCGAATGACATCGGCCTGACCCGGCTCTTCCTGGTGGGCAACAAGGTCAGGGACGGCGAAGAGGCGGCTTTTCTCGAAGCCGAAACGCCCGGCATCCCGGTGTTGGGTTTCTTGCCCGCCGATCTGCGCGTACAGGAAGCCGACCGGCTTGGGATTCCCGTTTACGATCATGTGCCTGCGCTGCGTGAAGCCGTCGGGATGATCACGAACAAACTAACTGGCGAGATCATCGCCGGATTGCCCGAGACGAAAGTTACATAACGGCGTATTTGACCAATACTCAATATCGATTACCTAATCTCATCATGACGACTACAATCGCATTGGCCGGAAAAGGCGGCGTGGGCAAAACCACCGTCTCTGGCCTGATCACCCGCTATCTTATCGAAACGCAACCCGGCGCTGTACTCGCCATTGACGCTGACCCCAGCAGCAATCTCAACATGGTCTTGGGGCTGGATCTGGACTGGACGGTTGGCGACATCCGCGAGAATATCCTGGTTGAGGTGCAGAAATCACTGACGGCCAGCGGCGCGGCCATGGGCGCTATGCCGGGCGGCGTGACCAAGCGCGAATACCTCGATTACGAAATCCGGTCAGCCTTGTCTGAGGGAGACCGCTTCGATCTGATTGCGATGGGTCGTTCAGAAGGGCCGGGCTGCTACTGCGCTGTGAACCACAACCTGCGCGATGTGGTCGATTCGATCAGCCAGAATTACGACTATGTGGTGATCGACAATGAGGCCGGGTTGGAGCACCTCAGCCGTCGTACCACGCGAGATGTGGACTACTTGCTGGTGGTGAGCGATCCCAGCCAGCGAGGACTGGTGGCGGCGCAGCGTATCGGCTCTTTTCGACACGAACTGAATATCAATATCACCAACACTTTTCTCATCGTCAACCGGGCGCCTTCGATTGATCTGCCGCCAGCGCTGCAAGCGTTCATCGACGAGCAAATCGATTTTCCGCTTTTGGGCGTGATCCCCCAGGACGAGACTGTGACGGAATTCGAGTTCGGGGGCCGACCCTTGGTCGAGTTGCCGACGGATTCGGCGGTGTACAAGGCTGTGGCGGCCATGATGGCGACCATCCGCTGAGAAGCGCGAAGGTGATCTCGACGATGCCTCGTCGTGTGGCTGTATTCTCGATTCTGTTGCTGGCGATAGGTCTGGTCGCCGCATGCCAGCCCAATGACCAGGTTGCGCGCGGGGGGCGGCTTTATGATATGTGGTGGCTGGAAGCCAAGAAGCCGGAACCAGTTCCCGATCATCTTCTGTGGGCCTCGCAGCAGGGAACGAATGAGCGTGTCGCCTCGGCCACATGGCGCTGTAAAGAGTGCCACGGCTGGGATTACAGGGGGAGTGATGGCGCGTACGGCGAGGGAGATCATTACACCGGTTTCGAGGGCGTTCTGGCTGCGAAAGCAATGACGCAGGATGAGTTGGTGGCCGTGCTTTCGGGTGAATCCAATCCCGAACATGACTTTTCGGACGTGATGAATCGCGCCGACCTGACGGCATTGGCCCGGTTCATACGTGAGGGCATGATTGACATGCGTCCCTACATCAATGCTGACAAATCCGTGAACGGAAATGTCGAAAATGGCGGACGCCTCTATGACGTTGGTTGCGTCGCCTGTCACGGGCAGAACGGGCGGGAGATGAACGCAAGTTTGGAGGGAGCCCGGCCTGTCAATCTGCCGAACCTGGCGACGGACAATCCCTGGGAGGTCTTCCACAAGGCCATGTTCGGGCAACCGGGCGTGCCTGCGATGACATCGGGGGCGAAATTGAACTGGTCGGCGCAGGATGTGACCGATGTGGTCACCTACTTGCAGACGCTGCCTCAAAAGTGAGAACGTAAGTTATCATCACCTTGATCGCCCCATCCGGCCAGATGCAATCGACCGGATTTTCCCCTTGTCTCAACTTGTGACTTGAGGACACAGATCGGGAGGCTGCGGCCTCCCGATCTGTCAGTCGTTGCCTACAATTCGCCGTCCATAAAGCGTTGCCAGAGATCGGCAGCCAGCGCCTCAGGGTCAGCTTCGATGCCATAACCTGAGAAATATTGGCACAGGCGTGTCAGGTCGCGCTGCAAAAAGCTGAACGCATTTCGGTTGCTTGTGGCCAGCACAGCCTGCGGGAAATCAATGATGAACGCCGTGTTTTGCCAGAACAGGATGTTGTAGGCGGAGAAGTCAGCGTGGATGCAGTTATGGGTCAGCATCAGTTCGATGTTATTCAGCAGGCGCTGAAACAGGGGTTGGGCCAGCGAAGCGTCCAGGGCGACGCCGTTGAGGGCGGGCGCAGGAGAACGCACGTCGCCAAGGTATTCCATGAGGATGGTCGTCCCGGCGCGAGCAAGCGGTTTGGGCACATCAACTCCGGCTTCGTACAGCATCTTCATTGTGGCAAACTCGTGTTCGATCCACGAGCCGATGTCCACTTCCTTGCCATAGCGCGTTTTCTTGGCCAGGGCGCGATGGCGACGGGTGTCGCGGATGGCCTTGCCTTCGGCATCGAGCGCCTCGCGGCCCTCCTTGTAGACAGCATCATTGCGCAGACTACGGAAAGCGCGGGGCCGGTAGATTTTAGCGGCGATCAGTTCCAGGCCAGTGCTGGAGTGCGCCCGACAGCAATAGACAGACGCTTCCTTGCCGCCCTTGACCGGAGCCAGCACGTCGGTGATGATGTGTTCCTGGTAGAAGGAGGTCAATTGGGCTTGCAGCATCCGATTTTCATTGTGTGATGCGGCGTAGCTGGGCAGGAAGTCTTCTTCGCCCTGCATTTGCTCGATGATCTCGTCTGGCAGTTGCCCTTTATATGTTTGTGGGCGTTTTTCCATGTTATGGCGGCCCGTTCGGCGCGATTGCCTGCGGCCAATGAATGTGTATTCCATCTCGTCGGACTCGTTCTGTTCGATCCAATCTATTCTTGTTGACACGAGTAATAGGACTCCTGATTTGTTGTGAGAAAACGAAATATCCTGCCTCGGCTTAGAGGCAAGGACGTTGCACGTGCGCGAAAAGTACCGCGCATGGCTGTTCACAAACCGCAGTCCAATAAAAAAAACTGCGGGCACGCGTACGCCCGCAGCATGATTATGCAACTGTTACCAGTCGACTAATTCCCGAGACTGGGATGGCGCACGCGCAGAAATACCACTTGTCCGACGATTTGCAATTGAGCCATTTAACGTGCGCCTCCTTTCTTAAAGATGGATACGATAGTAGCATAATGCAGAACCAGGTCAAAATCGGGGTGGGAACCTCTGAAGGGGTGGCGGTGTAATCATTGTTGAAACGTCTTTTACTGGAGGTACTCGACCCATGCATTTGACTCGCCCGATCGCAAAACAGTACGCTAATCTCGTAGCAATCCTGTTGCTGGCGATTCTGCTGCTGGCGCTGAACATCACCGTAGCCAGCGCCAAAGGCCCCATTTCAGGCGTCATCACCGGCCCTGGAATCGATCAGCCCATTGAACTTGTCGAAGGCGCTGAACCCGACCTTGTATCCAGATTGATGGAACGCACGGCGATCTGGTTTGGCGCGGGCGTTGACGCGCTGCCGCAAGAGCCGCCTGCTGGCGATCTGGGGCCGGGTTATGAATTGGTCTGGGTGAATGCCGGCCCGCCTGAGATAAGCATCGCAGAACGAACCATTCGTCAGACTCTCTATTTATTTGCTGAAGCCGGGCCGCTGGTCTTTACGCCGGAACAAGAAGGCCTGCGCAATTGGGGGCCGGGCGTGATTGGTTGGTATCAGGCCCCCGATGGCCTGCGTGAGGCGCTGGTGGCGCTCGGCGCTCCGATTCCCGACGCGTCCCCAACCGTCGAATCGCCATTGGTTCCGACGAAATTCAGCGGCGAAAACGCCGTTGCGCTACTTGGTCTGGCGGTATTGGTTGTCATTGTGGCTGGGCTGGGGTTGTTGAGCGCACGGCGGGCGCTTGCCAATTCCCGGCTTGCTTGAATGATGCGGCGAGATTTCATCAATCGACGCCAGGCGATTTCACCCTCATCCTTTCAACATAAACCGAAGGCAATGGCCGATAGAGCAACCAGATTGCCAGCGCCAATGCAGTCAGCAGGGCGATGCTGGCGGTGGCGCGTGACATCATCCATTCGGCAACGGGAACAAGGCTGGCTGGCACAAATGACAATATGAACACCCCTGGCCGCATCAGTGTAGCGGTCAAGATGACGAACAAAATCCCTACCGCCCAGTATCGCTTTTTCGACATCTCCCATAAATGTGTGCGCAATCCGTACAGCAAAAGCACGGCAAATACGATGTAGAGCACAGCGTCGTATTCACGGTGATAGACGACCAGAAGTGAATAGAATGACAGGGCGCTGAAGAGATGTAGGTTGAGGATAGATAGGTCGGTTTTTTCGGGGAGCAGTGTGCGTCTGGTGCGGATGCGGTACAGAATCAGACCGAGGATCGAGATGGTGAATAGCAGCGAGGCGAACGCGCTAGCAGGATAGCTGAGCCGTAAAAATTCCCAGAGATGAATTCCCTCCTGATTGACGTAGTTGTCGGCGGAGATCAACACAGACATTACCATCTCGATCAGTCTGTCGGACAGCAAACGGTCGAGGATCAGAAATGAGATTAGCTGTACCGCCACGCCAATCAATAACACCCGCCAGCGCCATGTAAAAAGGAGCAGGAGAACAAGAGGCATCGTTAACGTCGGTTTGGTCATCGCTAACCCCAATAATATGCCCGCCCAAATGGGTCTATCCTGGGTAAGCAAAAGGCAACCGAGAATGCAAGCAAAGACGAACAGGGTTGTCTGCCCATTGGAAACAGCGACGCGGGTCGCCATCATACTCAGGAAAATCAAATAGATCGCCAGCTTATGTGATCTGGGAATGGTTTCTCCAACTGGCAATAACCTGAAAGACAGCCAGGGGATGATCAAGAGCAATGCGACATTCGTCAACCACCACCCAAATCGGGCAGTCGGCCAGGACAGAAACGCGAATGGCTGAATCAGCAGTAAGCCCGAAGGCAGAATGCCGGGGATTCCGGGCGGGTGACCCGCCTTGAACGCGATGACATCTTCCGGCGGACTGTTTACAAAACCGGCGTCCAGGAAATAGATTGGCGTATCGGCGAGCTGGTCATTGCGATTCGCCGTATAAGGATTGTGGCCCTGCCGCACCATGATCCCCGACCACCAGTAGAAATGCAGATCGACCGACGCCGTGCGATTGTTGAATGTGTTGGCCGTTGTTCGGGCAAATGAAAGAGCCGCCCACAAGGCGAGGACGGCTAATATCGAAAGTACGAGGATTCTATTTCGTTTCGAGTTCGTGGGTTGGGTGTGATCCGTCACCGAATCGTTCATCCCAGGCTCGCACTATCCAATCTCTGATTCCTACTTCTGTGAAGCCAACGCCAGGGCTATCTCCTCCTGATCAACCGGCAGCCGGTCGATGCGCACGCCCACCGCATTTTTGATGGCGTTGGTGATGGCAGGCGTGGTGGGGATGCTGACGATCTCGCCCACGCCCTTGGCCCCATATGGCCCAGCCGCTGATGGGTGCTCCACCGGAATAGAAACGATCTCAGGCGTGTGGGCGATAGAGGGCATCCGGTAACGCGCCAGATGGTCGGTGAATGGCATGCCTTCTTCTACGATAAAATTCTCGGTGAGGGCGTTGCCCAGACCCATCATCAAACCGCCCTCGATCTGGCCGACGAAGCCGAGCGGATTGATCACCTTGCCCACATCCGTGGCGGCGATGAGCGTGAGCACCTCGACCTCGCCGGTCAATGTGTTCACTTCGACTTCGGCGGCCTGGGCGGCGAACGAGAACGCGAAATGCATGTCGCCGCCCTGGCCCAACGGTTTCGTTTCGGGCGCCCAATATTCGTACAGCGCCCGCGGCTCCCGCCCCTCAGAGCGCATCATGCCGACGACCTCGCCCAGCGGCACGCGATGCCCATTCACCTGCGCTAATCCCTCGATGAAACGAATCTGGTCCGGCGGCTGGTCGAAACGCTCGGCCAGCGTGCGGGCCATGCCCTCGCGCAAAGTCTGTGCAGCCATGCGCACGGCATTGCCGGTGACGAAGGTCTGGCGAGAGGCCGTGGTGGGGCCGCCATCCGGGGTGAGGTCGGTGTCCATCACCAGCACGCGCACATGGTCGGGCGAAAGCTGGAATTCCTCGGCGGTGATCAATTGAATAACGGTGACGAGACCCTGACCAAGCTCGGCTGACGATGTGCGAGCTTCAAAAGTGCCATCTTCGAAAAGCTCCACTTCGGCCCGCGCTTTGTCGGGAGCGCCGCCGCCCAACCCGGTGTTTTTATAACCCACGGCAAAGCCCCAGGCCCGGACGTGATGCGGTTTCCCCGGCACAGGTTTCGGCTCGAAGGGATTGCCTCCGGCTCGCCGCCGCATTTCCGCATCCACGCCATCGATGCACTCCATCAGGCCCACGCTCTCGCGCAAGACCTGGCCCGTGTTGGTGACGCTGCCGATGCGCAAGGCGTTGTGGCGGCGCAATTCGACCGGATCGATGCCCAGCGTTGCGGCCAGTTCGTCGACGATGCTTTCCACGGCGAAGGCCGATTGGGTGACCCCGAACCCTCGGAACGCCCCCGCTGGCGGGTTGTTCGTGTACATGGCATAGCAATCTGCGCGCACGTGCGGCGCTTCGTAAGGGCCAGCCGAATGCGTGGTGGCGCGGGTCATCACTTTCTCGCCCAACGAGGCGTAAGCGCCGGTGTCGCCGTACAATTCGGTTTCGACCGCCGTGATCGTGCCATCATTTTTTGCGCCGATCTTGACCCGGATCTGAGTGCCGTGCCGCTTCGGATGGGCGACGAGGCTTTCGTGCCGGTTGTAGAGCAGTTTGATAGGGCGACCGGTGACATTCGCCAAAAGCGCGGCATGAATTTGCCCGGCGATGTCTTCCTTGCCGCCGAAGCCCCCGCCCATCAATTGGCCGACCACGCGCACACGGTCCTCAGGCCAGCCCAGGGTGCGGGCGACCTGATGGCGGTCGGCATAGGGAATCTGCGAGCCGACGTAGATTTCCATACGACCGTTGTCCAGCGGCCGGGCGATGACGCACTCCGGTTCCAGGAAAGCATGGTCGGTGATGGCCGTATGATAGGTGTGTTCGAGGATGACATCGGCTTCGGCGAAGCCCTGGGCCATGTCGCCTTTACGCACTTTGATATGCTTGAGCAGATTGCCGTTTTCATGAAGTTGCGGGCTGTCGGGCTGTCGGGCCTGCACGGGATTGCTGATCACCGGCTGCGGTTCTAACTCGACCTCGATCAATTCCAGGGCGGCGCTGGCTAGCTCGCGCGTCTCGGCGGCGACAATGGCGATGGCATCGCCCACATAGCGCACGCGCTCGCCCACGCCGATCAAACTCGGCCAGTCGTAAATCACCAGGCCGTGGTTGTGTTCTCCGGGAATATCGTCGGCGGTGAGCACGGCTAGCACGCCCGGCAACGCCTGCGCCTTTTCCACATCGACACGGCGGACGATGGCGTGCGGGATATCAGCCCGGCGCACGCGCGCATGCGCCATCTCCTCGAAATAAAGATCATCGGTATAAATCGCCCCGCCGGTGACTTTGGCGACGGCATCGGGCCGCAATTGCACGGTTCCTACCGCCCGCAAAGGTTGGGATGAAGGCGCGCAGTCGGGTTCGGGCACGGCCTCGCCGGTGCGGATGCTGTGGGCGGCAGCCTGGATTGCGCGCTCGATGGTGGGGTAACCGGCGCAGCGGCAGAGGGTGTCTTTGAGGGCTTTGCGAATGTCGGCGGAACTGGGTTCGGCGTTCCGCTGTAGTAAAGCTGCTGCGGTCATGATCTGGCCGGGAATGCAGAAACCGCATTGCACCGCGCCGTGCGTGACAAAGGCTTCTTGCAGTGGGTGCAGTTCACCCATGCGCCCGGTGTGAGGCGGCATCGTGTCGGCCAGCCCCTCGATGGTCACGACATCACGCCCGGCTGCTTTGGCCGCCGGATACGCACACGAAAGCGCGGGCTCGCCATCGACCAGCACCGTGCAGCTCCCGCATTCGGCCTCCTCACATCCGATCTTCGTGCCGGTGAGGTGCAGGCGGTATCGCAGCACGTCGGCCAGCGTCTCCCCGGCTTGGAAGTCGATCGTCGTGGGTTTGGAATTGAGCGTGAATTCAATTGTCTGTGTTGTCATCGTGAGATTCCCAAAGCTGTGATGTGGAGATGGCGGATGCCGTTTGGTTCGCGGCAAGACGTCATTATAAGCCACCTTGTGCGATGCTGAAAGAGAAGCGCTGCGGACGGGCGAGCTTGGCCGGCGAGCTGTTTCGCGCTATCATCCACCATTCGGAATTCACCAACCCCCATACTATCCGGAGATGCACCAACAATATGACCGGCCAGATTGATCAACTAAGTGAATTGTTTCGCGACGCGGGCAAAGCCCATCACCAAGCTTTTTTCGCCACCGATGGCGACGACCCGGAATGGCCCCTGTGGTACGCTGAATATTTGATCGACAACGTGCGCCCAATCCTGGGCGAGGAACTCACCGTGAGCGAACTTGTCTATCATCTGGTGACGCTGAGCAAACGCCAACCGGTTTTCACGGAAAGCTGCACCTGGCCGCAATACTACGCCTATTATTTCAGCGAGCAATACAAATAGCCTGGGTTCGACGTTGCGGGTGCTGAGGTCTGAACGATTCGCCTGGATTCAGAGAAATCTGCGCCAATCTGTGAAATCTGCGGATACTCTTCCTGATTCTTGCGCTGACTCGATCAGGCGGCGCGTTCCCAGGCGGCTGTGACGGTATCGGCCAGGAGAACGCCCGCCAGATGTTTGCGATAGTCGGAGCCGGCGCGGTGGCGACTGGTGCGCAGGCTGGCTTCTTCCAATAACGCGTGGGCGGCTTCGCCCAGCGCCTCGCTGTCAGGCGTGCGGTCGATGAGGGCGGCTTCGGCGGCACGCAGGCGGCGGGGCGTTGGGCCTGACGGGCCGAGAGCGACGTGGACGTCGGTGATGCGATCACCTCGGCGTTGCAGCCAGATGCCCATATTGAGGATGGCGATGGCTACGCCTTGTGGGCGCATCACGCGGCGGAAAGCTGAGTTCTGACCGTTTTGGCGCAGTTGCGTCCGAAAGCCGATGAGCATTTCTTTGACCGGGTTCAGGGCGGACTGGCCGGGGCCAAGATAAAGCTCTGGCATCCCCACCCAGCGCGTACCCGTAGAATCTGCCACCAGCGCCTGCGCATCCAGGGCGAACAGGGCGATCGCCCCATCAGCGGCGGGCAGAGCATGCCCCACATTGCCGCCGAGCGTCGCGGTATTGCGCACCTGCGGCCCGCCGATCAACTCACACGCTTCTTTCAAGGCCATGGCGTGATCGGCCACGATGGGGGAAGCGGCGATGCGATTCAGGGCGGTAGCCGCGCCAACGAAAAGATGGTCGCCCCGGATTTCCAGCGCCGTCATTTCGGCCACACGCGAGACATCGACCAATGTGTGAACCGGCGAATGACGCCCCTGCTCGATATCCAATAACAGGTCGGTTCCTCCAGCGATGACGTAAGCGGGTCCGGGCGCGTTTGCCAGCGCCAACAAGGCATCGGGAACGGATTGAGCGACGTGGTAGTGTTGATAGGTGTGCATGTGTTTTGAATCTGATTTGGGATGCCGGTTTCGCGCAGAAGGTGATTAGAGCCGCATCATGGAGCTATGTGGCGGGATTAATTTTTGGTCGGGACGGAGGTCATGGCAGGCATGGTTGACGGCGATGGCCGCCTGAGCGAGCCCGGTTGCGATCAGCTTGAGATTAACGCTGCCTTCTTGCTGCGCCACATCGCCGATAGCATAGATGCCTGGCTGGCTGGTGCGCATGTAACCATCCACCATAATGAAATGCTCGTCTCGTTCCAGGCCGAGACTGCCGAGCGGGCCGGATTCAGCCCGATAGCCCAGGGCGAAGATGATGGCATCGACGCCGATCTCCTCTTCGGCCAGCGTGCGTGCATTGACTAACACCGCACTTTCGACCTTACCCTTGCCTTTAACCTCTTTGACCTCGTGGAAGGTGCGTATCTTGACCTGGCTTTCCATTAACTCCGCCACATTGGCATCGCGCGCCCTGAACTTGTCTCGGCGATGAACGAGTGTGACCTGGTCGGCCCAATCTTTCAGATTCAGCGCCCACAACACGGCGCTGTCGCCGCCGCCCACCACGAGCACGCGTTTGCCGCGGAACACCGCCCGATCATTGGCGAAGTAATAGACGCCTTTCCCCTCGAATTTGGCGACCGATGGATTATCCAGCCTGTTTGGTGTGATGGCGCCAATGCCGGTGGCGATAATCAGCCGCCGAGTACGATGTTTCGTGCCGGTGTGGTCTGCGATCTCGATGAGGCCGTCGTGAAAACTGACCGATTGGGCGCTGCGCTCGTAACAGATCTCGACCTGCGGTGCGAACCTCGCCGTCTGCTCTTCGAACGAGCGTACGAGTTGCGCCGCTCCAACCTTGAAAAATCCGGGCATGTCATAAATATCCAGTTCGGGATACAGAGCCGAGAGTTGGCCTCCCGCCACTGGCATCGCCTCCAACACGCGGGCTTTCATGTTGCGAAGCCCGGCGTAGAAAGCGGCATATAACCCCGCCGGCCCGCCGCCGATGATCAGGATGTCCTGAATTTGCGCCTCGATAGCCTGTTGCAGGGCGTCGAACATGGCGGCGATGGATGTGAATTTCACACGGGGACGACCCAACGGTTCGCCCGCCGCCACTTCCGCCTCGTCCAGCAACAGCCAATCATCCCAGGTTACAAAGCGGATGCCGCGCGCTTTGAGCAGAGCGACAATCGCTTGTGGGTCGGCATTTTCTGCCGGAGCTCCTGCGAGTGATGGCAAATCCTCCATCATCAATCGCACCGTCGCCACGGAGTCAGGCTTGTTCGTGCCGATGATGCCGGTCGGCCCGCGCTTGATCCATCCGGTCACATATTCGCGGGGGACGACCTCGCCGGTCTCATACACCGTCACCCGACCGTCGGCGTTTGAGATGACCCCCCAGCGCTCGTGGAAGGGCACGCCGGGCAGGGGCTGGCCGCGATAGCCAATGGAACGCATGACCATGCCCACTTCCACGGTCTCGTACTCGCCGATGCCGTGCGAGTTCAGATAACCGGACGAGGTAGGCCGCAGCTCGTTTTTCTCGAGACGGACGCGTACAACCCGATTTTCGTCATCGCCAATGATCTCGACCGGCGAACGCAAAAACAGGAAGTGGATATTCTTCTGGCGATGGGTGTCCCCGATCTCGGCATAGTGCCGCATGATGTCCAGATTGGTCTGGGCCTCGCGGTTGTCGGTAATGCTGGCTGCGCTGTACTCGTCCAGCTCAAGCTCAGCCGGGTTGATAATCACATCGGTGACTTCCAACTCCGCCAACTCGCGCAACTCAGGGTTGGTGAACTTGACTTGCGCCGGGCCGCGCCGGGCGATGATGTAAATATCCTTTACTTTGCTATGGCGCAGCGCTTCCAGAGCATAGTCGGCGATGTCGGTTTCTTCCAGTTCGCTGGGCGAGAGCGCCAGGATGCGGGCGACATCCATCGCCACATTGCCGACGCCGATCACGGCCACGCTTTCGCAGGAGAGGTCGAATTCGAGATGGCGGTAATCGGGATGGCCGTTGTACCAGGCGACGAAATCGGTGGCGGGATAGCTGCCGATCAGGTCTTCGCCGGGGATGTCCAGTCGGCGATCGGTTTGCGCGCCCACGGCATAGACGACCTGATCGTAGTAATCGAGGATGTCGTCGTGCGACAGGTCTGCGCCAAATGTGACGTTGCCGAAGAAGCGGACGCGGGGATCGGCGGCGATCCGATCATAGACTTTCGTGACCGATTTTATTTTCTGATGATCCGGCGCCACGCCGTAACGCACCAGGCCATATGGAGCCGGCAAGTGGTCGATGATATCAACCGAGACGGCCAGGTCTTTCTGGTTCAGCAGCGACTGTACGGCATAGAAACCGGAGGGGCCGGCCCCAATGACGGCGACGCGAAGCGGTCGCTCCTCAGTGCCGAGAATTTGCGTATCTGCCATTCGTTCTCTCCTGAATGTTCAAGTGTCAGCCCTTTTCGAATGAGTTATACCGAAACGCCGCGCAGGAACGATCCAATAGTGCATCAACAATCCCACACTTGCGGGTAGTGATGGACTGTGCGTTTACTTGAGCTTGGGGCTCATCAAATCTGCAAATGTGCGCAGAAGCGTCAGCGCCGCCACCGAGAATTTGACCCAATCTCCGACGCCCGGCCTCTTTACGATCTCGCCCGCTTCGGCTTCCTGCTCGCGTATGGTTAGGGCGTCGGCTGCCACGAAAGCCGCCACCAACCCCAGGGTGGCGCCCACGCCAGCCCCAATTAAAATAAGTCGAGTTCGTTCTGTCATGTCAGCTCCTTCGTCGTTTTTTTAGAATGCGCGGTATCGCGCCCATCGTCGCGGTAACCTGTGTGATTTGTTCGTCCGCTTTGAGCATCGGCGAGGTGATCTTATCACTATACCGGCTGGTCTCGTCTGCGACTAACTGGCTGTATTTCTTTGCATTTGGCATGCCGATCGCCCGCAGCCATTGCGATGCTATCGTCGCGCCGCGCCAGAGCCCGAAGATGATGGCGCCAAAGATGGCGACGATGATGACCGTTTCCGCCACGAGAAAAATCACGGCCAGACTTGTTGCAAGATCAAGCGCCATTCTGAAATACTCCTGATAAATCTGCGGAGATGCGAACATTGTCAGCCGGGCATGGGACCGCCTGAACCGCTGACTTCGTTGTGAGATTCACGATGCCAAGATGCAACGGCAGGCAACGATCACGCCGATTGTAACAGAACGGTTGGAACTGGGGCAAAGCGGCGTGCCGTTCCCTTACGGTTCAAGCCGCCGATCAGAAACCCCCGCAGATTGAAGCCTGCGGGGGTCTCGATTTTCGGAAAGTCGTGGCTGGAAAGGGTCTAGCCTTCGCCCATTTCACGCCAACCGCTGTCGGTTGTATTTCGCAGCAACATGGCGATAGTCATTGGGCCGACGCCTCCGGGAACGGGGGTGATGAAACCGGCGACTTCTTTCGCTTCCTCAAAATTGACATCGCCGACCAGACGGTAGCCTTTCTTCTTCGTAGGATCATCGACGGCATTGGTGCCGACATCGATCACGGCCACGCCAGGCTTGAGCCAGTCGCCTCGCACCATTTCGGCGCGACCGACCGCGGCGATGAGGATGTCAGCCTCGCGCACAACGGCGGGCAGGTCTTTGGTGCGGGAATGACAGACGGTGAGGGTAGCATTGCGATGGAGCAGGAGCATGGCAGCAGGCAAGCCGACGATATTGCTGCGACCCAGTACGACGGCGCGTTTGCCTTCGATAGGGATGTTCATGCGGTCGAGCAATTCGATGCAACCGCGCGGAGTACATGGCACGAACAAGGGGTCACGGCGTTTCATTGACAGACGGCCGATGTTCAGCGGGTGGAATCCATCCACATCTTTTTCCAGACTGATCGTGCCGAGTATCTCTTCTTCGTCGATATGACCAGGCAGAGGCAGTTGCACGAGGATGCCGTGGACGTTGGGGTCAGCATTCAACTCCTCGACGAGTTTCTTTAGTTCGTCCTGGCTGACATCCTCCGGCAAATCGACGCCGAAGGACTGAATCCCGACCTCTGCGCAGGCTTTTTTCTTCATGCGAACATAGGTTGCAGAATCGGGACGTTCACCCACCAAGACAGTGGCCAGGCCAGGAACTCGCCCGTATTTTTGCTGCATCTGTTCGACTTCAGCTTTGATTTCACTGTGGATGGTAGAGGCGATTTCCTTACCATCAATGATAGTGGCTGACAATGTAGCCTCCTTGTTTTGGTTGATGAAGGTTTGATGCTTTGCAAGCGGCAACACAAGGGCTGCCTAATGTGAGGAATGAATATAGCATATTTCAAGTCGATCGACAAAGGATTGTACCATTTCTTACAAGGGTTACGCATGTGTTGAGCAAGGGCCAATCCTCAGAGCTGATGCATGGTCGAAGCAGGTGATTGTCAGCTATGAAATACGATTTGCCACCCGTTTGACTCTGTGCTATGCTCCAAATCGTAGCTTCCCTCTCATATACGTGATGCTCCTGAAACGTTCTGAGCCAACACAAGACCTAGGGGAGCTGGGTCATGTTCTGGTGAACGCGATAGCCCTCGAATGGCAAGGCGGGATCCGAACCGAAGCTCCCACCTGCATTTGCAGGTTCATAACAATCTGAGCACACGGTATAGAGGGGGACTACTCGCGCTTATCCTCATTTTTTGCAGACTGCCAGCCGTTCGGCTGGTTTTTTTGTCGGAAGATATTGTGTAATCGCGACACAAACCCTTGATTTCCCAGGCGGAATTGTGGTACGCTCCATGTTCGGCGGCGCTTAGAAAGAGCGCTGAGTTATTGTGAATTATTGTCAGGAGCATTCTTTTCATGGTTCAGCGTGAACGAATCGCAGATCACGTTTATGTATTTCGCAGCGCAATGTACGCGCAGGTCAATGCGGGGTTGGTAGCGACCGATAATGGTTGCATTCTCATCGACACTTTGCCATATCCCCAGGAAACCCTGGAGATCGCACAATATGTCAAAGAGCGGTTGCGGTCAGAGGTGCGATACATCATCCTGACGCATTCGCACGCCGATCATGTTTATGGGGCCTACCTGTTTCCGGAAGCCCAGGTGGTGGGGCATCTGCTTTCGCGCGAGCTGATGATCCGCCAGACCAGGCCAGCCCTGATCGAAGCCCGCCAGCGCAGCGCCACCCTGAGCGAAGTGCATTTGCGCATGCCAACCCTGTTGACCGAGCAGGAAGCTACCATAAGAATCGGCGACTTTACCCTGTCGATGAATCATTCGCCGGGGCATGCCCCTGATGTCCTCACAGTGTATGTGCGCGAGGAAAAGGTGTTGTTCGCCAGTGATACGGTGATGCCCGTGCCCTATTTCATCAATGGTAACATTGACGACCTGCGCCGGTCGTTGCTGGTTATTCAGGACACCTCCCCGGTCGAGGATGTCGTGCAGGGGCATGGCGAAGTGCTGCTGCGCGGCGAAGTCCAGCTTGTGCTGAAAGAACAGCTTGAATATCTCGACAAGCTGGAGGCCGGGGTTGAGAAAATCTATGAGAGCGGCGGGGGCAAAACCGAGTTAGACGCCTTCGAAATCGAGCAGTGCGGGATATCTCGGATTTCCCTCAACGGATTGGTGCAGCAATTGCACCGGGCCAATGCTTATTTTCTCTACGGGCAGATGCGGCGGCGCGAGAAGCAGGCCGCCTGAAAGTTTATAGCGGCTGTTTGAGAAATCCCCGAAGTCGCAGCGAGAGAATAGTTAGAAAGTGTTTGAAAAATGGATTTATGGTGCCCGAATTATGGTTGAACGGGCAAGCCGTCGAGTCATGATGTGAATCATTGCCGCATAGATCATGGCTTCGCTTGTTTGAGGTAAGATTTCATACTCCTTACTGAGACGACGATAGTTGCCAAGCCAACCAAAAGTACGTTCGACTACCCATCGTCGAGGCAAGACTTGAAAACCTTTGACATCGTCATTTCGTTTGATGATTTCGAGCACGCAGTTCAGAACAGTTTTTGTCCATGCGATCAACTTGCCGCGGTAACCGCCATCGGCCCAAACCAAATTCAGTCGAGGGAAACGATGGCGGATTCGCTGAAATACAAGCTTGGCGCCATCTCGGTCTTGAACATCCGCCGATGTCACGACCACAAGTAGAATGAGTCCGATGGTATCGACTAGAAGATGCCGTTTGCGTCCTTTGAGTTTTTTGCCTGCATCATAGCCTCTTTCGCCTTTTGTGCGAGTTGTTTTGACCGATTGACTGTCGATTATGCCTGCACTGGGTGTTACTTCCCGTCCTTCGACTTGGCGCAATTCCTCTCGTAGCACGGCGTTCATGCCCTCCCATGTCCCGTTTTTTCGCCACTTGTTGAAGTGGTAATAGACGGTCTGCCAAGGAGGCAGATCATGCGGCATCATCCGCCAGGCACATCCCGTTCGCAGCACGTAAAGAATCGCATTGAGAATCTCACGCAATGAATACTCTAGTGGCCGACCTCGTTTACTGGGTGGTGGAAGATGCAACTCCAGCACCTCCCATTCTTTGTCTTTTAAGTCGCTTGGGTAGCTCTGTCTCTGTTCATGGGTAATCATACCCCCGATTGTCAGACATTTCTACACCGTTCAAGATTTTTCAAACACTCTCTTAGTTTTCGACCACGAACGATAGACGATGGCGACGATTCTTGCGGCTCGAGTTCCATCGTCTATCGTCCAAAGACAATCGTCAACAGCGTTGACTTATATCTGTTCCAGCGCTGCGGCCAGGGCATATTCTAGGATTTCCAACCCTTCGTCCAGGAGCGGTCGGGGGATGTTGAGGGGCGGGATCAGGCGGATGCCGGTTTGTCCGCAACCGAGCAATAGCAAACCTCGCTCGAACGCCTGTTGGATGACGTGATTGCGGAGTTCGGGAAGCGGCTCTTTGCTCTCCCGATCTTTCACCAATTCCATCGCTACCATCAGGCCCATGCCGCGCACGTCGCCGATGTGAGAAAAACGCTGCTGCATGGCTTGCAGCCTTTTCAGCGTGTAATCGCCGCTTTCCGTGGCCATGTCCATGAATCCGCCCTCAAGCAGGTCGATCGTCGCCAGGGCTGCGGCGCATGAAACCGGATTGCCGCCAAACGTGCTGGCATGCGCTCCCGGCGTCCAGGTCATGATCTCGGAGCGGGCGACGATGGCGCCCAGGGGCATGCCGCTGGCGATGCCTTTGGCCAGACAAATGATGTCCGGCTGCACGCCCCAATGCTCGCAGGCGAACATCTTGCCCGTGCGGCCCATGCCGGTCTGGACTTCGTCGAACACGAGCAGGATGCCATAGCGGTCGCAAATGTCGCGCAGCCCCGCCAGGAAGCCATCGGGGGGGATGATATAGCCGCCCTCTCCCTGGATCGGTTCCACAATGATGGCGGCGACTTCGTCGGAAGGGAGCACGGTTTTGAACAGCTTGTTCTCGATGTAGTCCAGCGCCGCCGCACCGGGTTCCTGACCCGGCCAGGAATTGCGATAAGGGTTCGGATAGATGGCGTGGCTCACGCCGGGGACGAGTGGGGCAAAGCCTTTGCGCTGGATCGATTTCGAGGCCGTGAGGGAAAGTGCGCCGAAAGTGCGACCGTGGAACGCGCCGATAAAGGCCAGATAGCGGGGCCGGCCCGTGTGGTAGCGCGCCAGTTTCATGGCTGCTTCCACCGCCTCTGCGCCGGAATTGGTGAAGAAGACCTTGCTGGGACCGGGCATGGGGGCCAGCGCATTCAGGCGTTCGGCCAATTCGATCTGCGCGGGATAGTAGAAATCGGTCCCTGACATGTGCAGGAACTTCTCCGCCTGGTTTTTAATCGCGGCCACAACATCAGGGTGCGAGTGTCCCGTATTGGTGACGGCAATCCCCGATGTGAAATCCACATAGCGCTTGCCATCCACATCCCAGACCTCAGAGCCGAGGCCTCTATCCATGACGAAAGGATAGCTGCGCGTATAGGATGGCGAGATATTGGCTGTGTCGCGCTCGACATAATCCAGCGCTTTGGTTTTTTCAGGAGCGAAAATAATTCCTGACATTGACGTCCTCCTTGACGTTGGTTTGAAGTGAACTTTGGAATGAAGGATTTTGTAGTGACATGCGCTCGCCGACCGGTGTTTAGTCGTCCAGTTTCAGCGCCGTTATGGAGAGGCCCGGCCCGGCAGCGCGTAAGGTAAAGCGGTTTTCGCCGGAGTTCAGCGCCAGATCGATCTGAAGAGCAGCGCCGTCGCTTGCGCCCAGCACACGTCCTTCGCTATCTTCAAGCTGGAAGGCGACGGCGTTGTCCGATGCAGGCTGGATGGTCAGTCGCCGCGGGTTGGCGTCAGGGCTGTGGATGGTGAAGCTGGCTGATTCCAGCACCGCGCGCGCGGGGTCGGGCTGATACGGCCCCCAATCAAAGCCAAGCTCGATAAAGGCGAGTCGGGTTTCGGGAGGCCAGGTTTTGTAAACGCTGAGACGATCATCCTCATACAGTGGGGGATGACCGGCGAAGATGGCTGAGGTCATCCCGTCGGCCAGGATGCGTTCGTCGCCTTCGGGCATTTTATAGCGATCTGCCACAACCCAACCAATATCGAGGAATTCAAAAATGGTCGGGGCATAGAGCGCCGGATCGACCGAATTGATGTCCGGGCCGTTGTGACGCAAATCCGAGACGATGGGGATGCGGGGCGGCAGGGTGCGGGGATCGTCACGGCTGATATAACCGGCGGTGAGCGGTTTGCCGTGCACTGTTTGATACAGCAGATATCCGGGCCGATCCCAATTCATGGGCAGGTTGAGGATTGCCTGATCGCCCGGCTCAGTGGCGAGGGTTTGGTACCAGGCCGGGGTGTCGGGCGGGCTGATGGGATAGGGGATGGGCAGGAATTCGATCACGACCGCCAGGGCGAGCAGCACGGCCAGCCAGTTTCGTTTCGAGAATACGATCAGGCTGTAAATTCCGCCGGCTGCCAGAATCCCCAGGCAAAGCATCACAATCAGATCATAACGGGCGACCGTGCGGGCGATCTCGATGAAGGGCAGCTTGAGCAACAGGGCATAGGGCATGGGCAGGGCGCGACCGCCCGGCAGCGTGACAATCTGACCGCCGATGTGCAGCACAGGGCCAAGGGCGAAAATAGCGAAGACCACGGCCGCCAGCGCGAAGAATCCCAGCCGCAACCGCCGTTTGATCAGTCCGATGAGCGCCAGGGCCAGTACGGCGAAACCGGCGTAAAGGGTGTTCTCGGAGGGGCTGGCGGGCAGATTGGCTCTAGCCTGGGCTGCCCACTCGCCCCACAGGCTGTGCTGGCCCGAAGGCAGGACAAAGCCCAGCACGTCGGCGCTGAGATCGGTCACCTGGCCGGGCGGCGGACGCATGAAATCGTAGCGGATGCTTTCGCTCACCATTGGGGCGAGCAGCGGCGCGGTCACAACCAGGAAGACGACGGCAATCAGGGCCAGCGCCTTGAGATGGTCGAGGGCGAACTGGCGACGAACGGCCAGCCAGATCACATAGAGCAGGGTGAACAGCCCCAGGTATAGCACGAAATACCAGTCGCATAGCCCGGCCAAAATCAGGAAAAACGCCGCCATCCCCGCCTTGCGCCAGCGGAATCCCGCACGTTGGGGCGGGACAGCCTGGAGTAAATAGAAGATATAGAATGGCACGAATTCCAGGCTAAACACCTGCATATGTCCCAACAGGTGCGCCAGGTGGAAAGGTGAGAAGGTAAAGACGAAACCCGCCAGTACCGCGCTCAGCCACACCGCTCTCGTGTCCCTGGCTCCAGCCTGATGCAGCACGTGCACCGCCAGCAATGTGGCGCCATATCCCGCCGCCACGAAGCTGAACATCACGACGAAGTTGTATGCCCAATACAGGTTTCCGGCCAGTTGCACGGGCAGAGCGATCAGCCCGTTGAAGATGTTGATCGTCTGAAACCACAACGAAACGCCGGTTGGATGGTAGAGCGCAGAGGTGAAGTAAGGATGCGTATGCAGGTCGAGCAAGGCCGAGCGCACCCACCACAGATTCCAATAGTTCTGCCAGCCATCGAACGAATCGCCGGGAATGGCGCTGCCCATGCTGCGCGCCATCGGCCAGGTGAGCAGGACCATGAGGGCGAAAAATAACCCCACAACACCGATGTGGCGCAGGGGGCGGTTGGCGGATTTAGTCAATTTGAGGCTCATTGGCAGTAATCAGTAGACAGTGACCAGTTGAGTACTGCTACTGAAAACTGTTCACTAAAACTGTTGATCGGTTTAGGGCATTGGGCCGAGCCGTTCGCTCGCTTCCGCCCAGGCCAGATCAAAGGCTGCACGCCCTCTTTTCACCAATTCACCCATCTGCGCCAGCGCCTCTTCGACGAACGCGCTGTCGTCGATGGCATTGACATTGATGCGGACGTTGGCGGCGGCGATCATCATACCGGCGTTGGCCGCACAGGCCCCCGCCGCGCCGTCGCTGGCAGCATTCACATTGCCTTTGGCGATGACGACGGGGCAGAGTTCCAGCACTTCGACACAGGCGGAAAGCGCTTGCAGGGGCGTTTGTGTGGCGACCTTCAGACCCTCCTGGATTGCCTGAATTCGTGCGGAGCGCTGGTCGTCGGTATCCTTCGACAATTTATAGGCAGCCGCCACTTGTTCAAACGCCGTGGCATCGGCATCGATCAGGGCGGTGAGTTTCGCTTGCAGGTTTTCGGCGCGATACAGGGCCTGCATCATCTCCGCTTCGACAGCCGCATATTTGGCGCGCCCGATGGTGAGTCGGCAAACCATCGCCGCCAATGCCGCCCCTTGCGCGCCCGAAAGCCCGGCGCAAGCGCCGCCGCCGGGGGCAGGGCTGGCCTCGGCCAATTTATCCAGGAAATCGAGGATTGAGAGATTGGTCAGTTGCATGATGGGTTTATTGGCTCCATTACATCCCGTTCCGGTGTTCTCCGCTCATCGTAAGGCATCATTGCACAACGCATCCGTCGCCGCTCTCTGCAAGAATGCCGGAGATAGGCGCACATGTCAGGGTCATCTTGCTGTGATTATAGCAGGCCAGTGAGAGAATGGTATAATTTAGGCCAATAATGCCAGTTTTTCCGCTGCACAATCAATACGGAGAAATCGAACAATGTCCGACGATGACAACCGATGGCGACCACCGTCAGATGACCCCGGCGTGAATCAGCCGTCACAGCCTGCCGAGCAGGATATGGACATGCCGCCGGCAGCCGACGATGATGCGCTGTATGCTCCCCCCGATGCCATCGTGCAGGATGAAGAGATCGAGGCGTATGATCTCACC
>JAGFJG010000060.1 GCA_024102915.1 Caldilineales bacterium
ATCGAAATACCCCAAATGGTATTCTGGTCACGGGCAGACGACATCATCGATATCGCTGGTTTTTGCCGTTTGACAGAGAAGTCGATTTGGGGTGCAATAGAAGCCGCCGATATTGGTTGCAAAGATTGGGTCGCTCGTAAGGAATTCATGGATCGCGCGCCTTATCTTGCGCTCTATCTCGAACTGCTCGATGAAGCGTCAGATTTGACCGCCATCAAGCAACGCATTCATGCTAATTTGCGCGAAGCGGATCCGGCCTATGGCGAATTAGAAGATATGCTTGGACTTGAGCCGCTGCAGGTCAAACAGTTAAGCACGGGCACGTTCCAGCGCTATTTGGAAGACAGACAAGCGGCAGGCGCCGAGCTTGCACATCTAAAACCCGCGCACATGCGCCCATCGGATGAGGTCATGGAGCGGTTGATGGCGCTCGGAAAGATGGAAGTCCCTGCGCAAAATTAATCTTAACCTATGTAAATAAATGAACGTCCCAGCAATAGCTTCGGCCGTTGCGTTTGTTATCTATCTGGTCCTGGCGATACTGGTTTATCGCCAGGGTGTAAAGCCGCGCTCAAGGCGGCTGTTTTTTATCTATATGGTGATCATGCTGGCATGGCAGGGAGCCGCCGTTCTTGTTAGCCTGACAGAAAGTAAAGAAGTCGCCTATACAGTCTATAAGTGGATGACGGTTCTCGGAAGTGTGCACTTCCTGGTCTATTATCTTTTTGTTCGAGAATTCCTGAATGTAACTATCCATCGAAGGCTTGCTACAGTTGCATACGCGGGGTTGGTGTTGGTTCCTTTGGTAACAATATTCTCGGGAGATTTTGTTATCGCTGAGATTTATGCGGATTCTGCGACCGGATTACTCGTCCCGAATTTTGGGTTGTTGACTTATCCACTGGGTGCGTTCACTTATGCATTTTTGGGATTGGCTGCTTTCTACTTATATCGCGCAGTTCGGGATGCGAGAACGAGTATCGAACGTAACCGTCTTCGTTATATGTATGTGGGCGCAGTACTGGTAATGCTGGGCACTCTTGCGAATTTTCTCCCGACACTCAGGGCATATCCTGTAGATATCGTTGCTAATATCATCAACGCAATTTTGATATTCTATATCGTTTTGCGCTATCAATTATTGGACTTCAAAATTGTTATACGCAGAGGTCTGATTTATTCGTTACCAACCGCAGTTATCAGCGCTGGTTACATGTTAACCGTATTTCTTGCTGCCAACGTATTCCGATCGGTTACGGGTTATCAAGTGGTTCTGGCATATATCGCTGTCGCGGTCACTATCGCCGTTGTTTTTCACCCGCTTTATATACGTATGCAAGATTGGGTCGACCGATTATTCTTTCGTGAGAAGTACGATGCCAATCTGATGGTGCAACGCCTGAGCCGGTCTGTATCGACTGTGCTGAATATCGATCAACTGGCGAATATGATTCTGGACGATGTAGTTGAAACCATGCATGTGACGCAGGCGGCTTTGCTATTGCAGGAGGCGGACGCCGGATATTTTGCGCCTATTGCTGTGCGCGGATACGAGGGAACAACACAACTGGAACTCAATGCCGATAATCCCATCGTCCGTACATTGGCCGAACACAATGAAATCCTTACCCGGTATGACCTCGATGTCTTGCCCCAATTCAAGGCATTGTTGGTACAGGAACGGGCTGATTTGCAAGATATGAATGTGGAGTTGTTTGTACCTCTGGCGGGAAGAGATGAACTCGTCGGCATTCTCGCACTCGCCCCAAAACGTTCTGGAATCGCTTACACGAAGGATGAACAATCAACCCTGCTCACCGTAGCCAATCAAGCCGTTGTCGCCGTACAAAATGCCAACCTGTATCAGACAGCGCTCGATGAAAAAGAAAGAGCTGAAGTGATCCTGGAACACGCATTTGCAGGCATTATTGTCGTTGACCGCAGCCAGACTATCGTCAAAGCAAACCCCGGAGCGGAAACTATCACGGGCTTCTCGACAGGAGAACTGGAAGGCGCTCCATTGTGCGATATCCTGGATTGCGATTTTCTACTCGGCTACGATCTTTCAGCGGATGAAACGGCATTGCCGGTTGTGCAGGTGATGCAGTTAACGACTGCAAACGGCGCCCGCAGAGATGTATTGTTGGGCACAACGCCGATCACGGATGGCTTTCTGCTCAATTTTGCCGATATTACCCATCTCAAGGAGGTGGATCGCCTTAAATCCAACATTGTCACCAGTGTCTCGCACGAGTTGCGGACGCCGCTGGCCAGCATCATGGGCTATTCCGAACTGATTCTCGAAGGCCTGCACGGGGGAGACGAAGCGCTTACACGCCAGTTTATCGGCATTATCAACGATGAAGCCGGCAGGTTGAATCGCCTGATCAACGACCTCCTCGATCTATCCAGACTTGAAGCCGGGCGTATCGAACCGAATATGGCTGTTTGTGATGTCGAGGGCATCATTCGGCGCTCGTTGCGCACGATGAACATTCAGATACAAGAGGCGAACGTCAGGGTCAGTGTTGATATACCTGAAAATCTACAACCTCTGTGGGCCGACAGTAGCATGATGACAATTATTTTCAAGAATCTTCTGGACAATGCGATCAAGTTCAGTCTTGAGGGCGGCCAAATTACGGTGCGCGTCAGTCAGCATGCGGATGCGCTGCAAATCGAAGTCAAGGACGACGGCGAAGGAATTCCACAGGAAGAGTTGCCCGAATTGTTTACGAAGTTCTATCGCTCACCCTCTGTTCAGCGCGCGGGGATCAAGGGGACGGGATTGGGGCTGGCGCTTGCGAAAGAGGCGACTGAGATGCACGGGGGCTCGATTCGGGTCGAGAGTGAGCCCGGCGTTGGCAGTACGTTTATCGTCACCATACCGATGAATACGTATGAACCGGAATCTGAACTCGTTTTCGTAGGCGAATAACGCTGCCCACCAGGAACTCAAGAGAGTTTTGCTGCGAGTGCAGCCTTACCCTACAATCGCACAATGCGCACCCGCGAACGACGTTTCCTTCTTTTGCTCAGTCTGTATGCGCTGACTTATGTCTTGCTGCACATGCTGGTGGAGAGATTGCCACGAACCTGGGCTTATTTCTGGTATCCCTCAGCGCTGATTGGGCCGGGCGGGAGATTGTCACCGGCGGAATGGCTGTGGGGCGTGTATGCTATCACTTCCTCGCCGCAATGGCTGCGCTGGTTGGTGGGCTTGCTGGCGATGGTTCTTGTTATCTGGGCGGGAATTATCAGTACACGTCGTCAATCTGACGATCCCCGATTTCTCGACCGTCTGAATTCACTCCCGTTCCCCATGCAGCCACACTGGCAAGCAATCATCGCACTTGCCAGTCTCGTCCTCTTCTACGCCGGTCGGGTGGTACACACGCGCTGGGGCGATGCCTATCTCCTGGTCAACGGCATCGCTCATCCCGATGTGCGCCTGACCTACAACTGGCAGGCCCCGCTCGACACCTTCGTCCACGCCCAACTCTTTCGCCTCGGTGAACGCTGGCTGGGTTGGACGGATGCCATGCCGTCCTATTGGCTGGTTTCCAGTCTTGCGGGCGCGGCGGCTGTGTGGGTATTGTTGCGGCTGGCGACCGAAATTGGGATGGCCTCTATGCAGCGTTGGGTGATTTTCGGCACGTTGGCGACCCTGGGTTCAATGCAGTTGTTCTTCGGCTATCCCGAAAACTACACGATTATCAGTCTGCTCATCCTGATTTACGTGTGGCTGGCATGGCGATACAGCCAGGGGATGACTTCGTTGTGGATGCCGAGCATTGTGCTCGCTCTCGCCAACGGTTTCCATCCCTCGACATTGGTTTTGCAACCTTCTCTATGGGTTCTTGCGCTGCAGGTCGGGCGACGCCGACGTCTGGTCGCCAATCTGCCGGCATTGCTTATTCCACCCATCGTCATCGCCCTGTCTGTGGTCATCTTGATGACGGCGGGCGGGCACGGGCTGAGCAGCTTTGCCGGGGCTGAAGCTCCCGGCGGCGGCGATCACAGTTGGCTCGTGCCGCTGACGACGATACGAACCGAGTGGGAATATTACACGATGTTCTCGCGCGGCCATCTGATCGAATTCATCAACCAGCAATTACTGGTGGCGCCTTTCACCCTGCCCTTGCTCGTGCTACTGCCCGCCTTTTTCCGCAGGCTGCTGCCGCGGGACGCCTATAGTCGTTTTCTTCTCGTTGCCGCCGCCTGCTATCTGCTGCTCATCTGGCTGTGGAACCCCGACTACGGCGGCCAGCGTGATTGGGACCTCTTCAGCGTCGCTTCCTGGCCGACATCCCTTCTGGCCGTTTACTGGCTGATACGTGTGCTCAATCCCGGATCCCTGGCGCGGGCGGCGTTGATCATCATCCCCATACAAGCGCTGCACACAGCAGCATGGGTCTATAGCAACACCCGCCCGTGGGAATGGCCGACGGGCGGGTGAGAACTAAAGCAGAGGGGAGATCAGACACTCGTTTCAAGCATATCGGGCTTTGACGTCGCTGGGCGGCGTTTGCGTGAGGAGAAGTGACGCCCGCGCCAATGTGAAATGCGTCGACGGACCCTGGGGATGCGCAACGCCAGCAGCAGGACGACGATTACGCCAAACACAATTGGCTGGCGGATATCCGATTTCTGCACCCAGGCGTAGTGCAGCACGACCAGACATCCGGCCAGATAAACCCACTTGTGCAGCGTCTTCCAGGTCTTGCCCAGCCGTTTTTGCCAGCCTTTGGTCGATGTGATCGCCAGCGGCAACAAGATGAGAAAGGCGGCGAATCCAATGTAGATGTATCGCTTTTCCGTCGTTTCCAGCCAGATCAGGCGCAAGTCGAGCCCGTAATCGATGAAGGCGAAGATGAACAGGTGGATGGCGGCGTATAGGAAAGCATACAAACCGAGCGCCCGCCGCACTTTGATCACCTGCCGGAACCCGGTGACTGTGTTGATGGGGGTGACGGCCAGGGCCAGCACGAGCAAAACCAGCGCCGCCTTGCCGGTGCGAAACGTGATATCCTGAATCGGGTTCACACTGAGATTGCCTGTGACGATATCGAAAATCAGGTAGGCAAGCGGGATGAGCGAGCCGACATGGACGGCGATCTGAAACTTTGTAAACTGAAAATGCTTCATGGAAACTATTTGCACCGTCAATAATTGCTTCGCAAATCCATGCCTTCGTAAAGGCTGGCGACCTGTTCGGCATAGCCATTGAAGGGCAGGGTCTCGCGGCGTCCCAATTCGCCAATGCGTCGTTCGGTGCGTTGCGACCAGCGGGGATGCGAGACATCGGGATTGACATTAGCATAGAAACCGTATTCACGAGGCGCCGCCGCCATCCACAAAGATGTGGGCTGCTCCTCGACCAGATCGATCTTGACGATGGCTTTGATGCTCTTGAACCCATATTTCCAGGGCACGACCAGGCGAAGCGGCGCGCCGTTCTGGGCCGGCAATTGCTCACCATAGAGACCAGTCGCCATCAACGTGAGCGGGTGCATCGCTTCATCCAGGCGTAGACCCTCAACATAAGGCCACTCGTACCAACTACTGTGCTGGCCCGGCATTTTGTCGGGGTCATAGATGCTTTCGAAGCGCACATACTTGGCCTGCGACGTCGGCTCGACCTTCTTCAAAAGCTCGGACAGTTGGAATCCCATCCAGGGGATGACCATCGACCAGGCTTCGACGCAGCGCAGGCGATAAATCCGCTCAGCGATGGGGAACTTCAACAGGTCATCGATGTCGAAGACGCCGGGGTTATTCACCAGCCCGCCTACCTGAACTTGCCAGGGCGAAGTGGGGAAGTCGGCGGCCATGCGCGCCACGCGCTCTTTGTCGGTGGTGAATTCGTAATAATTATTGAATCCAGTGACCGCATCGTATTCGGTCAAAGGGTCGCCCAGTTCGTCGGTGTTGGCGCTGGCGGATGGGGCGCTGCCGCCGCTCGTTGCCGCCGGTTGCGCAGGTGCGCTGGTCGGCGTCGCCTCAGAGCCGGGTAAGCCGCATGCGGCCAGGGCGAGCGCACCAGCGCCTAATCCCAGACCCCGCAAGAATTTGCGCCGGGACAGAAACAAATCTTTGGGCGTGATTTCGGAAGAGGGTATTTGGGGTAAGTTATGCATAACTGATGTCCTGGATTCTCGATTATTGATAGCTCGATGGTAACGGTTCACCTTGTTTATTGATCTCACGCAAAGGCGCGGAGACGCCAAGAAAATCTTAATAACTTTGCGTCTTAGCGGCTTTGCGTGAGCCGCGTTCGAGGACAGGTGAATTCATACGATCGGTGATGGAAGATGAAATATCGAAGTCCAAGTCGCCATTGCGACATCCAAATCAATCTTTGATCATCAATCGCCAGTCGCTACATGGCCGCAGGTTGTAAGGATGAACCCATCAACATTAGCAACTATAACAAGTGATGCTGAATCCGACCTTAATTAACTATTACAGGAAAGTTACGGATGTCTGTGATCGGCCTTGCGAACGAGCCCAGAACGCGTAGCGAGGCGCGCCCTGGTTTGGGGCGCGCCTCGCTGATGTTGCGCAAAGAAGCTGCGCTAGGGCGAACAGGCCGCTACGTAGGCGGGGTTGATGCGGGAAAGCCTGGCGCTGCGTCCGCCTGTTCCGGGAGGCGGTACGCGCTGTGAAGTGATCGAGCCGATGACGTTGTGGTTTTCGTCAGTGAGGTAGATGGTGATGAAGTCGCCGAGCACACTGGGCGGATCAATATTGAACTGGAATGTCAACGGCTGGCAGGTCTTGAACGGGAATTCTTGCGTCACCCAGCGCCAGCCGATGATTGTGCCATCGTTGCCTAGGATCGGTTCGACTGTCCACCCAGGTGGTAACGGTGTGATCGGCGTGATTACGGTTCCGGCGGGCCAGGGCGGATTCTGAGCGGCAAAGTAGATCTCGAAGTCGTGGACTTTGCCATCCAACTCCTGATCGATCACGTGGATGGTCAGAGTAACTCCGCCTGGATTGGTAGGATCACCAGTTGTGAAGGTGGAAGTGACGCCCGTAAGCGTGACCGGTCGCGTGGCCGTCGCCGTCGCCGTTGGGGTAATGGTAGGTGTATGGGTTGGCGTCGGCGTGATGGTGGCTGTGGGCGAAGCCGTGGCTGTGGCCGTTGCCGTCGGAGTATCGGTGGAGCGAGGCGTTGCCGTATCCGTTGGGGTGATTGTGGGCGTCTCGGTGGGGCGCTTCGTCGGCGTCTCGGTCGGCGTGTTCGTAGCCTGAACCTTGGTCGGCGTCGGCGTGTCAGTCGCGCGGGCGGTCGCCGTTGGCGTCGCTGTGGGATCTTTGTGATTGATGAAGATCACGAAGATCTCTTTGATCGGGATGGGCACGTGCACTGCCCGCAGCAGCATGCCGACCGGCACGTTCTGCTCGGTGAGGATGGGTATCTGCTGCTGTTCCAGCGTGCGATACACATCCATGATGGGGGGAATGTCGTTGATGACAGCCTCCATCGGAACAGGCAGGTCATGGTGGAGCGTGCCCAGGTTGGAATCCAGTTCCACGAAGACATCGAAGAAGCTGTCAGCCGGGAAATCGGTTCCTGGCGTTCGCTGTGTGGTCTTGCCCGTCGAGGCCCTGGTGGGGCTTTCCCGCAGCATCACCGGCCCCAGCGGCAGCGGAGCCTGGCCCGTCAGCGACATCGAGACGATTTCAGTATCGATGGTGGAACGGTCGTCAGCATTGTCTGTGGGATCGCCCCGTTTGACCGTTGTCGGACCGCTATTCAAAGTCAGCAGTTCCACACCCCCGCTAGCCAGTTGGACCAGCAGCCCGGCGCCAGAGTTGAAGGTGTCTTCTCCTGCAGGCGGGTAAGCAGCGCTGCCAAGTTCTGTCGAACTGGTTTCGTCGGCAACCTGTACGGTCTGGCACTGAGGTGTGAACGGACTGTAGCCCGGCTGCATCATCTCTTCCACCGAGTATGTCCCCGGCTCCAGGTCGACGAAATCGGTAAGACCCTGGTCGTTCGTCTCTTGCTCGGCCAGGATCGGCCCGGTGCACTCTGGCCCTTGATGCAATACCATCGTCCAGCCCGGCAGCGGATCCCAGGTCACGATGTCGAGCTTGATCACGATGATGGAAGGCTTGGGTTTGGTGGGTGTAGCCGTGGGCGTCGGTGTATTGGTTGGACGCGGCGTAGGCGTGGCCGTCGGGGTTTCCGTAGGCTTGATGGTTGGCGTGGGCGTGGGCGTCTTATCGGTCTGCTCGCAGGAGTAGTAATCTTCGGTCTCGCCCAGCTTGTAGCCGCCCGCAGGCCCGCTGCCATCGGCGGCCGAGGCAGGCGTATCAGAGAGCGTTATCCGCCACCAAAGACATTCGCCGGGGTGCGGATTGAAGGGCAGGAACGTGTCGGTCAGGAAGACATGATTGGCCGGGCCAGGGCCGGGATTGGCTGGCAGCACAATCGTCTGGTTTTGTACTGCCCACTCGCTGGCGACCACGCCGGTGCAGCCGAAAGTCTGTCCCCAATCGCCGCTGCGATCCCAATCGAACCACAGATTAACGAAAGGCTGATTGGCCGCCGTACCAGGCGGTACGGTCACATTGAAGCTGAGTTGTGTGGGCGTACAGTCATTCAATACGGGATTCGGATTGGTCACACCATCGTCTTTCAAATCCTGATCGGGGACGTCGAACACCGGCATGATGTTGTTGGACGGATCGGCGTCCGGGCCGATGTCCGCCTCGCGCTCCCGCGACATCTGCGGACCCAGCCAGTATTCCGGCGGGAAGTTGCGGTGCAAAGGCCCCTGCGGCAGGCCGGTGCCGGGGTCGAAGACGGTGGGGTAACGAGCGGGGGTGCCCAATGGCCCGCCGGCGGGGTAGGCTGTCATCACCAGACCGAAGTGGTTGGTCGAGTCGGGTGCGTCGCCCAGGTCGGGCTGCGGCTCCTGCGGCTGCACATCGCCGCAGCTATAGTAATCCTCGGTCTCGCCAAAATCCCAGCCGTTTGGCGGCCCGCTGCCATCAGGTGCGATTGCCTGCGAGTTGCTCAGGGTGATCCGCCACCACAGGCACTGGTGCGGGCTGGGGACCGGATGATAGGGCAGAAATGTATCGGTCGTGAAGTTGTAGGTTCCAGGCCCCGGCAGGAAGATTACCTGATTCTTCACCGCCCATTCGTCGGCAATCGCGCCGGGACATTGATGCTTCTGCCCCCAGTCGCCGCTGCGGTTCCAGTCGAACCACAGGTTGACAAAGACGTCGGATGCGGGCGCGCCCGGCGCTACCGTGACTGTGAAGTTTAGTTGTGTGGGTACGCAGTTCGGCAGGTTCGGGTTGGGGTTAATGCCGTCGTCGGCCACATCCCGGTTGGGGATGTCCATGGGCGGGATGATGTTGTTGGTGGGGTCCTGGTCGAACCCGACATCGGCCTCTTTCTCCAGCGTGATCGCTGGCCCCAAGTAGTAGCGAAGCGGCCGGTTGTGGTGCAGCGGGCCAAATGGCGGAGACCCGATCTGGTACACAGTGGGGAATTTGGCGATGATGCCCGCCGGGCCGCCTGCCGGATAGGCTGTCATCGGGATTGGCACGCCAGCCGTATCGACATGGGAATTCGTAGAATCGGGCGCATCCCCCAAATCTCGCCTGGCCTTGGGCTGCACGTTACGCCCGGAGAAGGGGAGGAACAGGACGTTCGAGTGGGGTACAAGCGTCTGTTCAGGCTCAATTGCTTGTGATTGGTCAGGCGCCGAAACCGCGCTGAGGCTGAAAGCAAGCAGCAGCACGGCGACTAAAAACACCGCGCCGACCAATACCCTGAATGTGCGTTTTGCGCGCATAACCATCGTCTCCTGAGAAAGTGTGGGTGGGACAACCAATTGTAGGGCAGGCTACTGGCCAGATGGCCGTGCAGTGCCGTCTATAACTCGCCTGACCGAATTATCACCGCTGGCGTTGTGTCAATACCGGATCATTACAGATGCCTGCCCCCTGTGATCTAGGGGACTCATCACTATTCACACTTATTGTAGCAAACTGTCAGGGTGATTTCAAGGGGCTGTTCGAGAACGATAATAGGTCACGGCATGGTGATTTCCCGCTATTACTGGTATAATATGGCGTTGTCAAAATCTTTGCCGAAGGCTGAATTTTAAGGATATCAGATGGCGGAAGACCGCATTCAAAATACAGAATTGAACGGAGACGGTGAGTGGGATGGCGCTAATCCGGGGACTGTCCAGGCGATAGACCTGGAGCAGGAAATGCGCGTGGCTTATCTTGATTACGCCATGAGCGTGATCGTCGCCCGCGCCCTGCCCGACGCCCGTGACGGCCTCAAACCCGTCCATCGCCGCATCCTCTATGCCATGCACGATATGGGCCTGCACTACAACCGTTCCTACAAGAAAAGCGCCCGTATCGTCGGCGAAGTGCTGGGCAAGTACCATCCGCATGGCGATTCCGCTGTGTACGATGCGATGGTGCGCATGGCGCAGGACTTCAGCCTGCGCTATCCATTGGTCGACGGCCAGGGCAACTTCGGCTCGATCGATGGCGATAGCCCGGCGGCCATGCGTTACACCGAAGCTCGGCTTGGCCGCATCGCCAGCGAACTGCTGGACGATATCGACAAAGATACCGTCGACTGGGGCCCGAACTTCGATGATTCGCTGCAGGAACCGTTGGTTTTGCCAGCGCGCCTGCCGAACCTGTTGTTGAATGGGGCCAGCGGCATCGCCGTGGGCATGGCCACCAACATCCCGCCCCACAACCTCAACGAGATCACCGATGCGATCATCTATCTGATCGACCACTGGGATGAGACCGATAGCGTCACCGTCGAGGATTTGATGCAATTCGTGCAGGGGCCTGATTTCCCCACCGGCGGCATCATCCTCGGCGTCGAAGGGATCAAGCAGGCCTACGGCACCGGTCGGGGCAGGCTGGTCGTGCGGGCGAAAACCGTCATCGAGGAGATGCGCGGCGACCGCTTCCGTATCATCGTCACCGAAATCCCGTATCAGGTCAACAAAACTAACCTGATCGAGCGTATTGCCGACCTGGCGCGGGACGGGCGGTTGGATGGCCTTTCCGATCTGCGGGATGAGTCCGACCGGCGGGGGATGCGTATTGTCATCGAACTCAAACGCGGCGTGGCCCCGCGCAAGGAACTGAACAAGCTCTTCAAATACACGCCGTTGCAAACCACATTTGGCGTGATGAACCTGGCGTTAGTCAACAACGAACCCAAGCTGATCAACCTCAAACGAGGCTTGCAGGTTTACGTGGAGCATCGCGTTGAGGTCATCACCCGGCGCACGCAATGGGAACTGGCGCAAGCCGAGGCCCGCGCCCACATCCTCGAAGGCTTGCGCATCGCCCTGCAATTCCTGGACGAAGTGATCGCCACCATCCGCCAGAGCGAGACGGTCGATGCCGCCCGCTCGGCCTTGATCGAGCGCTTCGGTCTCTCCGAAATTCAGGCGCAGGCCATCCTCGATATGCAATTGCGCCGACTGGCGGCGCTGGAACAGCAGAAGATCGAGGACGAGTACAACGAACTGCTGGTGCGGATCAACTATCTGCGCGACCTGCTGGAGCATCCTGCCAAAATCCTGGCTTTGATCAAAGAAGACCTGATCGGATTGCGGGATCGTTACGGCGATGAGCGTCGCACCCAGATTAACCCGCATGGCGATGGCGAATTCACCGAGGAAGACCTGATCACGCAGTTGGGCGTGATCGTGACGATGACGCAGGGGAACCGCATCAAGCGCACCGATGCGCGTGTGTTCAGGGCGCAGGGGCGCGGTGGCGTAGGCGTGCGCGGCATCGAGACCAAGGAAGAGGACGTCGTCGTCAAGGCCTTCTTCGCCCGGACGCTCGACCACATACTCTTCTTTACCAATCTGGGCCGCGTTTATTCCGAGCGCGCCTTTAATTTGCCGGAAGGCGGACGCACGGCCAAGGGCCTGCATATCAACAACGTCCTCAATTTGCAGGCGGATGAGCAGGTCACGACCATGATCCCGGTCGAGGATTTCGAGGATTCCGAATTCATCATCCTGTGCACTCGCAAAGGCCGGATCAAGCGCATGCCGCTGTCCGAATTCGCCCGCGTGCGCCCCTCCGGTATCATTGCCATCAATCTGGTCGATGGCGACGAGCTGGTGCGCGCCAAACTGACGAACGGCAATCAGGACGTGGTTGTCGTCACGAAGCTGGGCAAAGGCCTGCGTTTTCACGAGGATTCTGTCAGAGCCATGGGCCGCACGGCGGCGGGCGTGATGGCGATCAATATGCGCGACGAAGACAGCATCGCCGGTCTGGCTGCCGTGAGCGGCAAGGGAACCCTCTTGGTCGTGACTGAGCAGGGTTGGGGCAAGCGGGTTGAACTCGACGATTTGCCCGTCAAGGGTCGCTACACCCAGGGCGTGTGGATTACCGATCACAGCCGTTTGGACGAAACCGGACCGGTGGTGGTCGCCCGCGAGATGCGGCCAGACGATGACATCACGTTTATGACTTTGAACGGGCTGGCCATGCGCATGCGTTCGGATGAAATCAGCATCCAGGGCCGGGCTTCACGCGGGGTGCGATGTTTGCGATTGCAGCCCGGCGACAAGCTCGTTTCGGCGGCGCGGGTGGTCGATGTCTCGACCAAGGACGACGAACAATCTCCGCCTGTTATGGCCGAAGCGGATGCCCTGCCTGTGCAGGCGGCGGACGCTCCCGAAGACGCCCAGGCTGAAATCAGCTAAATGGTAAACTGACGTTAGTTTGAGACCGCTACTTTTGACCAACCGTTGACGATGGACGATGGCGGATGCACTGACAAAACGAGTTCTATCGTCTGTCGTCCATCGTCGAGTAAAAACTACTAAGCTCTTTGTGACTTCAGGTTAGCGATGGCTATCACCCAGCTTTTGCAGCGGCAGCCCGGTCTGCAATTGGATTTCCAGGGCGTTTTGGACCCCAATCCCATCCTGGAAACAATCGTCTCCTTCGCCAACAGCGAGGGCGGCCAGATCGTCGTTGGGGCCAATGCCAGCGGGCGGGTGACGGGCGGCATTGTGGTCGAGGATATCGAGAATCTGCTGCAAATGTCGCTGTACCGGATTCGACCGCCATTGCGCGTCGAGGTCGAGACGTTCGAGTTGCCGCAGGGAACTGTACTCGTCCTCAATGTGCCGCGTAGCAACGAGTTGCACAGTCTGATCGATGGGCGTGTACTGGCCCGCCGCGGGAATCAGAATGTCTTGCAGACCGGCACCGATCTGACCTCGCTGGTTTCGTCGCGGGCCGGCGGCGATTATGAACTCGAACCGATCGCCGGCACGAGCATCGATGATTTCGACATGGAGGTTGTGGCCGAATATGTGGAATACCGGCGCAGACGCCAACCGCGCGGCTTTGTCGGTTCCACCGAAGCATTGCTGCGCCAGATCGGGGCGCTGACCGCGGAAGGCGTGGCCACGGTGATGGGCCTGCTGCTTTTTGGCCGGGAACCGCAGATTTATTTGCCGCAGAGCGGTCTCACTTTCGTCAAATTCGCCAGCAGTGATCGCCGCGGCGAGCATGGGCAGATCGGCTATGGCCGCCGCGAGGATATCAACGGCCCGCTGGCCCGGATCATCGAGCGAGCGTGGCAGGTGGCCTGGGAGGAGATGGATAAGCAGGCCGTGGTGAAGGGTCTGACCCGGCAGGAACAGACCGAGTATCCGGGCGTCTCGGTTCGTGAGGCGCTGGTCAACGCTGTCGCCCATCGCGACTATCGGGTGGCCGGACGCCGCATCGAGATGCTGCTCTATCGAGACCGATTGGAGGTGACCTCGCCCGGCGGATTGCCAGGTTACATCACCCTGCAGAACATCGTCGACGAGCATTTCAGCCGCAATCCCCGCCTGGTGAACGGGCTGTTGCAGTGGGGGTATATCGAGGAGTTGGGTTTGGGCATCGACAAAATGATCGAGGCGATGATCGCCGACGGGCATCCGCCCCCCGATTTCAAGGCCTCGCCCCACGCCTTCACCGTCACCCTGCGCAAGGGCCGCGAGGTTGGTCAGCCCGGCCAGATGCAGCAATGGGAACACAACATGAATGAGCGCCAGATGCAGGCGTTGCAATTCGTGCAGCAGTATGGCCGCATCACCAACAGCGATTATCGCAACTTATGCCCCAATGTGAGTTCGGAGACGTTGCGCTTGGACCTGGCTGATCTGGTGGACAAAGGTTTGTTGCTCAAAATCGGCGACAAAAAAGGCACGCATTATGTGCTGAAACGGCGAGGCGGCCAATCATAAGGGTGATGATTTCCCGCCAGCCCTGTCGATTTGGGAAAAATTTGGGATAAGTTTGGGTTAAATTTGTGAATTGGCGTATACAGTTGCAGGCAGGTGGTTTATCCCAAGTTTTATCCCAAATTTATTTGGGATAAGTTTGGGTAACTGGTTGGCAGGGGTGTCTGTGAGTTTTTGATGGATACGCTAAGGCTTGCTTCCGGGCTGGCGCGTGGTATACTTCGCGCCAGCCTTTCCCCAGATATGGAGATTGCATGAGTCAGAGAAAGTATCAATCACGCCGTGTACAGCAGCGGCCTCGTTCACCCTGGGCCGCCCTGTTAATCCCGTTCCTGGCGATTCTGCTGACAGCGGCGTTGTTCTATGTCGTCTTCAATTCCATCGGCAATCAGGCTGCGGCGGAACCAACCCCACTGCCGCCCACGCCTATCCCCACCGTGTCCGTCGCCTCCCCAACGCCAGAGCCGCCCACCCCGACGCCAGAGCCAGCGACACCCACTGCCGAACCGGCGACGCCGACGCCCGAAGCGGCGCTTGGCGTGCTCAAGGTTGGCGGCGTGGCGACTGTGAATGCCGATGCCGGTCTGCGGGTGCGCAGCGGCCCCGGCACCAATTACGATCCGGTGACCACCCTGCCGCCGGGGACTGTTGTGGATGTCATTGGCGGCCCTGAGCGCGCCGATAGCTATACCTGGTGGCAGATCCGCTTCGCCCTGGCGGACGGAGGTCAGGGCGATGGTTGGGTCGCAGGCGATTTCCTGGACCCAGGCGCGGGTTGATTTCAATCACGCCGAATGGCTACTCAGCCGCCAGTTTGATATCTCTGCCGTTGTCCGACCGTTGACGATAGACTGTGGTCCATCGTCGTTTATGGTGACTTCAGATTAGTCGGGCAGGAAAATCCCGGCGATGACGCTGGCAATCGAGACGATCAGCGCACCCCAAAACGCAGGCCAGAAACCCGCAACCACGAAACCGATATTAAAAGCATCGCCGATGGCGCCGGTCAGCCAGAGCAGTAAAGCGTTGAGCACAAATGTGAAAAGCCCCAGCGTCAGGACTTGCAGCGGGCAGGTGAGGATTTTGAGGATGGGCTTGAGCAGAGCATTGACCGCGCCGAAGATGGTCGCCACGAGCAACAGATCAATCGCGCCCAGCCTCTGAATGCAGGCGCTGCCATTGAGTTCGCTGCAACCTACGCCATCGACGAAGTACGCGGCTGCGATCAACGCCAGGGCGTTGATGAAAATACGGAGCAGTATTCTCGCCATCGATTCATCTCCTTGCACGGGCATAAGCGCTATGCCCGGCGCTGTTATTCCACAAAGATCTGGACGCGCTCGTTGTCTTCCAAATCTTCGACATCAAGAATGCGCCCGGTTTGCCCAGCCTGCACGGCGGCTGCCAGCGCATCGAAGTCGATATCCTGATCCTCTTCCACAAACCTGGCCCCCATTTTCAGGCCTACGTTGACCAGGCCGATGGGGATATTGATATTGACTTTATCTTTGCCGGTGCGCAGATCGGTGACGCGGACGCGAAACCAGCGCGCCTGACTGCCCGCATATTGCGGCTGTTCGTTCTGCGTCCGGCTGTTCATCGCCTCCAACAGGCTCACGCCGTCGCTGGCAGAGATCGTACCATCCGCCACCATTTGCAGGACTCGCATGCGTTCTTCGGAGGTCGCCATAGTTGAAAGTTATTCCTGCCCTGATCGATTTCGGTATCGTTCGGAATGGTGAACGATGCGTTTGCGCATGGTCACAAGCTCGCTGGCGCGATGGAAGCCCTGCTCTTCCAGCGTCGCAATCGCATCAGGCTGATAATCATAAAGCAAGGCGGCAACCGGGCGGCGGGGGTGCAGGCCAAGTTGATTGAGCCCATAATGGAGCAGGCTGGCCTCCCACTGGCCGCGCACATGCGGGTGAAGGAGCAGATCGAGGCGGTGATCGCCGCGCGGCCTGGTATCGACATCGAGCACGCCCAGAAGTTCGTTGCGCCAAAATGCGCCCAACCTCCGGCGGTAGCCCCCGCCCGTTAGCTGGCCCCACAGCCGGCCGATTGTAGAATCGCTGCTGGAGCGGAAGTTTGAATTGCGGTCGGGATGCCACCAGCGGGCGAGTTCGGGCAGTGAGTTCCTCAACAAATGGCTCACTTTCTTCCAATCGTTGTAATACAGGGGTTCGAGTGATAGATCGTCCGGCAATGGCAGACTGGAAGCGGGAGGCGTCATCCGCGTGCGGAGCTGGACTTCGGTCACCACTTCCGAAAAGCCCAAATGATCGTAAAGGCTGCGGGCGATGTCGTTGTTGCGGCGAACCTGCAAAATCGCCCACTCGCCGTCAATCTGGCGGATGCGATTGATCGCCTGTTCCATCAAAGCCCGGCCAATGCCCCGGCCTCGATAACCCTCCTTGACCGCGACGTTGGCGAGCATCCAACGGCGGCCATAGCCATCCACCTGTTGGATGGTGACATTGCCCACGATCTGCCCGTCCTCTTCCCACACGAACCCGCGGAAGAACCCGCTGCCTCCACTGCCGGGCGGCGCCATCAAATAGATCAGCGGCCCCAGCCGGGCCATCGTGCGCATATCCCGCAACGAGGAGCGCCCAGCCGCGTCCAATTCACTGGAGAACGCTTCGTCGATCAGATCGGCGATGGCGCCGAGATCTCGATGCAGATCGATCTGGCGTATGCCCCGTTGCGGCGCTGGGGTGATCGAGGCGGATGTGATAGCCATTGTGTGGGCGGGCGATCTAGTCAGGTTGGGCGAATGACGGAAACCGAGCGATGGGTCAATAGTAGTCTTTCACGGTTCACAATGCAAACCGGTTCAGAGGGATGGGTACGGTTTAGATTTTGCACTGCTGCTCGCAAGCGGTGCGATGATGTACAGACGATGTGACGATGTGACGAAGGTGGACAATTTTCATTTCGTCCTATCGTCATACTCGTCCATTTTCGTCGCCGTCGTGGTTGTACGGGACACTGTTGTCTAATCCTGATGCTATAAAAAAGGCTGGACTCCGCGTTGTGTAAACCGACAATCCAGCCTTTACGAATTGCAAATGATGCCTGTGCGATCAGGCTGGGTCATCCACCGGTTGTTCGGGCTCGCCCTCTGCATCCTCGACAGGCGCAGGTTCGTCACCCTCGAAAACGGTTTCATCCTCACTCGCCTCCGCCTGCGGGGCTTCATCCTCCGCGTGCGTTTCGGCGGATTGCGCAGCGGCTGCCTCATACAAATACTGGCCGATAGCCTGCGAGTGATCATGCAAGGCATTGGTGGCGTCTTCGATGGCGATCGGGTCTTCGCCGGTCATCGCCTCTCGTACCGTGGTGATATCCGCATCGAGCGAGGCGCGCAGGTCAGCGGGCAACCGATCCCCGGCTTCCGCCATCGCCCGCTCTGTCTGGAAGACGACAGCATCCGCGCGATTGCGGGCGGCGATCAACGCTCGCCGCGCCTCATCCTCGGAACGGTGCGCTTCCGCTTCTTCCACCATGCGGTTGATCTCTGTGTCGCTCAGGCCGGAGCTGGCCGTGATTTTGATGGACTGCTGGCGGCCCGTGGCTTTATCCTGGGCGCTGACATGGAGGATGCCGTTGGCGTCGATGTCGAAGGTGACTTCGATCTGAGGCACCCCGCGCGGGGCGGGCGGAATGCCGTCCAGGATGAACTTGCCCAGGAGCTTGTTGTCTTTGCTCATCGGGCGCTCGCCCTGGCTGACCACGATCTCGACCTGCGTCTGATTGTTGGCGGCGGTGGTAAAGAACTGGCTCTTTTTGGTCGGAACCGTGGTATTGCGCTCGATCATCGGCGTGGCCACACCGCCCAGGGTCTCGATGGCCAGCGTCAGCGGCGTGACGTCGAGCAGCAGGATGTCCTTGACATCGCCCGCCAGCACGCCCGCCTGAATCGCTGCGCCCACGGCCACCACCTCGTCCGGGTTGACGCCTTTGTGCGGGTCACGGGCGAAGAGCTTTTGCACGGCCTCTTGCACCGCCGGCATGCGGGTCATGCCGCCCACCAACACGACATCATCGATTTCGTCGATGGAGAGATTGGCGTCGGCGAGGGCCTGGCGACAGGGGCCGATCGAGCGCTGGATCAGGTCTTCGGTCAATTGCTCCAACCGCGCCCGGCTCAACGTCAGCGCCAGGTGCTTCGGCCCGGAGGCGTCGGCTGTGATGTAGGGCAGGTTGATCTCGGTCTCGACCACGGTTGAAAGCTCAACCTTCGCTTTCTCGGCAGCTTCCCGCAGGCGTTGCAACGCCATGCGATCCTGGCGCAGGTCGATGTTGTGCTCGGTTTGGAACACGTCGGCCAGCCAGTTGAGGATGCGCAGGTCGAAGTCATCGCCGCCAAGATAGGTGTCGCCGTTGGTGCTCAGCACCTCGAACACGCCGTCGCCGACATCGAGGATCGAGATATCGAAGGTGCCGCCGCCCAGATCGTAGACGGCGATCTTGCCCTCTTGCCTTTTGTCGAGCCCATAGGCCAGGGCGGAAGCGGTGGGTTCGTTAATGATGCGCAGCACTTCCATGCCGGCGATTTTGCCCGCATCCTTGGTTGCCTGCCGCTGGGAATCATTAAAATAGGCCGGGACCGTGATCACTGCCTGGGACACCGGCTGCCCCAGATAGGCTTCGGCGTCGGTGCGGATTTTTTGCAGGATCATGGCGGCGATTTCGGGCGGGGCGTAATCCCGGCCACCCATCATCACCCGCACATCGCCATTGGCCGCGGCGGAGATGGCATAGGGCACGTGTTCCTGGCCGCGCTGTACAACCGGATCGTCGAACTTGCGTCCCATGAAACGTTTGACCGAGAAAATTGTATTCTCAGGGTTGGTGATGGCCTGGCGGCGTGCCACCTGGCCCACCATCCGTTCCCCATTCTTGGGGTTCACAGCCACGACCGAGGGGATGAGGCGACCGCCCTCGGCTGAGGTGATGACGACGGGTTCGCCGCCTTCGAGAACGGCGACGACCGAGTTGGTTGTGCCGAGGTCAATACCGATAATTTTAGACATGATGTTGTGTGGGAGAGAACTGGCGTTTGGGTCAGAGTAAAAATGCCGGGGAAATGATGATCTCAATACGTTGCGGGTGCGCTCCGGGTTCTATAGCGCCACTCGCACCTGGCTCGGACGCAAGACCCGGCCATTCAGCATGTAGCCCCGGCGGACTTCGGCGATGATCTCGCCGCTGCCGACGGTTTCGCTGGGCTCGACGCTGATCGCTTCGTGCAGGTTGGGATCGAAGTCGCCTTCGCTGGGGATGGCGCTGACCCCGGACTTCTCCAGCAAAGCCTGGAGCTTGCGCTGGATCAGCAGGAAGCCATCGGCCCAACTGCCTTCGTCGACGGGCAGGCCGGCAGGGGCGTTGGCGACCGCTCGTTCGAAATCGTCGAGCACGGGCAGGATGTCTTTGAGCAGGCTGGCGTTGGCGTTGCTCACCCGCTCTTCGGTTTCGCGCTCTTTGCGGCGGCGGAAGTTCTGCAACTCCGCCTGCGCCCTCAACGCCTGATCCTGCGCTTCATCGGCGGTGCGTTTGGCGTTGGTCAGTTCTGTGACCAGTTCGGCAATGACGGCGTCTTGCGGCTGCTCCCCGGCTGCGGCAGTCTCCTCGATCTCAATGATAGGAGTCTCCGTTTCGGACATTTCTGTTGGTTGTGCGTCTTCGTTCGGTATGCTGTCTGACATGGTGGATTCTGGATCGGTTTTTAATTGGATATGTGAATAATATTGGCTCAAACAGGAGCGATTACATTGCAGACTATTTTCTCCGGGGGATACCCCCGGAACCCCCATTCAGGGGGCACTACGTCCCCCTGAAACCCCCCGTAAGGTCTCGCCGTTTACACAATACTGAGTTATACGCACAGACTTTTCGAGGGGGTTTGGGGGAGCGGGGGTGTCCCCCGCATGATCGTCTTGAAGCTGTGTAATTCAGTTTCATACCATGATCTACTCTACGACTGGATTTCTTCATCGCCGTAGAGATTGGCGACGAGGCTGCTCATCAGGCCCGACATGAATCGCACGGCGGATATCGTGCGGCCATAGGGCATGCGCATGGGGCCGATGACGCCGAGAATGCCGGTGCCGTGATCGGGCTGCCCGTAGCGCGAGAGCACAAGCCCGATGTCGGGGAGATTGTCGTACGGGCGCTCGCCGCCGATGATCACCTGCACGCCGGGCAGCTTGCGCACTTCATACAGGATCGGCTCGAAGGCGTTGGGGTCCTCGAACACCTCGATAAAGCGCCGCGCTTCGTCGCTCTCAGCGAATTCCGGCGCTGCCAGCACGTTGGACAGCCCCTCACGATGAATGCGGTCGGTGCGGTCATCTTCGTGGCAGAGCGTGGACGCGACGAGGCGGATCATCTGGCGCACGAACGGATCGATATCCTCATCCAACCGCTCGATCTGCGTGCAATCGAGCCCGGACAACGCGTCATTGAGGCGAGCGCTGACTTGACTCAACTCGCCCTGGCTCCATGCCTCTTCCAGGGCGATCAACTGCTGGCGCACATTGCCGCCTGCCAGCACCAGCACCATGAGCGCCGCCTGAGGTTGCAGGCTGATCAATTCCAGGTGTTTGAAGCGGGTGCTGGGCGAGCGCGGCATGGTGGTGATGGCGGCGCTTTGAGCGGTGCGGGCCAGCACACTGGCCGCCAGCCGCACCCACTGGTCGAGTTCCTGTTGGATTTGATAGAACTGATGGCGGATGGTGTCTTCCAGCATCGTCGGCAAATTCGATTCCTGCACGATGTGCTGGACGAAATAGCGATAACCTTTGTGGGTGGGGACGCGCCCGGCCGAGGTGTGCGGGTGGGTGAGATAGCCCAGGTCTTCGAGCACCTTCAGGTCGTTGCGCACGGTGGCGGACGAGACGCCCAACTCGTAACTATCGACCAAGATGCGCGACCCGACCGGCTCGGCGTTGGTGACAAACTCGCGCACGACTAGGCCGAGCAGGGTGCGCTGGCGAGGGGTCAGGTCTGGCGTGTACGGGGAAAGGGATTCGGCCATGAATGGTCAGGACGAAAAATTAGCACTCTTGCTAAGAGAGTGCTAATGGTTGTGATTTCGGTATGATACCACAGGATGACAGAGACCCGAAACCCTCGCCAACGCCTGCCGATATGATCGGTTATGCGGTTAAAGCCGTCTGCCTAGTGTTCGCCATAACCGGCGTGCAAAAGCAGGGCGAAGCGGCGCTGTTGCACGCCCGAGTTGATGGCGTTGTTATGCAGGTGCATTGCATCACCTCTATATCAAGCTCTGCTGAACTGGCTGCATTTTTATATTCGGCTTCAACAGCAATATATCGGATACAGCAGATGAAATATTTAGCCTGCTCACCACATACACACTTGCATCCTCGCCAATTATTTGTCTATTCAAATCATATTTTGGATTATTAGAATCCTTTTCTTCATCGTAGATAACAACTCTCGGTATTGAGTAATCTCTTGCATAACCCATCGCTAACCTTGATCCACTGTCATTGCCGATATCGTTTTTTGCGAAACTTGCGATCAGAACAATCGAATTACTGTAAAAAGCTTGCAGTCGATCTCTTTCTTGATATCGTCCACTCAATTCCATTTTTGACTTGGCACTGGTCAAGTACTCAGAAATCAACAAACCTTCGTTTCTAACAATCTCCTCAGCTAGGCCACGATTCTTTGCAGGCAAAACATCATTCAGTGGGCCGGGCAAAATTGCCACTGTACGTCCCTTAGAGTCAAGGGCTTGCCTGTGCGCAATAGTATCGCATCCAAAAGCCAAACCACTTACTATTACAGCCCCATTTTCCACCATTCTGGCCACAAACTCCCTCTCCACAGCCTCTATCTCTTGATCGGGATTAAGCAAGCCAATTACAGCAACATTTTTGCTGTCTGCTGTTAAAAGAGACAGATTACCACGATAAAAAACAAAAATCGGCTTTTCGCTATTTTTTACAGCCCCTCTATGTGGCGGAAAATCATCATCTCCCAGTGCGACAACTCCATCAATCTCGCCCTCTGACTTAGCAAGCAGGCCTTTTATCAAGTTCTTTTTACCATTGAACTCGTCAACCGTTAATTGGCTACCAGTTTTAGATGAGCCATTCACAAGCTTTACAATTTCGGATTCTCGCTTAGGGGTAGAAAGATTTTTTGTTATCCATGCTTTGCCGATTCCTTTGCAAGTTCTGGCAGCCATTACATTAATTGCATTTTCTGTAAACTTCATAATCTCAATACCTCTGTACTTTTCCAACGGCATAGAAAGTCACCGTTTTCGAGCCTGCATTATATAGGGCGTTGATTGCGTCTTCATCTATATTAACGCCAGGCGTGTATATATCGTCGATGAGCAAAATATTCTTACCCGCAACATCGGTTGAAATATCACAGGTCTGTTCAGTAATTCCCGGATAAGGCTCCGGACCATCATTTATGTAATTAGAAACCGGATTGCGTAGGTGTGTCGTCTTGGTGTTTGTATGTCGGCGCAAATAGCTCGTGCCGTCAACAAAACCATGGACTAACCTAATAACGTCTTGGACTGTAGCGCGAAATAGTTGCTGATTCCTATGGTAAGCGTTTTCGGCTTTTGCTCTAGGGACAACACACACGACTATTGGGTTGATTCTCTGCAACTTGGAGATCTGAGACAGGTCTTCTAGCAGAGTGTTGTGTAAATCTTGTACGGCAGCCAACAATTTGTCTTCTGAGAAATTGTTGAAGGTATTTTTCAGGTTATTGAGATAGTCCGGATTGCCTGGATTCCCCATTCTAGTGTACGGCACATGGAAGAATGCTGTCGTTTGTTTAGACAAGTAATTGTTGGCGTTAATTTGAAATCGGTACATGATAACTCACTCAGACCAGGAACTAACTCTGTAGATATTGCTTCCAGATACTCCCGCGAGCATCGCTTGTTCAACATCGAAATTATCGTTCTCAAATATGATGACGGCTTCTTGGCACACTCCCATTAAGCTTATGGCGTTTCCGTGCTTATTTGACGATCCACCCTGAGGCAAGGCCTCCCAGCAAATCAATCGAGAAAAGCATTCCAGCATTTTGTGATGCTTTAGAACTTCCACGGCTCTCATTTCTCGACAGCGCGTCACCAAGACTATTGGGTTTTTACCACGATGCTTGGTGATCAAGCACGCCAGCGCTGTGTTCAAGCGAGTTTCGGAGACAAATTCTATGAAATATTCTGTCTTAAGAGAGGTGATCAGTTCTAATTGCGCAGCAGATAATGATGGAAGTCGTTTCCTCAAGCTTTCCCTGTTGAGCCTTTCATTGCTGAACTCCACATCATGCATTCCGCGCGTCGCTTCTATTACCGCGCGCCTGTAGGACAAATAGTTGGCATAATCAGTATCGACCAATGTTCCATCCATGTCGCAGAAAACGGTATATCCAGGGGGAATGTCAATGGACGCACTATCATCCAACTTCAAGTCGTTAATCAGTGCACATTCGGTTCGAGCGCGAAGCGCTCGAACCGAACAATAATTGGGCAGAATCATTCCGTATTATGTTCCTTTTCAGGCGTCAATTGCGGACAGATTTCCGCATTTCATACGGTATCGGATAGACAGACAAGCTGGTTTCCACATAACATAACTCGTCTTCTCTCAATACGCGTTGCGGTCGCCGAACATGCTCAGGATCGTGCGAAAACAAATTTTGAAATCGAGCCAGATCGACCAGTTTTCGATATACCACAGATCGTATTTGGTGCGCTCGACGATGCTGGTGTCCCCGCGCAGGCCGTTGATCTGCGCCCAGCCGGTCATGCCCGCTTTCTCGCGGTGGCGGTCCATGTAACGGGGGATGTACTGGCGAAACTGCTCGACATAAACCGGGCGTTCGGGTCTCGGCCCCACCAGGCTCATATCCCCTCGCACCACATTGATGAGTTGCGGCAGTTCGTCGATGGAGATCTTGCGCAGCAGCGAGCCGAGGCGCGTCTTGCGCGGGTCATTTTCGGTCGTCCAGCCCGGCCCCGTTTGCTCGGCATCGGTGCGCATCGAACGGAACTTGAGCATGGGGAAGGGGCGGGCGTCCAGGCCCATTCTTTCCTGGATGTAGAAAACCGGCCCCGGCGATTCCAGCTTCACCAGCAGGGCGATGAGCAACATCAGCGGCGAGAGGAAAATCAGGCCGAGGACGCTGAACACCAGATCGAAGATGCGTTTGAGGGAAAGCCGCCAGCCTCGCAGGGCCACGTCACGGATGGTCAGCAGCGGCAGCCCGGCCAGATCGCTCACCCGCACTTCGGTGGCCATGATCTGGAATACATCGGGAAAGACTTTGATGCTGACTTTCTCGCGCTCGCACAGGGCGATCAGGTTGACCAACTGCCGGTGCGAAGCTTCGGGCACGCCGATCACGACCTCGTCCACGGCATATTCTTCGATCACTTTTGGCAGGTCGGCGGGGCGGCCCAGCACGGGCACGCCGACCATGGTGGGGTTATCGCTGTTGGTTTCGACAAAGCCGATCACCTCGTGGCCGACGCCGCTTGTGCTCTCCAGCTTTTGCACCAACATCCGCCCGACATCGCCGGTCCCCACCACCAGAACTCGATCCCGCCCGTAGCCATGCGACTGGAAGAACATGAAGACGCGCGCCAGCACATAGCGCGATACGCCGATGAAGAGGATCGTCAACGCCCAGACGCCCAGCACAAAGCCGCGCGGCATCTGGCGGCTGAGGAGATTGCTTTCCTGATTGGCGAAGAAATAAACGGCTGTCAACGACATCAGCCACGCCACGGTCACGGCCCATGCGGTCACCGAGATGCTGTCGATCAGGCTTTCGGGCCGGCGGCGGTGATAGCGTTTGGTGAAGAAGAAGACCAGGACAATCGCGGCCAGAAGGACGAGCAGATAGGGCAGATAAACCAGAAAGCGGTCGACCGAACCTGGGCGCAGCGCTCGCTGCAGGCGGTGGGCCACAAAGACCGCCAGGGTAGCCGCCGTCAGATCGCCGAACAGGGTGGCGACCTGGAAGATGAAACGGGTGCGCTTCATGCCGGCGATCTCCTGGCCCCAAGCTGGGCGCGCACCCAGGCCGTGGCCACATCGACCGAGCCTTTTGCGGCGATGCCGGCCATGATCAGCCAGTAAAGCGGGGTGGGTGTCTGGGCGCGGTAGTGTTTGCGCACGAAGATGTGCATGGCCTGATAAAAGGCGATGCGCACCCGCGGGTTACCGCGCGAGGCCGCGCCCTTGTGATGCAAAACCTGCACTTTCGGGTAATACCAGACTTTCCAGCCAGCCTGCTTGATGCGAAACGCCCAATCCAGATCTTCGCCGTGCATAAAATAGGCTTCGTCCAAAAGCCCGGCCTGCTCGATCGCTTCCCGGCGCACCAACATGAACGCGCCCACGACCGAATCCACCTCGGCCTCCTCGTCTTCGGGCAGGAAGGTGAGATTGTATTGGGCGAAGCGTTCGCTGTTGGGGAAGAGTTTGCTCAATCCGACGCCGCGATAGATGAATGAGTTGGGGCTGGGGAAAGCGCGGCGGCAGGCTTTGTCGAGACTGCCGTCGGGCAACACCAGCTTGGGTCCGGCAGCGCCCAGTTCCGGGCGGGCGTCCATGAGGGCGACCATCTGTTCCAGGGCGGCGGGGGGCAGCTCGGTGTCGGGGTTGAGGAGGAGGGCGTAGCGAGGCAGGTCGACGAGGGTTTTGCCCAGCCCAAACCCATAGCCGCGCAAGCCGATATTGTTGGCATAGGCGAAGCCCCCGTTGCGCGGGGCTGCAATCGCCCCGACCTGGGGGAACTCAGCCCGAACCATAGCCAGGCTCTCATCGCTGCTGGCATTGTCAACCACAGTCACATGGAATTGAAGGTCGCCTGAACTGGCGAAAACCGAATTGAGACAAATGCGCAGCAGGTCTCTGGTATTGTAGTTGACGATGACAATGGCCAAATCGAGCATGGATGGCGATCACGCTGAAGTAGTGGCTGATATTCTAGCATCTGCATTGTGGCACGGCCAAAGAGACCGGCTTCAGCCAATGCCCTGAAACGGTTTGTTACGAAAATTGCAATGAACTATCACCATCGCTTAACAGACGAGGCGTAGGATCACGCGTTGAACAACCTATTTTTCGCCTTCAATTGCCCAGAAACAGGAGGACACGCAAATGAAGCGCATCGTCTATTCTTTTCTTTTGGTCTTTGTAGTCGCCGCCCTGCTCGGCGCCCCTCTGCCGGCGCTGGCGCAGAGCGGCAATACCCCTGACAACAACACAAGTCTGCCCGCGCTCCTGGTGTTCACGAGTTATCCCGATGCAGTTGTGGGGCGTGATGAGAGCATCAGTTTTCCCTTGATTCTGCGCACCGGGACCACGCCGCAGATCGTGCACCTGGACATGCAAAGCCTGCCCGAAGGCTGGACGGCCACATTCCAGGGCGGCGGTAACATCGTGAATTCGGTCTATGTCATTCCCGACGAAGACAGCAAGATCACGCTCAAGCTGGCCGGCCCGGCGGATCTGCAACCGGGCACATTCGATTTTGTGGTTAAAGCCGCCAGTGATGTCGCCAAAACGAGCCTGCCCCTGGCGTTGACAGTCAAGGAAAAACTGCCGCCGAAATTGTCGATGACCGCCGATCTGCCGGTATTGCAAGGCTCGCGCAGCACTGATTTTCGCTTTGACGCCAAACTGACCAACGAAGGCGACGAGGACCTGAATGTCAATCTGCTTTCGGTCGCCCCCGAAGGTTTCCTGGTGAAGTTCCTGTCGTCTGGCAAAGAAGTGACGGACATGCCGTTGGAAGCGAATAAATCCACGAATCTGACGGTCGATGCCAAGGCGTTCAGCGATGTGCCTGCGGGCGACTATCCCTTCGCTGTCACCGCTCAGGCCGAAAACGCCGAGGCATCGCTCGACCTGGGGGTGAGGGTGACCGGTGAGCCCAGCCTGATCGTCGCTGCACCCGATGGCCGACTTTCCGCCAAAGTCGAGGCTGGCAAGGAAACGCCGATTTCGCTGGTGGTGGTGAACAACGGCTCGGCTGCCGCTCACGCCATCAAGCTCAGTGCCACACAGCCCCAGGGCTGGTCGGTGACATTCGATCCCGATCAAATCCCACAGGTCGAGCCAGGGCAGCAAGCTAACGTCACTGCGAAAGTAACCGCATCCGACAAAGCCATCGCCGGTGATTACATGATGTCGATCGACGCCAAACCCCAGGAATCGGTTTCGGCCAGCAAAGCGGACTTCCGCGTCACGGTCACGACTTCGACGCTGTGGGGCGTTGCCGGGATCGTCCTGATCGCCATCGCCGTGGGCGTCGTGGCGCTTGCCGTGGCCCGCTTCGGTCGCCGCTAGAGCGCAGGAGGCCTTGCCGTGAAAGAAGTGGTGATCGAAACCAAAGGACTTGGCAAGCTGTACGGCGATGTAGCAGCGGTCAAAGACCTGAACCTCCAGGTCGGCCAGGGTGAGGTTTACGGCTTGCTCGGCCCCAATGGTTCGGGCAAGACGACGACCATCCTGATGCTGCTGGGATTGACCGAGCCCTCTTCCGGCTCTGTGACCGTACTGGGCATGAATCCGGCGCGCAGGCCGCTCAGCGTCAAGAGCGTGACCGGGTACATGCCCGACGAATTGGGTTTCTATGATGAACTGTCTGCGCGCGAGAACCTGATCTACATCGCCAAGCTGAACGGCATCCCCCGGACCGAAGCTTACGCTCGCATCGATGAGGCGCTCACACGGCTGGGCCTTATCGACGTGGCCGAGAAGCGCGTAGCCACCTATTCGCGTGGCATGCGACAGCGCCTTGGCGTGGCGGATGTGCTGATCAAGAAGCCTCAAATCATCATCATGGATGAACCCACCCAGGGTCTCGATCCGGAAGCGGCGCGTTCGTTTTTGGAAATCATCCATGATCTCAAGAGCGAAGGCATTACCATCTTGCTCTCCTCGCATTTGCTATATCAGGTGCAGGCTGTCTGCGACAGAGTCGGCCTGTTCTCGAAGGGCCGCAAGGTGCTTGAGGGTACGGTCAGTGACCTGGCCCGGCAGGTTTTGGGCAGCGCCTATCGCATCCACTTGCAGGTCGAGCGTCCCGTCTCCGGTCTGGAGTCAGCGCTGCGCCAGTTGCCCAATATCACGCGGGTGAGCAAGGAGGTGGATGGCGTTTACAGTGTGGAGGCCAGGGTCGATCAGCGTTCCGCCGTCGCCAGCGCCGCTGTCGCCACCGGCGCGCAATTGTTGGAGCTGGATATGGAGACCATGAACCTCGAAGACATCTACACGCATTACTTCCGGGAGGTGAAAAATGGCGGCGCAAGTTGAAACCATGCCTGCCCGTTCGAAACGCGAAGGCTCGCCCTGGACAGGATTATGGGCGGTTGTGGGCAAAGAGATGGCCGATCATCTCACCAGCGCCCGCATGCGTATCCTGGATATCCTCATCATCCTCACCGCCTTCGGCACGGTCTATGCCGCTATCCGCACCCTGCGCGAAGCCTCCGCTATCGACGATCGTTTCCTACTGCTCAATCTCTTCACGACGAGTCAGGATCCTATCCCTGCCTTCACCGCGTTCCTGGCTTTCCTCATCCCCCTGACTGCCATTGCCCTCACCTTCGACGCCATCAACGCAGAGTTCATGGGCCGGACGATGTCTCGGCTGCTGGCGCAACCGATTTATCGCGATGCATTGCTTTTGGGAAAATTCCTCGGCGCATTGTTCACGCTTTCGCTCGTCCTTACAGCGATCTGGCTTCTGATCATCGGGCTCGGCATCATTGGTCTGGGGGTGCCGCCCTCAGGCGAGGAGTTCGCCCGCAGCATGCTGTTCCTGCTGGCCTCGATCTGTTATGGGGCGGTGTGGCTCTCCCTGGCGCTACTGTTCTCGATCGTGTTTCGGCAACCGGCCACGGCGGCCATGGCGTCAATCGCTTCCTGGTTGTTCTTCACCGTATTCTGGAGCATGATCTCCAGTGCTGTCGTCCAGGCGGTGCGACCCATCCGATACGGGTTGGCGCAAGAGATACTGGCCAGGGCCGAGTTGGCGCTGGCGTTCGGTCGCCTGTCGCCGAACACCCTTTACAGCGAAGTGGAGATGGCGGTATTGCATCCGGCGGTGCGGTCATTGGGGCTTGTGCTGCCATTCCAATACGAAGGCGCAATTCCCGGCGCGCCTCTGCCGCTCGACGAGAGCGTTCAGTTGATCTGGCCGCATTTGGTCGGACTGATCGCCCTCACCATTCTGCTCTTCACGATCGGGTACGTGCTCTTCCAGCGCCGCGAGATCAGGGCGTAATTTCCAGTCCATGAATGAGAAAGCGCCGGTTGTGTTTGACCGGCGCTTTTGTTTACTGAGAGATCAACCAACGTATGCGGTCATACGACACGACATAGTGGATGACGAGGACGCCGCCGAAGACCCAGGCCCAGGTGGTCAGGCCCAGGTCGAACAACGCCCAGGTTGCGGCGATGAAAAACGCCAGTTCGATGCCCAAACGCACGATTCCTGGAACCGGCACCGGGGCTGACCCCGACCGGCTATGGTCGCCCGGCACATTGAACACGCCCCAGACCACAGCCGCAAATAAAGAGATGCCGATCCCCAACACAAAACGCATCCAGCCATCGGACTGATTCCAGCCCCACAAAGCCAGCGCGAATAGCCCTGCAATTTCGAGGATGAAGCGGACAGCGAGGTTGATTGGGTTGTTTGCCATGTTAATCTCCTCCTCCAAAATCCCATATTCGAATCCTACGATCCGCCCCGCCCACGGCCAGCCAGCGATTGTCCGCCGAAAAGGCCAGGCTGCTAATGACTTTGGCATCGACGTCGATATCGGCGACTGTTGCCCAATCGAACAGCCGCCACACCGGCACGCGCCCCTCCATGCTCAGCGCCCCGAATTGCTGGTCAGGCGAGAGCGCCAGCCAGCGCGCCCCCGGTTCGGGGATCGGTACGATCTCAAGCTGTCGCCAGGACTGCGCATCCCACACCCGCACGGTCTGGTCGTAACCCCATGATACCAGCTTGCGCCCCTGGTCGAGGAAGGCGAGGGAGCCGACCGCTGTTTTGTGGCCGCTGAGGACTGCCGCTGGCTGACCGTCGGGCAGCGACCAGATGTGGATGTCATCACCCAGGCCGGCCGTCGCCAGACAGGCGTTGTCGGGTGAGAAGGCGACCGAACTGAGGTTTTTCTTGCTGGCGACGATGCCGGCGACCGGCTCTCCCGCCGTCGTCCACACCATCGCCCGGCCTCCGTATGAACCCGCCCCGATCCAGCCTCCATCCGCGGAGAAAGTCACGGTGGACACAGTGCGCTTCCGATCCTGCAACGTGTGCAGTAAATCAAGCGCAGGGAACGACCACAGTTTCACGGTCTGGTCGGTGGAAGACGTGGCGAGCATGGTTCCGGAAGGATTCAGGGCGATGCTGTTGACGCTATTATCGTGCGCACGGACTGCCTTCAACTCACGCCACTCTTGCGTCGACCACAACTTGACCACGCTATCCATTCCACACGAGATCAGCGTTCCGCCATCCTGCGTGAACCTTAGTCCAAGCACGTAATTGTCATGGGCGTCGAATACGATGGGGTCTTTCATCAACCGATCCTCCGCGTATGAATTGCGGTGCGTGATGCGAACTACATGGGAGCCAGCCTGCACTTACAATCGCTACCTGCTACCTGCTACCTGCTACCTGCTACCTGCTACCTGTTACCTGTTACCTGTTACCTGTTACCTGTTATCCGCACCTCTCTGCCTTCCCGCTGGCTGCGGTAAATGCCGTCAAGGATCGACATCACCTGCAACGATTGCTCGGCTGGCACGGGCGAGGGCAGGTCTTCGGCCACAGCGCGGGCGAATTCCACGCATTCGAGCGCGTGCGGCTCCATTCTATCCTTTGTCGATTGTAACATACGCTTGTATTGCTGGCGGGTGGCGTAGTTGGTTCCGAGAAAAACAGCCGAAGGCCAATGACAGCCGCCTTCGGTGCCATACAGCCACATCTGCATATCTTCGACCTCGGCCTCGTGATGCAACAGCCAGCTCACCTCCAGAATCAGCGTCGCCTCATTCTCGAAACGGACGAAAGCGGCGGCGAAGTCCTCGGTATCGAAACTGGTTGGGATAGGTTCGTCCTGCCATGAGGAAAAGGCGTTTGCATGATGAGCCAGCGGCGCGCGGGCCACGCCGGTCACCGCCACCGGCTGAGGATTGCCCATCAGCCACAGGGTCAGGTCGAGGATGTGCACGCCGATATCGATGCAGGGGCCTCCGCCGCTGAGTTCCTGGTGGATGAAGGTGGGCGTGGGGATGAGGCCATTTCGCCGTAACATCCAACTGCGGGCGTGATAGACTTCGCCCAGCGCGCCTTGTTCGATCTCCTGTTTCACAGCCTGCGAGTTGCCATGAAAGCGAAAGTGTTGCGCCGTCATCAGCTTCTTGCCAGAACGATCCCGCGCATTGATCATGCCTCGGATTTCCTCCGGCGTTGGGGCCAACGGCTTTTCGCAAATCACGTGTTTTCCGGCGTCCAGCGCGGCGATGGTGAGCGGGGCATGCGAGCGGTTGGGCGTGCAAATATCCACGATGTCGATTTCCGGATCGTAGAGAATATCCGCAACCTCTGTCGTACCGACACTGATATCGAATTCATCCTGCCAGCGGGCGACGGAATCAGCCCGCACATCGCAACAGGCGACGACTTCCGTGTATTCCGATGCCAACCATCCGGGCATATGCGATTTGGCGATGCCGCCAACGCCGATCATGGCGACTTTAAGGGGTTTGCTCATTGCTTTCGGTCCTTTTGTGAATTCAGTATGGGTTTGATTTTCGGATTCACAGCAGTCTAGCGGCTCTCCCATCGCATCGCAATTCCATCGCTCGCAAACACCGAATATTGGCTGCTCATCTCCATAAGTTTATACTTTTCCGAATACCACTGCCCACTGCCCATCCACCCTTGACCGCCTCACTCATCCTCACCGTCTTCAACGAAGGTCCGGCCATCCGCAAACTGCTGGATAGCGTTCTCGCGCAGACCATGCAGCCGGACGAATTCGTGATCGTCGATGGCGGCTCGGCTGACGACACCGTGGCGCAGATCGAGGCCTACGCCGACCACCTGCCGCTGCGAGTCATCGTCGAGCCGGGGGCCAACATCTCGCGCGGGCGCAACATCGCCATTGCCACGGCCAAAGGCGAGATCATCGCCGCCACCGATGCCGGCGTGCGGCTGGAACCGACATGGCTGGAGGAGATCACTCGGCCCTTGCGCCAAAACCCGGATGTTCAGGCCGTCGCCGGATTTTTCGTGGCTGACCCGCAAACGCCGTTTGAGATGGCGATGGGCGCCACGGTCCTGCCCGATGTGAATGAGATCGACCCGGCCAGCTTCTTGCCTTCCAGCCGCTCGTTGGCCCTGCGTAAATCCGCCTGGGCCAGGGTGGGCGGGTATCCGGAATGGCTGGATTATTGCGAGGATTTGGTTTTCGATTTCGACTTGCGAGCCCATTATGGCTCATTCGCTTTCGCCCCGTCGGCTGTGGCCCATTTCCGGCCGCGCGGCTCGTTGACCGCCTTTTTCCGCCAGTACTACCGCTATGCCCGCGGCGATGGCAAGGCCGATCTCTGGCGCAAGCGACATGCCATTCGATACGGCGCCTATCTGATTGCAGCGCCGGCCTTGCTCGTCCTCGGCAGATTACTTCACCCGGTTTTCTGGCTGATCGGCCTGGCGGGATTTGCCGCTTACTGTCGCACGCCGGTGACCAGATTGCGCCAAAAGTGGGGCCAGCCCTTCCCGGACGGGCGCACGCCCAACTCGACCGATAAAATCTATATGCTGGCGCTCGTGCCGGTCATTCGGGTTGTGGGCGATGTGGCGAAAATGATCGGGTATCCGGTTGGCTGGGTGTGGCGGCTGCGGCGTGGCAAAGCTAGGGAATGACGACCAGCGGGCGCATGATGGCCTGTACAACGCCGGGCAGCGCCCAATGAAAAGCCACCGATAGAACCAGGGCGACAGCGCCGATGACGAGAAAGCGCCGGCGTTGTCTTGTCAGCAGACTCTGCACATCGCCCGTGACAATCGGTTCCGCCAGCGGCGTGCCCAACCCCACCCAGGCGATGATCTCGGCCAGAATCCAGGGCGGCGTCCCCACGATCGGGGCCAGGAAGCTGGGGGCGTCGAATAGATTGGCTGTCCACAGCCCCAGGATCGCCAGTTCACGGGCGGCGACGACGAGTGGGATGAGACCCGCGCTGATCACACTCCCCGCCAGCAGGATTCCCGTGCGTTTGGCCTGCTCGGCCAGCCAGAATTCCGGCTGCGGCGTGAAGGACTCGGAGCCAGTGAGCCACATGATATGGCTGGCATTGAAGTCCAGACTGCCCGGCACAGCCCCCTGCGCCCACGAGAGATTGACTCGGCCGGCCACAATTGTCACGAGATAGATCGTCAATCCCCAGAAAAGGATCAGCCGCAGCGCCACATCGATGCGCGCCCGCCGGAACGACCAGATCAGCAAAGGCCATAGGACGATGGCATTGATGATGGGCATCATCGCCGCCTGCTGCGTGACAAATCCCAGCCCCAATGAGAGGAGCAGCCCGCCCAACACGAGCAGATAGACGATTGGATCGGTGGCGAGTAGGCGCATGTTCAGTCTTCTGCAACCAGCGAGGATTCGATCCAGACGCGCAGCGCATAGGCCACACGCTCCCAGCCCGGTTGATTGAGCAAGGCGGGCCGGATGCCGTCGAATCGGTGGGCTTTGATGGGGCCTCGCACCAGCTTTGTAGCGGCTCGCAGCGAAAGGCTTTGTCCGGGCCAGGCCAGCCACACGGGGAACAGCGGTGGAGAGATTGCCAGCTTCAGGGCCGCACGAGTCGGCGGAAAAAGGATGGCAAGCGGCTGAGGATCAGATTGTTGGCCGGGTTCAGGTAAGTGTCTTGCGTCCGCCCCGCAGCAGACGAGAATGCGGACAGTCTCCGAAGTTTCAGGTTCCATTCGCTCCGTTCCAGACCAGGATTGAAGGGACGGCGTTTCGATCAGCCAGGCGAAACATCGGTAGCCATGTTCTTGGAAATAGTGTGCAAATGCCTGCCACTGCGCCCGATCATACGTGTGGCTGACGACGAAGATTATCTGCGCTCCCGTCATGGCTGTCTTCCGGCATTGTGGCAGACCTCTTCCGGCGAACGAGGACGGACGGTCAACAGCGAAGACGCCAGCGCATCATCGAGGATGAGATTGCGTGGCGAGTTGTTCTCCGGCGGCGTTGGGGTCGCCATGATGGGGACGGGGTCGAGGCCCAAAGCCTGGCAAAGCAACAGCCCGAAATTGTAGCGATTGATCGCCGTGGGGCCGACCAGATTGATCACACCGCTGAATGGCAGGCCAGCCAATTCAACCAGACTGGCTGCCAGATCGGGCGCGTAGATCGGGCAGCGCACCTGGTCGGTGAAGAGATTGATGGGCTTTCCTTCCTTCAATCCGGCGACCAGCCATGTGGTGGCATGGTCGAGCGGTTCGAATCCGTAGATGAGCGAAGTGCGGACGATGATCGGATCGGGATGACTCGCCCGAACTGCCTGCTCCGCCCTGGCTTTGGCGCGTCCATGCGCAGTCAGCCTGTCTTGCTGGCCGGGAACTGGTTCGGGCACGGGTCGGGTGTTTTCGTCGTAGCGGCTCTCCGTACCATCGAAGACAATGTCGGAGGAGAGGTGAATCAGCTTCGCCCCAATCGCCGCCGCTGCGCTGGCGATGTGCGCGGAGCCCCGGACAATCACAGCCTCGAAGCGATCAGGTTCGCGGGCGATGGCGGTGTGAATGATCAGTTCGGGCCTGATTCTTTGGCATACGGCGCGGACGTCGTCGGCATCTGCGATGTCAAGCGTGATGGACTGCACAGTTGGTCTGGGCGCAGGCGCATTTCGCAAATAGCCAGCCCATGTTTCCCAGTCGGCGGGCAATGCGTCAAGCAGGTGGCGGCCCAGATACCCGCTGGCGCCCGTGATCAGGACACGCATCGTTCTAACCCCGAAAGATGAACCCGGCCAATCCGCCTGGATTCGCCTGCGGCCAGGAATCCCGCCATCTTACACAGGCAGGACGGTGACCTGACCCGAGCTCATCAGCTGCGAAAGGGCGCTGCGGGCTGCATCTTTGGCCGCCTGCTGTTTGCTATTCCCCATCCCTGTGCCGAATGTCTTGCCGCCAATCCGCACTTCCACAGTGAATTCCTTGGCGTGGTCAGGCCCGGTGCTGGCGATAGTGACATAATGCGGGGTTTCGCCAAGTTCCGCCTGCGACCATTCCTGCAACTGGCTCTTGGGGTTTTTGGTGAAGTGCCCGGCGCTAAGCGGTTCCAGCGTCGGCTCCAAAAGCGTGTTCAGAAATTCGGTCGTCTCCTCCATGCCCTGATCCAAATAGATGGCGCCAACAAGCGCCTCGAACGCCGCGCACAGGATGACGTCTCGTTCCCGCCCCCCGCTCTCGGCCTCGCCCTTGCCCAGCAGCAGGAACGAACCGAGGCCAAGCTGGCGGGCGAATTCGGCCAATGTCTCACGACGCACCAGCCCGGCGCGCATCGCCGTCAAAGAGCCTTCGCGCTGTTCGGGAAAGCGCTGGTACAGGATGTCGGCGACGATCAGGTCGAGTACGGCGTCGCCCAAGAATTCCAGGCGTTCGTTGTCGCCGTGCACCAATTGCGTCTCGTTGAGATAGGAGCGATGGGTGAGGGCGCGCACAGCCAGCGTTTTGTCGTTGAACGCAATGGGCAGGCGGTCTTCCAGTTCCTGCACAGATTCGATGATGTCAGGTTGATTTGAAGCCATGACCGGTGAGGATGAGAACGACGGTTGTATCAGCGGGCAGGGTGTGGCTGATTTGTTCGAGACCAGCCAGGGCGAGCGCAGAAGTTGGTTCGACAAAGAATCCAATCTGGGCAAGATGGTCACGTGCGGGCAGGATTTTGTCTTCGGGTACGCCGATCACTTCGCCGCCGGTTTTGCGCACCGCCGCCCACATCGCATCCATGAGCGGCGGGTTGGGCACAGCCACGCCGTCGGCGATGGTGGGGGCGGCCTGATATTCTCGAGGGTTGTATTCGCCCCGGCTCTGCGCCAGCAAAGGGGCGCAATTGAGCGGCTGCACGGCGACAAATCGGGGAAGCTGCGAAATGTATTTGCCTTTTTGCAATGAACGAAATCCCCAACGCACGCCGCGCAAGAGGCTGCCATTCCCCACCGGCATCACGACTATTTCGGGGGCCTGGCGGCCAAGCTGTTCCCAAATCTCCCAGGCGATTGTCTGTAACCCCAACGGATAGCCGGGATGCCACACATGGCTGGCATAGAAAACGTTTTCGTCTGCGCTGGCCTCTTCCGCCACCCGCGCTACTTCATCCCGGTTCCCTGCCACCGGCGCGAGCTGCGCCCCATATCGGGTGATCTGATTTTTTTTGGCGGCAGGCGCTGCTTCCGGCACATAGATGCGGGCGTTGATGCCGGCGCGGGCGGCATAGGCGGCGAGTGCAGCGCCGGCGTTCCCGGATGAGTCATCGATGACCGTCTGCGCTTCCCCCACTGTATTGATCAACATGGCCGCGCCCCGGTCTTTGAAACTGCCGGTCGGGTTCAGACTTTCGTTTTTGACATAAAGATTGAAGTTGAAGCCATTCACGGCGAGCAACGGCGTGCCGCCTTCCCCCAAGGTCACAGGATGGACGGGCAATTGCGGCAGCATGTGGCGAAAGCGCCACATGCCCGGCTGCATGGGTTCGATCAAGAATGGGTCGAACACGATGTTGCGGTGCGGTTGGAGTGGACCTCGACAGGTCGGGCGCGGGCAGCGCGGGCCATGTGGCGGCCAGGGTACGGGTTGATTACAGATGCGACAGCGCAGTTTGAAGGGTGATAATGGCATTACGGTTCGTCAAACACAAAGCAACCTCTGTCAAAGGTTGCTGATTTTGCACTCTCCATGTGCGACAGGGCCGTATGCAACTGGTGATGTTCTTCTGGCATCAGAATTCGCATTACCGCCACCGCACAATATCCAGTCGATTGTAGCGCGACAGAGTTTGACTGGCAAGGAGGCATGGTACACGGGATGCGGATAAGTTTGGTATGGCTTCAGAGACAGCCGCCAGGCGACACACACCGGGGCATGAATTGCCCCGGCTTCTAGACTGCGCCCCATGAATTGGGGCTGCTGCGTTGCTCACATACAGGGAAGCCCGATTGATCGCCGGGCGATCTGACCAGAGACTGCACGAAAGCATGAACCACACTCTGCTCACGTACAGCCATGGCGTTTGATGCCTATTGCATCAGCTTTCCACCCCGTCACGCCTCACTTTTACGAGACTTTTCCTTCGCCAGAACTTTTGCATGCGATGGGGCTGTGCTAGAATGCCGCGGTTCCGGGACAATGCCATCCTATCCGGCAACTGTCCCTGTGATTGTGATCATGTCAGGAAAAGTTCTCACCATCATCCCCACCTACAACGAGGCCGAGAACATAGGCCCGTTGGTCGAGAGCCTGCTGGCCCTCGATCTTGGATTACACGTCCTCATCATCGATGACAATTCGCCTGACGGCACCGGCGAAGTCGTCGCTCGTCTGGTCGAGCAGGAGAATGGGCAGGTCAAGGCTGTTTTCCGTCCGGAGAAATTGGGGTTGGGTACAGCTTATACGTCCGGGTTCAATCTGGCGCTTGACGAGGGTTATGATCGCATCATCACGATGGATGCCGATTTCTCGCACAACCCGCGTTACATCCCTTCGCTCTTGGAACTGACGCAGAAATACGATCTGGGTATTGGATCGAGGTACGTTCCCGGCGGCGGCGTGCGACTTTGGGCGGCCTATCGCCTGGCCCTGAGCCGCAGCGCCAATCGCTTCGCTCGCGTGATTCTGGGACTCCGGGCGCACGATTGTACGGCGGGGTTCCGCTGCTATCGAGCGGGAGTGCTGCAAGCCATCGATCCCAATTCCATCCAGGCCGATGGCTATTCCTACCTGATCGAAATGCTTTGGCGCATCCAGAATGCCGGTTTTAGCGTCGCTGAGACGCCCATCGTCTTTACCGACCGCCAGCGCGGCGCTTCTAAAATCTCGCAAAATGAGATCATCAAAGCGGCAGGCACAGTCTTTCGCCTGGTTTTCAGCCCTCGCCCTGCCAGGGTAAAAGGCGCAGAGGATCCTGCCAGCGAGGACTCGCGAGGGCTTGCCGCCAATCCCCAGGCTAAATCCGTTGCTCCTGTCAGCGACCGCTAATCTTGCCTTCTCCCCACACCTATGAAGCGAAACTCGCCTTCCATCTTTTCCGAATCCGGCCAGAGCGTGATTGAGTATGCGCTGATTCTGCTGCTCATCGCCATCATCATCCTCGCCATCCTGCTCATCCTCGGCGATGATCTGCGCGCTTTCGTGTTCGACTTGCTGCGCACCTGGTTCCCCGAACAGGCTGAACGATTGAGTTGGAACGATGTGCTGGCCGTGTTGTCTGTCATGGCATGAAGATGATGCGTGACTCGTGATGCGTTAGCCTGTTCACGACGATGCCCATCGGCGCCTGGCTTGAATCACTTGTCGATACGCTGTTCCCGCCGCGCTGTCTGTATTGCCGACGGATGGGGTCGCATTTCTGTCAGGCGTGCCGGGATGCGGCGCAATGGGTGGGTGAAGAAATCTGCGTGCGCTGCGGGCAACCGCTGACCGAGCGCAATACCTGTGCGGAGTGCCGGAGGAAGGGATTCGGATCGCTGCGAGGGATGCGAGGTGTGGTCTTTTACGGCGGCCCGGTGACCTTCGCCATCCACGGCTTCAAGTATCAGGGAAAACGACAACTCGCTTCGCCGTTGGCGGCCTATCTGAACGCGTATTTGCAGGCCCATCCCGTTCAATTCGGCTGCGTCGTGCCTGTGCCCCTGCACCCCGACCGCCTCGCCTTCCGCGGATACAATCAGAGTGAGTTGCTGGCCGCAGAGGTGGCGCGAAGCCAACACATCCCCATGCGCGCGGATGTCATCGCCCGCACCCGACACACGCCGCCGCAGGTGCATCTCAACCGCAAAGAACGCATCGAGAATGTGAACGGCGCTTTCGCCCCCGTCAATGGCCGGAGTTTGTCAGGCGAGACTTGTCTGCTCATCGACGACGTTTGCACGACCGGTTCGACCCTGCGCGCCAGCGGCGAAGCCTTGCGCGCCGCCGGTGCGGGCGATGTGTGGGCGCTGACGGTAGCGCGGGCTCGACCCCAGCCTGTTCCTGAACCCTGGCAACAGGGACTCTCTCCGGCGCAGGTGTTCCAGGCGTGGGACGCACGCCAAACAAAGCGTGATATCCGAAACTTGACACCTGACACCTGAAACTCGACACTTGGCCCATGTCTCGCACCCATGCCTGGCGCGTGGTCCTTCTGTTGGCGGTGCTCAGCCTGGCGCTAACATGGCCTCTGGCGTCACACATCCTCACGCACGTTCCCGGTGACGGCATCGACGATCCGGCCTTAGCCTGGAATCTTTGGTGGGCAAAGGAGAGTTGGGTGGATCGGACGAGCGAAGCGGGTTTGGTGCACAACATCTTCGACGCGGATGACATGTTCTATCCGGTCAACATCAACCTTGCTTTCTACACGTTGACCCTGTTGAACGGCGCTCTCAGCATCCCACTGCAAAGCGCGTTCTCGTTGATACTGACAAACAATCTGCTGGTGTTGAGCAGCTTCGTGATCGGCGGCCTGGGCGCGTATTTATTGGCGCTGGTATTGCTTCCAGGGGGCAGGGGGCAGGGGGCAGGGGGCGGACGGGGGTCAGGGGGCAGTGATCAGC